>NZ_JAHEHZ010000012.1 GCF_024639605.1 Roseobacter sp. | reverse complement strand
TGGGCAGAAGCCGCAGATCAGGACCCCCGAGAGCTGGCCTGGATGACCCGCCATGCGCTGCGCACCGCAGTGAAGTCAGGCCATCCCGGTGCGTTGCTGGCGCTTGGGTACCGGCAGGAGGCCCCGGCGGCTGTGACACTTTCCCTCGACGCGGCCACCGTCCCCATCGGCGACGCTCTGGCGTTTTCCTGCGAGATCGCGGTAACGGATGAAATGCCGGTTCTGGTGGATTACCGGATCAGCTTTCATCGGCCCTCGGGCAGAGCGTCGCAGAAGGTGTTCAAGCTCAGACAGGGAACTGCGCGTCCCGGGCAACCTTTCACTGCATCAAAATCCCATGCAATGAAGGGGAATGCGACGACCTTTACGCTGTATCCCGGGCGACATGCGATCGTGCTGCAGGTGAACGGGGTGGACCGTGCTGAGGCGTTCTTTGACCTGACGGAATAGCTTTTGCGCGAGCTGCTGGCGGCGTTGTGGGACCCCGGGCGCCAGCGTGCCCAACCGCGGGACAGCGGCGCATCTTTGCGCAAGGCGGGCCCAGGACCGGGCCGGACACCGGTGCGGGCGCCACATCCGGGCACCTGTCAGGCGGATATCTTTGCAATACTTGCGGGCGGCGGGCAGGGCTGATAGCTCCAACCCGACCCTTTCTGTCGGAATTTCCGGAGCCTGCCCCCACGTGTCCCAGCCGAACCCGAGGCTAGAGATCAGGAACCTGCGCCGCGCCTTTAACGGGCGGGCCGTGGTCGATGACGTGAGCCTGAAGATAATGCCGGGGCAGGTCACCTGCCTGCTGGGCCCGTCGGGCTGTGGCAAATCCACGACGCTGCGCATGATTGCCGGTGTCGAAATGCAGGACAGCGGCGAGATCTGGGTCGATGGCAATCTGATCTGTGACACGGTCTTCCGGGTGCCGCCCGAGCGGCGCGAGATCGGTTTGATGTTTCAGGACTTTGCACTCTTTCCGCACCTCAGTGTCGCGGACAATGTGTCTTTCGGACTTAAAAAGGGTACCCGTGCGGAAAAACGCGCGCGCGTCGAAGAACTGCTGCAGCGGGTTGATCTTCTGCGGTTTATCGACGGCTATCCCCACCAGCTTTCGGGCGGTGAACAGCAGCGCGTGGCGCTGGCGCGTGCTCTGGCACCGCGTCCGCGAATCATGCTTATGGACGAGCCGTTCTCAGGGCTGGACAACCGGTTGCGTGACGGCATCCGGGACGAAACGCTGACGATTCTCAAAGAGCAGGACACGGCGGTTCTTCTGGTCACGCATGAGCCTGAGGAAGCGATGCGCATGGCCGACGAAATCGCACTGATGCGCGACGGCAAAATCGTGCAGCAGGGCGCGCCCTACAATGTTTATACCCGCCCGGTGGACCGTGCCGCGGTGGCATTTTTCTCGGATGCCAACGTGCTGCGTGCCGAGGTGTCGGGCGCACTGGCGCATACCCCCTTTGGCCGGTTTCTGGCCCCGGGTGTGCCGGATGGCACGGCGGTCAACATTGTGTTTCGCCCGCAGCACGTACGGATCGATTTCGATCGGGGCGGGCAGGGACCGAAGCCCACCGCCAGTGACGGCACGGCCGCGCGCGCCATCGTGCAACGGGCGCGGTTTATGGGCAATGAAAGCCTCGTGGAATTCGTGATGGACTACGACGGTTCTGTGCTCCGGGCGACGGTGCCGAATGTGTTTTTGCCGCAACCGGGCACGGTTATGTGGCTGACGATCCGGCGCGACCGGTGTTTTGTTTTTGCGGCCTGAAGGAGCGATGCGCATGCAAAGGTTACTTGTGGAATTCGGTATGGGGACCTCGCTGCGGCGCGGTGACTATACCCAGGCCGCGGTGCGGGGTGTCAAAGACGCGCTCTGGCACAATTCGATCAATCTGGCTGAACTCTTCGGCTTTGAAAAAACCGATATGAAGATCATCGTTGATGTCGGTGTGCAGCAGCCCGAAGCGGTAGATGTGAGCGAGGTCATGGCAGCCTTTCCCTATGGCGATGCCCAGGTGCGCGTGCATCACGGCGGGCTTGATGCGCCGCGGCCGGACGGCGACGGCAATCCCACGATCATGGCAAACGTCGCCCTGACCGTCGGTTTTAATATGGAGAAGGCAGGTGAGTGAGCAGCGTCTGATCATCGAAATGGGCATGGGCAATGATCTGCACGGCCAGAATTACACCAAAGCGGCAAAACGCGCGATCGAGGATGCTTTTCGCCACTCATCGCTGCCGCTTTTCGGAGTGCTGGACCTGCCGCATTCTGAAATGCGGGTGCAGGTGACTGTCGGCGTGCAGGAGCCTGATGCGGTCAATCCGGATGATCTGTTGCCGGTGCTGCCGCGCGGACGTGCAGAGGTGCGGGTCGTGAAAGGCGGGCTGAACGTGCAGACTGCCGACCGGAATGACCCGATTGTGGTGGCCCAGGCCAGCGTTGAGGCATTCCTGCCGCGACAGACCGGCTGGACGCTGAAGTCCTGAAGCGCACCGGCGTAATTCCTCGCAGTGTCACGGGGCTGTGAAGTGGGTCTTGTGCTTGGCTCTGCGGATGAAATAACCTGCAGGCAGGATCGGCGCCGCTCTGGCCCGCCACTATGAAATGAGGACTTAACTATGAAAATTGTGACAACAGCTTCCCTGGTCGCTCTGATCGGTGTGCTTCAGGCCTGTGCACCCGTGACCGCTGAGCAGCAACGCTCACGGAACTGTGCTACGGGTGCTATCGGCGGTGCAATCGCGGGCGGCGTGATCGGCAACCAGATTGGTGGTGGCACAGGCCAGACGATCGCAACTGCCGCAGGTGCTGCCGCAGGTGCCGCAGCAGGCCAGAACGTCGCAGGCTGCTGAGCCGGACGCGGCAGTGACAGGAACGCGGGCGCGGATGCGTCGACCTTACGTTACAATGCTGCTGTTCTGACAGAACCGGAAACGGGCGTGGCTGAGAGATCGCCGCGCCCGTTTCATGCCTGATCCTTTATGAGTGCAGGATCGCGCTCATACCGTGCCCCGTTGAAAAAGGACCCCGGACAATGAGCGCAAGCGCCCCTGAGATTATTCTGCATAATTACCCGCAGTCGCCCGTGGCCGAAAAGGCGCGGATTGCGCTCGGGATCAAAGGGTGCAGTTGGCGCGATGTGGAAATTCCGCGTCTCGCGCCCAAGCCTGATCTCACCAAGCTCTCGGGGGGATACCGCCGCACGCCGGTTATGCAGATTGGTGCCGACATCTACTGTGACAGCCAGTGCATTATCCGCGAACTTGACCGCCGCTTTCCGGAACCCTCATTTTTCCCGACCGCGCAGGCCGGTCTGATGTGGGGGCTCAGCCGCTGGACCGATGGCGCGTTTTTTGACCTCGCGGTGAAAATCGTTCTCGGATCTGCCGGGGATAACCTGCCGCAGGATTTTGCGGCTGACCGGGGCCGGCTCTATCTCGGGCCGGACTGGGCGGCGGGTCTCAAAGCCGCGAATGCAGCATTACCGCATCTTGCCTCTCAGATGCGCGGGCCGCTCGGCTGGTTTAACGAACAACTCAGCGACGGACGCGCATATATGCTCGGTGAGGCCGTCGGCGCTGTGGATGCGCAGATCTATCACGTGATCTGGTTTATCCGCGGCCGATGGGATCAGGGGGCGGCGTTCCTGTCGGAGTTTCCGCATCTTGAGCGCTGGGAGCGTAATGTCGCGGCGATCGGGCACGGGACCGTCAGCCCAATGACACCACAGGAAGCCATCGACATCGCCGCCGCCGCCGACCCTCTCGAAGGCACCGGCGTTGCACCACACGATCCGCAGGGGCTTCGCGAGGGCATGCAGGTCGTGGTGCACCCGGATGTGGACGGGGGTGAGCAGGGGGTGGCCGGCACCGTTGTTACGGCGAACGCAGATACGATTACAGTGCTTCGCGAGGAGCCGGATGTCGGGCGCGTCTGTGTGCACTTCCCGCGCATCGGTTATCGCATCGATATTGCCTGACCCGGTGTTTCTGCCAGCGTCCGGGTCTGCAGGCACGGATTTTTCCCGGCACCAGCCGTCTCAGGGCACATAATCGTCCAGCGTTTTGCCCGGCTCATCCACAAACAGCTCGGGCAGCGCTTCGGCTGTCTGAATGAGATCGACACGAAACACCCGGTGACCCTGGCGCAGTTCGCACCAGGCGGTCAGGGTCCAGACCCGGCCCCAGTATTCCATATGCAACGGGCGCACGACACGCGTGCTCACCACGCTGTCTCTGGACGTATACGTCAGGCGCAGCTTTTGCCGGGCCCGGATGGCCGCCCGCAGCGTCGGCATATGGGCAAAGCCACGCGCCGCGTCTGCAAAGGGATAAACCGCGAACTTCCAGGCATCCGCCTGAGAGATTACCTGTGCGGGCAGCACGGCATCCACTTTATCGGCAAGGCTCAGCGCAGCGGCCTTCAGATCAGGATCAGCCGCTTCGCCGACAATCGCCATACCGAGGTTCAGCGCTTCAAGTTCGGCTGCCGTCAGGTTCAGGGGCGGAAGAGTGATGGCGGCGGTGATCATATAGCCCACACCACGTTCGCCCTCGACCGGCACGCCGGAGGCCGTCAGCGTGTCCATATCGCGGTAGATGGTCCGGACGGAAACTCCGAGACGACCGGCGATGTCCTGCGCGCGGTGCAGTTTACCGTCGCGCAGGATCCCGATGATGTCGAAGAGGCGGTCCGTGCGGGACATGTTACGCCATTCTCAGGGTGCGCCGCGCGGGCGCGTGGCGCATCACCACTGTATCGCCGTCGATCTGCTGGGCAAAGGGGGCGGCTGCCGGCCCCTGCGTGATCCTTGCGGCGCCGGTAATCTGCACTGAGGTCCGGATTACAGGACCGGTCCGGAGGCCGGTCTCCCAGACACTCAGAGTTCGTACCGGAGCGTCGCCTTTTTTCTGCATCAGCGGGGCCAGTTTGTTTGCCGCTGCGACGAAAGCCTCGGTGCCGGCATCTGAGTTGTGCGGGACGGTCATGCTTTCCGCGACAGGGGTGTCGCTTGCTCCCCGCGCGGTGTCAGCGCCTGCGCATGGAAAAACGATGTGCCTTGGTTTTAAACCGCGCAACTTCAGTCCTTTCGGTTGCGTCTGACGCGCTTCAGACGAAGTACAACTGACATAAACCTGTCAGTTGAGTTTTGCGAGCCCTAAAATCTGCACCTTGTCACCCGGTTTTCGGCCCGCGGCGAGGTTTTGAGGCTTCATCCGCCGCGCACCATTGCGTACACACATCCCCGACAGGTCCGCGGCGCGCGGACACAGACCATTCTGGAGATTACTCATGTTGAACAATATCGGCCTTCCCGGCCTGCTGCTGATCGCTGTTGTCGTGCTGGTCCTTTTCGGACGCGGCAAAATCTCGAGCCTGATGGGGGAAGTGGGCAAAGGCATCACATCCTTTAAAAAAGGCATCAACGAGGGCCAGGACGAGATCAGAAACGCCTCTGAGGAAGACGCCAAAGACATTACGCCCCAGCGCACAGATGCAGGCACCCACCCGGCCACCGATCTGAAGACCGAAAAAGACAAGGTCTGACGTCATGTTCGATCTTGGCTGGACGGAGATGCTGGTTATCGGCATCGTCGCGCTTATCGTTATCGGTCCCAAGGACCTGCCGGTCATGTTCCGCACCCTCGGACAGTTTGTCGGCAAGGCCAAGGGAATGGCGCGCGAATTCAGCCGGGCAATGAATGACGCCGCAGATGATGCGGGCGTGAAGGACATCTCCAAAGGACTGCGCGCGGCGACCAACCCCGTAAATTCTGCGATGGACGGGGTCAAAAAGGCCGCAAGCGATCTGGGCAGTTTTGACCCGGACAGCGAGACCGGCAAACTGGCAGCGGAACGCGCAGAGCAGACCAAAAAGATACAGGCGGCCACCGCGCGCGCCGCCGCAGACCGCAAAGTGCGCGAAGCCGAAGAGGCGCAGGCTAAAGCCGCCGAACTTGAAGCCGCTGCGGCACCGGAGCAGAAGAGCGAAACATGAGCGCATCGGATGACCTTGAAGACAGCGCCGCCCCGCTGATCGAACACCTGGCGGAACTACGCACGCGGCTGATCCGGTCGGTTATTGCTTTTCTGGTGGGCATGATCATCTGCTTTACTGTCGCCACGCCGATCTTCAACTTTCTGACCGATCCGCTTTGCACGGTGCTGGCTCAGCGCGGGCAGGACTGCGATCTGATTTTTATCAGTCCTCAGGAGGGCTTCTTCGTTGCAATTAAAGTATCACTTCTGGGCGGGCTGATGCTCTCTTTTCCGGTGATCGCGCATCAGATGTGGCGTTTCGTGGCGCCAGGGCTCTACCGCAACGAAAAGGGCGCCTTTCTGCCCTTTCTGATCTCCTCGCCGGTAATGTTCCTGCTTGGCGCATCCTTTGCGTTTTATGTTGTGACACCGCTGGCCTATGACTTCTTTCTGGGGTTCCAGCAGTTCGGAGCCGAAGGCGAGGCGCTGCCGGGAGACCCTGCCACCAATCCGGGTCTGAGCGTTGTCTTTCAGGGCTCCGCTCAGGAATACCTGAACCTCACGATCAAATTCATCGTCGCATTCGGCATGTGCTTTCAGCTTCCGGTTCTGCTGACACTGATGGGCAAGGCGGGACTTGTGAGTGCCGAAGGTCTTGGAAACGTGCGCAAATATGCCGTGGTTGCCATTCTGGTGCTTGCCGCTCTTGTGACCCCGCCAGACGTTATTACTCAGGTGATCCTGTTTGTGGTGGTTTACGGGCTTTATGAGGTATCGATTTTCCTCGTGCGCCGGGTGGAAACCAAGCGCGAGGCCAAACTTCGCGCAGAAGGGTATTACGACGACGAGGATGATCTGACGTGATTGATGATCCGATGGACCGGATCGCCGCCGCGCTGGAGCGGATGGCGCCGGCACCTCTTGCAGCCCCTGACTTCTCATCAGCGTCCGCTTTTGTCTGGCATGTTGGTCCTGACCGGCTTGAGCCGGTGGCGCAGGTGTCCCGCATCGATATTGACCTGCTCGTTGGTGTCGACCGGTCGCGCGATACGCTGCTCGGTAACACACGCCGCTTTGCCCGTGGATTGCCGGCAAACAACGCCCTCTTGTGGGGTGCGCGTGGGATGGGAAAATCAAGTCTTGTTAAAGCAATACACGGCACGGTTCATGCGGAACATAAAGATCTGCGCATTGTGGAACTGCACCGCGAGGACCTGCCCTCTGTGGGGCGCTTGCTGAGCCTGCTGCGTAATGCGCCCTACCGGTTTGTGCTGTTCTGCGACGACCTGAGTTTCGGCCATGATGATGCGCATTACAAAAGCCTCAAGGCTGTTCTGGACGGGGGTATCGAGGGGCGCCCCGATAACGTGGTTCTCTATGCCACGTCTAACCGCCGCCATCTTATGCCGCGGGATATGATTGAGAATGAACGGGGCAGTGCGATTAACCCGTCAGAGGCTGTGGAAGAAAAAGTTTCTTTGTCAGACAGGTTTGGCCTCTGGCTCGGCTTCCACTCTTGTGATCAGGAACAGTATCTGGCGATGATCCGGGGCTATTGCGACGCCTGGGATGTCGATATCGATGACGCGACCCTGCATGCCGAAGCCATTGAGTGGCAGGCGACCCGCGGCGCACGATCGGGACGCGTGGCCTGGCAGTACTTCACCGATCTTGCCGGACGTCAGGGCGTGAAAATCAGCAGCTGACGCGACCCGGGAACGGGATGATCTGTGCGCTGTGATCTTCGGGAAAGTTGCGGGTCTGCAGCAGCAGAAGCAATTTCGTGCACACACCGTTTTCTTCACTTCCCAGCGAAAAATAAGCAGAAACTGAGGTCCGGGGGATGGAGCTTTGAGGTTTCATAGGGGCAGACATCCGGCCTCGAACCGGCGCAGACAGCGCGCGGCTTTGGGACCGTATCCTTTCAGGTCGGGGAACAGGGTTTCGATCTCGGCGCGTGCCACCGGGTTGACCATCTGGCGGGTCATATCGCCGGGATAAAGACTTTCGGACCACTGGCCTGCGGTGCGCACCAGCTGATGGGCGTCAAAAAGGATGTGGCAATAGGTAACGATCCCTCCGGGGCGGCGGTAAACGCCGTCATGGCCAAGCAGATCAATGGCACGTACCAGCACGCCGGTCTCGCCATAGAGCAGCTCTGCACGCCAGTCTTCGACGAGAAGCGCGTGCTGCGCAGAGACCACAAGGTCGGTTTCATTGTCGAGAACGCCGGCGGAGATGACGACGGGGGCCGCGTCAGCAAGTGCGGGCACAGTCGTCGCACCTGTCCAGACCAGCGGCTGAAGACCGGCATCACGCGTCATGACCAGATCGCCGGCGGCAAGGCTCTCAACCGGGCGCGGTCCGCTGTATGTGTCAACGAGGGTGCCGGCGGCAAAACATACGAGTGTGGCCCCAAGATCAAGATGCGGGGTGGAGACATCATCCTCGACCACACCACCGACGCTCAGGCTCGTGTTGGCCGGGGGCATCCCGTCAGGGAAAACCAGGAAATACCCGTCTTCGCCTGCATCCTGGAGATCATTGTCGTTGTTGAGATCCACATCGATGACACCGATGCGCCATGTGTTTGTTCCGTCACTGACCGTGAAGGTGTAATCCCAGATCAGCTGCTGATCTGATCCGTTGATTTCGACGCTCTGAGACTGACCTTTTCCGAGCCGGTTATTCTGGGCGATCTCTTCGTCGCGCTTGTCGCCCTCGAATTCGGCATTGGACTGATTGCGCTCTTCCACAACGAACATCGTGGTCGTGCCGCCATAAGACCAGGAGCCCGTGGGCACACTGTCGTAGTCAATGGGCGCGCCGCTGCCATCGGTGGACTGCGTCCCCAGTATGGCAAAGTTGTATTTGTAAAACGCCGGCATGGCACCGCCCAATCGCAGAAGTTCTCTGTGACTGTTTCTGAAGCGGAAACAGGGCAGGGCGATGGCGGCGGACAGGAGAAAAGTGACCTGTCCAGGGCAATTTCAGGGAATTCCGGGAGCTTTCGCGACCACAGGTTGAAACCCTGTTGCCGGGAGCCGGTCTATTTCAGATAGAGCATCGGATCCACGCGCTCCAGACCACCTTCAATGACTTCGAAATGCAGATAGGCATTTTCGTCATCACTCAGTTTGCCGATGGTCTGTCCCCGGGTGACGCGGTCGCCTTTTTTCACCGTGTAATCAACGACGTTGACATAGGCGGTCAGCAGCTGTGGTTCGTGGCGCAGCACGATGATCGGCACGCCGTCGGTGTCCACGAGAATGGAGCCGACGACCCCGCCTTCTGCGGCTTTCACGGCGGTGCCGGGGGCGGCCTGGATATTGATGCCGGGGTTTTTGTCTTTGGAGAATCCGCGAATGATCGTGCCTTTGACGGGAAAGAGCATACGCGCTTCATCCGTGCTGATTGTCTGCTCGCCCACGTCCACTTTGGGGGCGGCGGCTACAGGTGCCGCTGAAGCTGCAGGCGGCAATGGTTTGGCGGCACTCGGCGGTGTTGGTGTGGGGGAGCCCTCGCCGGGGCGGGTGACGGCGGCGGCAGCACTTGCCGGTGGTGCCTGGCGCGCGACCGGGATCAGCAGGTACTGACCTTCGCGGATTGCGAAATCAGGCCCGAGCCCGTTCCACTCGGCCAGCGATTTTACCGGCACCTGGTAAAGGCGCGAGATTGTGAAAGCGGTCTCTCCGCGCTCGACTTTGTGGCGGACAGGCTCTTTGCCGGATGGGACGGGTGTTGCGGCCGTCCCCGAAGCAGGAGGCAGTGCGGCCGTCTGCACGCCACCCGAACCAGCATTGCCCGCCGGTGCACGGTTGATCGCGTCACCCGCAAGTGTGCCGATATCCACGGCACCGGCCTGAGTTGCACCCGCGGTGCCCGGAGAAGAGGACAGCACAGCCACACGGGTCGGCAGGGCGATCACCTCACCCTGTCGCAGGGGCACATCGCGTGAGATGCCGTTATAGCTCGCAAGTTGCGAGGCATCGACGCCCAACCGGCTGGCGATATCGTTGATCGTGTCATCGCGGGACGCCACGGCAACCTGATAGTTGGGGTAGGAGATCACACCACGCGCATCGGGGGCCGGGCGTGAAGCAGTCTGCACGTCGGCGGCGGCTTCTGCGGTGCTGGTCTGGCCGAGCCCGCCCCGCATGTCATAATCGATCTGGTCGCAGGCTGTGAGCAGCACAAGAGCGGTGGTGGCTGTGATCGCAAGGCGCGCCCGGCGGCGCGGTATCGGTCGGGTCATCTGCTTGTCCTCAAAGTGGCCGTTCAGGCACCTGCCGGTTAGCCCGGCTGTTCTGGTGCCCTTATAGCAGCTTATGTGTCCTTGCCCAAGCCTTCGAGCAGCGGAACAAAGCGAACCTCGCGCAACTCGTCATACTCAACGCCGGTTTCCGTCTTTTTCACCACAATCAGGTGCTGCACGGCGTCCGACTGACCCACTGGCACAACCATGATACCGCCCGGTTTAAGCTGATCCATCAGGGTACCGGGGGGGTCTTCGGCGGCGGCGGTAACGAGAATACGGTCAAAGGGCGCCTGGTCGGGCAGGCCAAAGCTGCCGTCTGCAGTGATGGCAGTGATATTGGTCAGGTTCATTTCATCGAAAAGCACACGTGCTTCGCGCACCAGACGGCTGTGGCGATCCACGGTATAGACGCGGCGTGCCAGCCGGCTGAGGACTGCGGCCTGGTAGCCGGAGCCGGTACCGACCTCAAGCACCTTATCGCGCGGACTGACCTTAAGCGCCTGGGTCATCAGACCCACGACTGAAGGCTGGCTGATGGTCTGGCCGCATGCGATGGGCAGCGGCATATCTTCATAGGCACGGGCTGAAAATATACCGCGGATAAACGGACCCCGGTCGATCGTTTCCATCGCCTGAAGCACGCGTTTGTCGGTCACACCCTTGGAGCGCAGTGCATAAAGAAACTGCATTTTGCGCATGGCTTCATCGGTCACGTGGCGATGCCTTTCAGATCCTCCATGACGTCATGCGCTGTAAGATCTGCCCGCATCGGCGTCACGGACACGTAGCCGTCAAGGTTATCGGCTGCATCAGAGCCGGGGGCGGTCGAGATCTGCTGATTGCCGCCGCGGATCCACAGAAACCGCCGGCCAGAAGGCGACAGGTGCGGCTCGGTTGAAAACACGGTGCCCTCGCGCATGCCCTGAACGGAGAGGCGGATACCTTTAACATCGGCGGCGGGCACGGGTGGGAAGTTCACGTTATAAAAAAGCCGGTAGCCGCCGGTTTCATCCGGGGTCTGCGCGAGGATCCGGCGGACGACTTCGGCACCATGGCTCGCGGCCGCCTCGAAAGGGTTGTCTGTCTTATTGTTGGCGGGTCCGTAATACTGCGACAGGGCGATCGCCGGCAGCCCCTGGAGCGCCGCTTCCATCGCACCGCCGATTGTCCCGGAATAAAGCGTGTTTTCCGCAGAATTGTTGCCCCGGTTCACGCCTGAGAGCACCAGATCGGGGGGGGTATCTTTCATCACATCGTGCAGACCGGCCAGTACGCAATCGGCGGGTGAGCCTTCGGCGGCAAAGCTGAGCGGGCCCATCTCCGCGATCATCATCGGATGGGTATAACTGATGCAGTGGGCGACACCGGATTGCTCGAACGCCGGTGCCACAGTCCAGACCTCGCCGTCCGGGCCTGCAATCTCTGCCGCGATCTGTGACAGGATCTTCAGACCCGGGGCGTTTATCCCGTCGTCATTGGTAATGAGAATGCGCATGAGGCTCCCTTTTGGCACTTGATAGGCGAGGGTGCCGGGGGCGGCAAGCAGGGCCGCCAGGTGAGCGCGGTATTTATCACACCTGTTGCGGCATCGCCCGATTAACGGACCAGGCCCGGAGGGCGCGCAGGTGCTGATTTTCAGCCGGAAGGAACCCCGCCCTGCGCTTGGCCTGCAGCCTCGCCCATAAGGGCGAGCAGGCGGGTGGCTTCAGTCTTCGGGTCGCTCAGGGCGCTGCGGTCCTCTCCCGGGTGAAAACGTGCGCGGGTGGCCGTAGGCATCGGTGCGGGTGTCAGGATTTGCACATGCGGCCCGATCCTCGCGGTTTCGGCCTGCCAGCTGCGCGCAAGAGCGATCTGCGCCGCCTTGCTGGCGCCATAGCTTCCGAAAAACTTCTCGCCGCCGCGCGGGTCATCAAAGAAAACGGCCGTGCCGGCCTGTCCGAGCAGGGGGGCCACGCAGGTAATCAGCATGGCAGTTGCGGTGATGTTGCCGTTGACCGACTTTGCAAGATCCTTGCTGTCCACATGATCTGCGGGTGCCAGCGGGGCGGCATGCACGGCCGTATGAAGCCACAGATCGAGACTGCCCCAGCGGTCAAAGATCCCACGGCAGAGCGTGGCCATTGCGTCGGCGTTCGTGATATCCATCGGCGCCAGCGTGGCGCTACCGCCTTTTGACTGAATGCGGTCGTCCAGCTCTTCCAGCGCGCCGGTGGTTCTGGCCACGGCGATGATGTGGTGGGTGCCGGCCAGTGCTTCGGCAAGGGCGGCGCCAAGCCCGCGGGAGGCGCCGGTGATGAGAGCGGTTTTTGTCACGTGGGGTCTTTCGGGGCAGAAGATGGGCCGGAAGTGCGGGTTGCAGATCAGCAGGGTCGGGCGCAATGCGTCGGTGCTGAACATTGCACCGCATCGTATGTTATTCGGCGGCAGGTTTCATTTCAAAACCACTCTCGATCTGGTCGGAGGGTTCCACGGGATATTCGCCGGAGAAACAGGCGTCGCAATACTGCGGTTGTTTGTCATTGCGGCCCTGCGCTTCGCCGACCGCCCGGTAAAGGCCGTCGAGCGAGATAAACCGCAGGCTGTCCACCTGCAGATGATCGCGCATTTCTTCTTCGGACATGGTTGCGGCCAGCAGTTTTTCGCGCTGTGGCGTGTCGACGCCGTAAAAACAGGGCCAGGCCGTGGGCGGGGAGGCAATCCGGAAATGCACCTCGGCCGCCCCCGCATCAAGAATCATCTCTTTGATCTTGCGGCTGGTGGTGCCGCGTACCACCGAGTCGTCCACGAGGATCACTCGTTTACCTTCGATCAGCGCGCGATTGACGTTGAGTTTGAGGCGCACGCCCATATTCCGGATCTGTTCGGTGGGCTCGATGAAGGTGCGGCCCATGTACTGGTTGCGGATGATGCCCATCGCATATGGGATGCCGGATGCGAGGCTGTAGCCGATGGCTGCCGGCGTGCCTGAATCCGGCACGGGGCAGACCAGATCTGCATCTACCGGCGCCTCGGCGGCAAGTTCACGCCCGATGGCTTCGCGGGTTTCATAAACTGAACGCCCGCCAAGAATGCTGTCGGGGCGCGAGAAATAGACGTGTTCAAAAATACAGAAACGGGGTTTACGCGGGCGGAACGGGAAGTGAGACTCCACCCCTTTGTCAGTGATTACAACCATCTCGCCGGGGGCGATTTCGCGAATGAAGGTCGCGCCGATGATATCCAGCGCACAGGTTTCGGAGCTCAGTACCCAGCCGTCGCCGACCTGGCCCAGAACCAGCGGGCGCACGCCCAGCGGGTCGCGCACGCCGATGAGTTTAGTGCGTGTCATGGCGACGATGGAAAAGGCTCCTTCGACCCGGCGCAGCGCGTCTTCCATACGTTCGGGGATGGTACGCTGCAGCGAACGCGCCATCAGATGTATGATGCATTCGCTGTCCGACGAGCTCTGGAAAATCGAGCCGCGTTCGATGAGTTCGCGGCGCAACGCGTTGGCATTTGTGATATTGCCGTTATGCGCGATTGCGGCGCCGCCCATGGCAAACTCGCCGAAAAACGGCTGCACATCACGGATCGCCGTCTGGCCTTTTGAGCCGGTCGTGGAATAGCGCACGTGGCCGATGGCCAGCGGTCCCTGAAGCGTTTCCATGACCGACTGACTGGTGAAATTGTCGCGCACATAGCCAAAACGCCGGGCAGACTGAAACCCGTGTTCGGGGTGGTGGCTGACGATACCGCCGGCTTCCTGACCGCGATGCTGGAGAGCATGCAGGCCGAGCGCCACAAAATTTGCAGCCTCGTCAACGCCGATGACGCCGAAGATACCGCACTCCTCTTTAAGTTTGTCGCCGTCGTCCATATCCCGCAGATAAGACGTGTCGAAAGGATGGGCGGGGGGCATGATCCTGGACAAGGGGCAGCTCCGAATCCGTTGCGCTTCGCCCCTATGTAGGTCGTCCGGGCAGGGGTGTCACGAAAGTATCGCAAAGCGGTGCCCGAATGTCGTCGCGTCGCACCTGTTTTCAGCAGATATGACACGCCGGTTCAGTGCAGACCGGCGCGCCGTTACGGGCAATGGCCGCATGACGGCGCAGCAGGGACGGGCAGAGAGATGTGTTGCGGGCGCCGGAGCGGCGGTTGTTGCCTGTCAGGAGCCGCAGGCGCCAACCAGGCTTTCGTATTGCTGCGTGATCCAGCCAAGCGCCTGTTCCGGCTCGGAGTTCTCGATCTGATCGGCCATCTGGGCAAAGACCACCGCAGAGCGGCTTTCGTCCACGACCGAATATGTCTCGCCCGTGACCACGGTTTCATAAACAAAGAACGCCACTGCAACCAGCAGCACGCCCCGGATCACGCCGAAAAGAAAACCAAGTCCCTGATCCACGCCGCCGATTGCAGAGCGTTGTATGACGGATGAAAACAGCGGTGTAAAAAGCGATACGACGATCAGGGCGACGGCAAATACCGCAGCGAACGCGCCAATGACCGATAATTCGCAGCTGTCGGCGAGAAACTCACCCACGACAGGCAGTTCGCGGACCAGCGGTTCGACCTGTGGCGCAAACATGAAGCCGAGAATTGCCGCCGCGATCCAGCCGACGATTGCCATCAGTTCGCGCACGAGACCGCGCCCATAGGCCAGCAGCGCCGAAACGACGATGACCAGCGCCACAGCGCCATCAATAATCGTGAAACCTTCCATAGCCTTAACAGCCTTTCATTTGCCCGTTCAGCCTGCGCCGAATATCTCGCCTACAAAACCTGTTAGATCAGACATGGTGTTCAAGGCAATGCCATTCACACCAACTGATTTGCCACCTGTTGCAGCGATGGCGCGACTGAACCCCAGTTTCTGGGCCTCTTTAAGGCGTAATTCGGTCTGTGTTGCGGGTCGCAATGCGCCCGAGAGGCTGATTTCGCCAAAAACCACGGTATCCGCTGGCAGAGCGGCATCCTCGCGCGCACTGAGAAGAGCGGCGGCAACGGCGAGGTCGGCGGCCGGTTCCGAGACCTTGAGACCTCCGGCCACATTGAGATAAACGTCTAGGCCCGCAAAGGGGATGCCGCATCGCGCCTCAAGCACCGCTAATATCATCGCGAGCCGCCCGCCGTCCCAGCCGACAACCGTGCGGCGGGCCTGAGAATGCGGTGATGGAGCGACAAGGGCCTGAAATTCAACAAGAACCGGGCGCGTTCCTTCGACGCCGGCAAATACCACAGATCCCGGGCTCGGCGTGCCGCGCTCGCTGAGGAAGAGTGCCGAGGGGTTGCCGACCTCCGCCAGACCGGTGCCGGTCATCTCAAAGACGCCGATCTCATCGGCAGGGCCAAAGCGGTTTTTCACGGCGCGCAGGATACGGAACTGATGCCCGCGCTCACCTTCGAAATAGAGCACCGTATCGACCATATGCTCGACCACGCGGGGGCCTGCGATCTGTCCCTCTTTTGTAACATGGCCGACCAGAACAACGCTGAGCCCGCGGCGTTTGGCAAAAGTGGTGAGCTCATGGGCAGCCGCGCGGACCTGGCTCACAGAGCCCGGGGCGCTTTCGACATTGTCGGCCCACATGGTCTGGATGGAATCGATAATCGCAAGCTGCGGTTTTTCGCTCTCCAGCGTGGTCAGGATATCGCGAAGGCTGGTTTCAGCTGCGAGTTTCACCGGCGCGTCGGCAAGACCGAGGCGCCTTGCACGCATACGGACCTGGGCCGAGGCCTCCTCGCCGGAGACGTAAATGGTTTTCAGCCCGCTGCGGGCAAACTGTGCTGCGGCCTGAAGCAGCAGTGTTGATTTGCCGATGCCCGGGTCACCCCCGACCAGAATGGCCGAAGCGGCGACAAGCCCGCCACCAAGTACCCGGTCCAGTTCGGTGATGCCTGAGTTCGTACGCGGCGGCGGTGCCTCTTCGGTGGACAGGTCGGTGAGTTCTATCGCTGCACCGCGTTTGCCGCCAAGGGATTTCGCAGGGCCCTTGGAGATGCCTGCGTCCTGAGAGATCGTATTCCACTCGCCACAGGACTCGCACCGTCCGGCCCATTTGGTCGTGACATTGCCGCAGGCGGAGCAGGAAAAGGAAGGGGATTTTGCCATGGGCTTTACATGGCCCGAACCTGCGACCGGGTCAAACGTCAAATCGGTGTCGTGGCGTCTCGGGGAGTGCCACGCAACACAGGCGGCCTGTTTGCGGGAGCAACATGCGACAACTAAGGTCAGCGCGCGGAGATAAACGCTTATGCCGGACCAAACGCAGAGAACAGAGTGCCCCGGCCGGGCTCGCGCTGCGAGGCCGAAAGAGCGCGCGCCGGTCTGTGTGAACACAACGATGAACCGATGGCAGGGGCCCGTTTACTTTCTGGGAAAGAGCGACGGGCGGGCAGGGCGCTTGACGCGCACAGGTGCGACAGGAACTGAGGACTGCTCTTTTGGCTGGTCTTCGGAATAGCGGACGACATCCTTTGCTGCGCCACCTGCTATGTCACGAAGCTTTTTGTCCTGCGCAAGCGATTCCAGATCCTGAAAGAACTCCTCCATGCGCGCGCAGGTGCTTTCGATCTCTGCAATGCTGTGCCCGGCGCCCATCTTGTCTGCGGTCTCTTTCACCTGTCGAACCTGCCGGACCATGCGGACGAGCATCGGACGCATCTCTTCGCTGCAGGCGCGGGAAAACGATTGCAGTACCGCCTCTACCGAACGGGTCTCGGAATTGGCACTTTCAACCTCGCGGTTGAGGTGAGATTTCTGCAGCGCATTGACGGTCGCCCGTTCAAGAGCCGCAGCGGTCAGGGCGTCTTTGCCGATGTAATCTGCAAACCCTTTGCGCAGTGCCTCAAGGGCGACTTCGGCCTTGTCATTGCCGGAGATCATGATCATCGCGGCGTTCTTGTTGATATGGTGCGTACGGGCACCAGAGATCAGGTTCATCCCGTTGGCGCCGGCCAGATCCAGATCAACGAAAACCACGTCGAATTTGTCCTGATCAAGCAGCCGGCCGAATTCCTCGGCCGTCCCTGCCTCGCGAATGAAAAAGTCCAGTCCCGTCTGATCGGCCAGCCGCGTAATACGACGCCGGTCAAAGGCATTATCATCAACGATCAGCGCGCTGATCAGTCCGGGATTGGTCTGCAGAGCAGGTTGTGCCACAGGTTGTCTCCATGCCGTTCAGTTTCGGTGCGATACCGGCATAGCCCGGGCAGGCCTAACGATGTGTTAGTTTTTACGACCATCATGCAACGGTTTTTTACAACGATTTCATTAAATTCGCCGGGATCTGGCAGGGAGAAGGCTCAGCGCACGGATTCGATAGGTCCTTCGGCACGGCCATGTACAAATTGTTCCAGGTAGGGGTTGCCGGAGCTGTCCATGTCAGCCACGGGCCCCGTCCACTGGATGACCCCGTCGTGCAGCATGGCAATATTATCGGCGATTGCGCGCACCGAGGTCATGTCATGGGTGATGGTCATGGCCGTCGCGCCCATTTCAACGACAATCTCGCGGATGAGATCATTGATCACGCCTGACATGATCGGATCAAGCCCGGTGGTGGGCTCGTCAAAGAAGATAATCTCGGGTTCGGCTGCGATGGCGCGGGCGAGGCCCACACGTTTCTGCATGCCGCCTGAAAGCTCAGCGGGCAGCCGGTCAGCCACATCCGGTTTCAGACCCACGCGGCGCAGCTTTTCAATGGCAATGTCGCGCGCCTCTTCTTTGGGGCGCTTGAGGGATCCGCGCAGCAGGCGGAATGCGACGTTCTGCCAGACCGGCAGGCTGTCAAAGAGCGCGGCCCCCTGAAAGAGCATGCCGAAGCGGGCGAGAAAGGCGTCCCGGTCAGTGGTGTCTGCGGCATCCTTACCATCGACGTAAATGGTGCCTTCGTCCTGTGTCACAAGGCCAAGCACGCATTTGATTGCGATCGATTTGCCTGTGCCTGATCCGCCGATGATCACCATGGATGTGCCTTTTGGCACGTCGAGGTTCAGA
Organism: Roseobacter sp.; assembly: GCF_024639605.1. Lineage (GTDB taxonomy): Bacteria > Pseudomonadota > Alphaproteobacteria > Rhodobacterales > Rhodobacteraceae > Roseobacter. Next base: position 24,071 of record NZ_JAHEHZ010000012.1, on the reverse strand, counting down.
CCGCGCAGAACATGGTTTGAGCCAAAGGATTTGTGGATGTTTTCCATTTTGATCATAGCGAGAAAAACACCCCCGTAAGCACAAAATTGGCCGCCAGGATCAGGATCGCGGCCCCCTCCACGGCGGTCTTGGTCGCGCGCCCCACGCCCATGGCTCCGCGCCCGGAGTTCATCCCGTGGAAACAGCCCATGAGAGCTGCGGCAAAACCAAACACCGCGCCCTTGGTCAGCGAGGAAATGACGTCAAGCGGCTCAAGGAAGTTGACCGTGTTGCGAATATAGGCCGCGGGGTTGAAGCCGAGCGTTCCGGTGGCGACGGCATAGCCGCCAAAGATACCGATGATGTCACCCACACCCACCAGCAGCGGCACGACGAGCGTTGCGGCAAGCACACGCGGCACCGTGAGGTATTTCATCGGGTGGGTGGAGAGCGTCACGAGAGCGTCGATCTGTTCGGTCACCTTCATCGTCGCAATCTCGGCGGCAATTGAGGAGGTCACGCGCGCTGCGATCATCAGGCCCACGAGCACAGGGCCAAGCTCGCGCACCATGCCGACGGCCACGATCTGCGGCACCACGGCCTCGGCATTGAAACGCGAGCCGCCGGCATAGATCTGCAACGCCAGCGCGCCGCCTGTGAACACCGCCGTGAGCCCGACCACAGGCAGCGACAGCCAGCCGATGTTCAGCAGGGCCGAGGCAAATTCCCGCCCGTAAAAAGGCGGGCGGACCACATGGCTGATCGCGTCGATGCCATAAAGCGCGATACGGCCAATGGCGGCCAGCAGCCCCAGAACGGTGCGGCCCAGAAGTGCTATGGGTTTCATCGGGTGTATTCGCGGCGGTAGCGCGCCCCCAGAGAGGTCAGGATTTCGTAGCCCAGGGTATCGGCGAAACCTGCGACGGTGTCGATGGACTGGTGCCGCCCGATGAGTTGCAGGCTGTCGGGCTCAGTGGCCAGCCCCGTGACATCGACACCGATAAGGTCCATGGAGATGCGCCCGACCACCGGCACCGACGAGCTGCCCGCATGCAGGGTCGCTTTTGCGCCCATCGCACGCATCAATCCGTCTGCATAGCCTGCGGAGATCGTGGCGATGCGGCCCGGGCTGCGGGCTGTCCATGTATTTGCATAGCCCACAGTTTCGCCGGGGCTCACATCACGCACCTGAATAACCGGTACATCAAGACGAACGACCGGGCGGGCATCGACAAACGGCATGCCGCCATAAAGGCCGATACCGGGGCGCGTGAGATCGAAATGATAATCCGCACCCATCAGGATGCCGCCTGTTGCACTGAGCGAGCGCGGCACTTCCAGACCGTCGGTCATTTCGTGAAAGCGTAAAAGCTGGCGGGCGTTCATCCCGTGATCGGGCTCGTCGGCGCAGGCCAGATGGGACATGACCAGCGTCGGATTCTGGGGCAGGGCTATATCGCGGATCGCGGCCCATTCGGCACCCTCCATGCCCAGGCGGTTCATGCCGGTATCAAGCTGAATACCAAAGCTGTGGCCGGGCAGGCTTTCCACATGGCGCAGCATCTGATCGACCGAGTTGAGAACCGGCACCAGCCCTGCGCCCCGGATGAGCTCTGTATCGCCGGCCATATGCCCGGAAAAGACGCTGATGCGCGGGGCGGGACCGAGGGCTTTGCGCAAGAGCACGCCCTCTTCGGCCACAGCGACAAAGAAGTGGCGCGCGCCGGCGCCTGCGAGTGCGCGCGCGACCTCGACGACGCCGAGCCCGTAGGCGTCGGCCTTGACGCAGGCGGCGGTCTCACAATTTGTGCGTGCATCAAGATCGCGCCAGTTGGAGACGATCGCGCCAAGGTCTACGGTAAGGACAGCGGTACTCATGGGCGTGTTCTTGACGGGTTGAGCGCAGAGGTCAAGAGGCGGATCGCCTGCCGGACCGGATGGCGCAGGGCGGCCCCTGGCAGAGGCGGCTCACGGAATGACAAGCCAGGGGCGGTTCTCTTCCCACATTTTCTCGCCAACGAGGCAGTCATAGGGCGACAGCGCGGAGAGCCGGGCCGGCATAATCTGTGCCGTGATGCCGGCGATTTCCAGCACAAGCTTGCGGCGTATCGCATCGGCGAACTGATCCCAGCTCAGGACGGGAATGACAAAAGCGCCCGGGCCGCCGATGACGCAGTTCTGGTAGTAGATGTCGAGATCGGGAATGCCCCACATCGCACTCAGCGCGTCCTGGGTCATCAGCGGCAGACCATTGATGATAAAGCCCTCCGCGAGGGCCTTGTCGCGCGCCAGGTGAACAGGGCGTCCCTGATTGTTGGGCCCGTCGCCCGAGATATCGATGACCCTGCGCAAACCTGCGAACCCGTTCCCGGCGAAATCGCCGGTGGCATAGAGCAGAGCACCCGAGATGGAGGTGCGCCGCAGTCCCTCAAATTCGGTGGCGAGGATCGCATTGGCAATGGCGCGCGCATCCTGTGGCGTGGCGATCAGCGTCCAGGGCACCAGTACACGCTGATTGTATTCACCTGCCCATTCCACATAGGTAACCGCGATACGACCCAGCAGACCGCCGTTGATGGCAGCCTGCACCTCGGGACTGGTAAGGGCCGCAGCATAGCCCCGACGCTGGATTTCCAGTTCTTCGGGCGACATGGAGCGCGAGACATCGACGGCCAGAAAGAGCTCGACATCCACCTCGGTATCCTGCGCGGCCAGCGGGCCGGTCAGGCACATGATCAGTAGTAAAAGGAGCGTGCGCATGCCCTATAGCGCCAGAGGGGTGCGGTTCTGTCCAGTCACATTCAGGTGCAGAGGGCGGGCGAGCGGCATTGACTTTGGTTTCAGCGCGTTGTCTGGCTGAAATGTGAGCAAAAGGGATCCGCGCTATGGAAGCAGAAGCCGCACTGGCGCCCGAACAGGTTATTCTGATGCGCGCTATCCTGGCCTTTGCGGCAGCTGTGGCCGTCTGGGTGATCCGGGAAATTTATCTGGGATGGAAGGCCACGCGCGATGCCAGGGCAAAACGTAACAACCTCGTGCGTGCACTCTATGCTGAAATAGACTTCAACACCCGTGACATGGAATGGTTTCTGTCGAAATCTCCCGGTGAGCCGCAACTGCGCGATAAGATGACAGCCAATCCGTCGCTGGTGCCGCATATCACCGATGCCCGGCACACAGAAATTTACCGCACGCGCCTCGCGGAACTGCATGGCGTCACCGATCCCATTCTCAGCCGGATGGTGCATTTCTATGGCATGCTGGAAAAGATCAAAGTGCAGATCGACGGCGTTAATTACCCCAGTTATCAGACGCTGAGCGTCGAAGGCAGGCTGAACGGTGTGATGGTCATCGTGCGTACATCGCGCATGGCGCATCGCTATGGCTCGGAGCTCCTGAGCCAGATGGAGCAGGATTTTCCGGCGCTGTCGCTCAGCCGGTTCGACCGCGGCGACGATGGCAGCCAGCCCAGCCGGATTGAAATCCGGGCGGGTAAGTTCGCGGACCCGGAGGCGGTGTCCGGGGAAAGTGCCGCTGTGTCCGGTACTAAAAACTGACGCCCACCGGGAGGGTGGGCGCTTCAGGTTTTCGGAGTGTCAGATATCATTCATCAGATGATGATCGGATCGGGTCCTGTCATATTCACCTCTCATTGCCCGGCAATGCCGATGCTCAGATTATAGGCTGTCCAGCGCAGGCGGCAATCTCAAATCACCGCACGTTCTGCAAACAGTCTGTTTCACGGGTCTGCTGCTCTTCAGACAGCCCCGTCTTATCCGAAAGGGTTCTGCCTGCACGATATATAGCGGTCTGAGCCCTTAAAATCAAGTGAAGGCCGGGGCGGGAGAGCGTTGGGGATCGCAGATGGCCGCAGTCAGAATTCGGTGTCAGACCCCTGCTGCCAGGGCTGCACCAGATTACCGAAACGGGTAAAGCGGCCCTCAAAGCTGAGGTCGACGGTGCCGATGGGACCGTGACGCTGTTTGCCGATGACAACTTCGGCGCGGCCGTGCAGACGCTCCATCTCTTCCTGCCATTTAGCCATGGCTTCAAGATCATGGTCGCCGGGTTTCTCACGCTCTTTGTAGTATTCTTCGCGGAACACAAACATCACCACATCGGCGTCCTGCTCAATCGAGCCGGATTCGCGCAGATCGCTGAGCTGCGGACGTTTGTCCTCCCGGTTTTCGACCTGACGGGAGAGCTGGCTGAGGGCAACCACCGGGATGTCGAGCTCTTTGGCGATGGCTTTCAGCCCCATGGTAATCTCGGAGATTTCGTTGACCCGGTTTTCCGACCGCCCGGTGCCGCGGACCAGCTGCAGGTAGTCAACCATCAGCACATCAAGCCCGTGGGTCCGTTTCAGCCGGCGCGCGCGGGCGGCAAGCTGTGCTATGGGCAGCGCGGGGGTGTCGTCAATATAGAGCGGACAGGCCTCGAGCGCCTTGGCCGCATCCACGAAACGGCGGAATTCGGCCTCGGTCATATCGCCGCGACGGATCTGTTCTGATGGCACTTCTGATGCTTCTGACAGAATCCGCGCGGCGAGCTGCTCGGCACTCATCTCAAGAGAATAAAACCCTACGACACCGCCGTCGACAGCGCCTTCGCTGCCGTCGGGCAGGGCCCCGCGTTTGTAGGCTTTGGCGATGTTAAACGCGATGTTGGTGGCCAGCGAGGTCTTGCCCATCGAAGGCCGACCCGCGAGAATAAGAAGGTCTGAACGGTGCAACCCCCCCAGTTTTTTGTCCATGTCAATCAGGCCGGTGGATAGGCCTGCGAGCCCGCCGTCACGCTGATAGGCGGCATTGGCAACGTTAACCGCATCGGTGACGGCGCGCAGGAAGCTTTGAAACCCGCTCTCGGTCTGGCCCTGTTCGGCAAGTCCGTAAAGAGCCTGTTCGGCCTCGACGATCTGCTCGCGCGGCTCGGAAGCCACGTCGATTTTTGCGGCCTTGTCGGAGATCTCGCGGCCGAGCTGAATGAGATCGCGGCGCACGGAGAGATCATAGATCATCTTTGCGTAATCGCGCACCGCAAAGGCCGAGACCGCAGCCCCGGCCAGACGCGCGAGATAGGCGGGGCCACCGAGCTCCCTGAGGCCCTCGTCGTCTTCCATAAACGCCTTGAGCGTCACCGGGGAGGCGAGGTTGTTTTTGGCGATACGCGCGGCGGCGATCTCGAAAATGCGCGCATGTACAGGTTCGTAAAAGTGCTGAGGACCGATCAGGGCTGCGACCCGGTCATAAATATCGTTATTGGTCAGGATCGCGCCGAGCAACTGCTGCTCTGCCTCAATCGAATGGGGCATGGTGTCCGGAGACTGCACATCTGTCCCGGTCGGATTGAAGGCCGTTATTTCGTTCATGTCTGTCCCTGCCTGCGCAACTGCTGCTCTGATCCGGCGCGTCTGCGTCGCCGGTCCGGTTAGTCATACAGAAAACCGGCGCGCGCCCCTATCTGGAAATATCCGGGGAAAAGACGCGGGACAAATCTGTGTATAACCAATTTCGCCCAATGTGCCGTCGATATAGTGTAGCACAGCAGAAAAATGCCGCAATATCTGGTTTTGCGCAACGATTCTGCGTTGGCCGGCGCGGGGCGGCTGTGGGAAAGTTTTTAATTCTTGTTTGCCTCTTGCCACTTACGCGGATCATGCAGGAAATTCTCTACCTCGGCGAGTGTGGCGTCATCGAAAAGCGCCTGTGTCTGCGCTTCCGCGAGCACGTCCCACCATGTGCAGAGCGCGTGCAGCTGAACGCCGTGACCGCCGAGGGTTTTCTCGGTTTCCGGGAAGATATCGTAGTAGAAAATAACGGCAGTATGCGCGCAGGTCGCGCCGGTGTCGCGGATTGCGTCTACAAAAGACAGTTTGGAGCCACCGTCGGTCGTCAGGTCTTCGACAAGCAGCACGCGTTGTCCTTCGTGCATGTCTCCTTCGATGCGGGCGTTGCGGCCGTATCCTTTGGGTTTCTTGCGCACATAGGTCATCGGCAGGGCCATGCGTTCGGCGACGAGGGCCGCAAAGGGGATGCCGGCTGTCTCACCGCCGGCGATATTATCAAAGGCTTCAAAGCCGGTGTTGCGCATCACAGTCACGGTCAGGAAATCCATCAGGGTGGACCGGATACGCGGATAGCTGATCAGCTTGCGGCAATCGATATAGGTCGGGCTGGGCAGACCGGAGGCCAGCGTGAAGGGTTCTGCGGTGTTGAAATGGACCGCTTTGATCTCGAGCAGCATGCGTGCAGTGAGGCGGGCCATTTCGGAGGCATCGGGGTAGCCGGAGGGGATCATGCGGTGCTCCTTGCAGGTGGATAAAGGGTTTTATGCCTCCGGCGGGGATATTTAAGAGCCAGAGAAGGTCAGGTCACAGACCAGGTGAGCGGTGTGCCGGGATCAAAGACAGTTACCGGGCCGTCGTCGGTATCGATATGGCCGGGGTAGTCGGGCGCGGATTTCTCCAGCGTCAGTGTTTTATCATTCACTGGCAAGCGGTAAAAGGCGGGGCCGTTGAGTGAGGTAAAAGCCTCAAGGTTGCTGAGGGTGCCGTCTTCCTCAAAGACCTGGGCCAGGACGGACATTGTGTTGGTGGCGGTAAAACAGCCCGCGCAGCCACAGGGCAGCAGCTTGTTGGCGTCCGTGTGCGGGGCGCTGTCGGTGCCCAGAAAGAAGCGCGTCTCACCGGAAGTGGCAGCTTCGCGCAGGGCAAGCCTGTGGGTTTCGCGTTTGGCCACGGGCAGGCAGTAGTAATGTGGCCGGATACCGCCCGCAAGAATGTGGTTGCGGTTAATTACCAGGTGATGGGTGGTGATCGTCGCGGCGAGATCCGCGCCCTGGGCGCGCGCATAGGCCACGGCGTCAGAGGTGGTGATATGCTCCATCACGACGCGCAGGCCGGGGGTTGCCCGTCGGATCGGGTCGAGGACACGTTCGATGAAAACGGCCTCCCGGTCGAAGATATCGATATCGGGATCGGTGACCTCGCCGTGCACGCAGAGTGGCAGCCCGGTTTCCGCCATGCGTTCGAGTACCGGGCGGACATTGTCGAAATTGCTCACACCGCTGGCTGAATTTGTCGTGGCGCCGGCCGGGTAAAGCTTGACCGCATGCACGAGACCTGCCTGGTGCGCCGCGGCCACGTCATCGGGGTCGGTGTTTTCTGTCAGATAAAGCGTCATCAGGGGCGTGAAGTCCGAGCCCTCCGGCAATGCTGCCATAATCCTGTCGCGGTAGGCTTTGGCCTGGGCGCCAGTGACCACCGGAGGCACCAGATTGGGCATGATGATGGCGCGGGCGAAATGGCGGGCGGTTTCCGGCAGGACGGCGCGCAGCATAGCGCCGTCGCGCAGATGAAGGTGCCAGTCGTCGGGGCGGCGGATCGTCAGTGTACGTGTCATGGCCTTCCGCTAGCACAGGTGCGCAGGCAGCGCCAGCTTCACTCCGCTGCCGGGTCGTGCAGGGCCTCAAGGCGGCGCGCAAAACGCGGCGCATGCAGGCGGGCCGCCACATTGGCACAGAGCCGGCGGGCGAGCGGTTCCCGGTCGTCAGCGTCAAGCCGGCTGAGCAGACGACGCAGATAGGGCAGGTGGCTGCGCCGCGCACGCGCCATCGCGTAAAAGACCCGCGGGGTCAGCATGCCCTTGCCGGCAAGCTCGATAAGATCGGTCAGCAGCCCCATGTGCAGCAGATCGGTTTGCAGGGCAGTCCCCATATTGGGCAAGCGGAGTTTGGTTACCGATGGTCCTGAGAAAAGTGCGGCATGCATGGCGTCCTCAGCCACGCGCGGATCAAAGATGATGAAAGCCCGCTCGCAGGCGTCGATCATATCGGGCGCATAGCCGTAGCGGTCTGTGAAACTGGTGCGGCGCATATGAGTGAACCGGTTGTCCCATTCGGTCATCGCAGGATCGAGTGTCGCCTGGGGCTGAATGGCGAGAACCCGCGCACCCGGGGCGGCCACCGAAAAGGCTGCCGCGGCATAACCGCCGGGGCCCGCGCCGAAGAAGAGCACGCGGTCGAAGCCGTCGAAAAAGCCCTCATCTACAAGCCTGTCGAAGAGCTCATATACCTTTGTGTCGCGAAACCATGTGTCCCCGTCGCTGATCACGGCAAGATGCGACCAGCGCTGATCGCGCACCAGATCCCAGCCCAGCGGATGGCCCAGCGGTGAGAGCGCCTGAATGCCCTGAAGCGTCTCAAAGGTCACCAGAAGTGTGCTGTTGTCTTCGATAAAGGTTGCCAGATGCCGCGCCCCCAGGGGCCTGATCCAGCCACGGGTATCGACAATATCGCCAACCTCAGCAATCCATTCCGGTTTACTGAGATCCCTCAGAGAGGGTCCGAAATCTGTCGCCGCATCCGGCATCACCGAATCCTTTCAGGACCGGAATTTCCGGCCTTCAAACCGTCTGGCGCATCGATAAAGGCCTTTTAAGGCAAAATTGCGGAAACAAAAACGCAGTTGTGCGCCTATTGTCTCCACGCCGGTACCTGTGCCTGCGCCATTCGCAGCAGGTACATTACATCTTTGTGCGGCGTATGCCCAGAGGGTGCTGGTCGGGGACCCAAGCAGGCCGCCGTTGCGGATCAGAACTTGACGCGCCGGCACAGCAGTGCAGTTAATCGCGTGACCTCAGGAGGAGCCGGCATGACCCGACCCGCATCTATCGACGCCGTACAGCAAATGCTGTCTGAGCAGGGATATATCTGCGACCGTGCGCTGGGTACGGTGGTGTTTTTGTCGCTCAGCCTTGGCCGGCCGCTGTTTCTGGAGGGCGAGGCGGGGGTCGGCAAAACCGAGATCGCGCGTGCCCTTGCGACCGGTCTGGGCCGCCGCCTGATCCGGTTGCAGTGCTATGAGGGGCTCGATGCTTCCAGTGCCGTTTACGAGTGGAATTTTGCTGCCCAGATGGTGGCGATCCGTACCGCCGAAGCCGCCGGCGGCAGCACCCGCACCGGGCTGCAGGAGGAACTCTTCAGCGATGAATATCTGATTGAACGTCCGCTGTTGCAGGCGATGCGGCCTGATGCAGCAGGCGCGCCTGTGCTTCTCATCGATGAGCTTGACCGGACGGATGAACCCTTTGAGGCCTTTCTTCTCGAAGCGCTCAGCGATTTCCAGGTCACGATCCCGGAGCTTGGGACCATCGTTGCCCCCGAGCCGCCGATCGTCATCCTGACGTCTAACCGTACCCGCGAGGTGCACGATGCGCTCAAACGCCGCTGCCTTTATCATTGGGTGGATTACCCCGGTTTTGAGCGCGAGATGGAGATCCTGCGTGCCCGGGCACCCGAAGCGTCCGAAAACCTCAGCCGTGAGGTGGTGGCCTTTGTTCAGCAACTGCGCACCGAGGATCTTTTCAAAAAGCCCGGGGTGGCCGAAACCATCGACTGGGCCAAATGCCTGCTCGCCCTTGATGTGATCAACCTGAGCCCGGAGGTGATCGCCGACACGCTGGGCGCCATCCTGAAATACCAGGACGATATCCAGAAGCTGCAGGGTTCGGAGGCCAAACGTATCCTCGATAATGTCAAAGCGACGCTTGAGCCTGTCTGATGCGGTTTCCTTCGGACTATACATCGGGGTGGCGCGGGAAGGCCTGGCGCTCTGGTGGGGCAGATGCCTGAATACCTGCCGCTTGAGCTGCCGGATGATCCGAAACTTGCCGGTAACATCACCCATTTCGCACGTGCGTTGCGTCGCGCCGGCATTGCTATCGGGCCGGGACGGGTCATTGATGCCATCCGCGCGGTTGAGGCCGCCGGATTTACGGACAAGCGTGACTTTTACTGGACCCTGCACGCCTGTTTTGTGAACCGGCCTGAGCACCGGATCGTATTTGCGCAGATATTCCGGCTCTACTGGCGTGACCCGCGCTATCTGGAACATATGATGTCGATGATGATCCCGGCGGTGCGGGGGGTGCAGGAGGACCGATCCGCGCAATCTGCCGAAAAGCGTGCGGCAGAGGCATTGCTCGACGGGGCCGAGGCGCCGGAGCGTGATCTGCCCGACGCTGACCCTGACGAGGAAGAAGTCGAAATCCAGATCGACGCAAGCCAGACCATGTCCGGTCAGGAGCGGCTGCGCAGTCTGGATTTCGAGCAGATGAGCACCGCAGAGATTGCGCAGGCCAAACGCATGATTGCGCAGCTGAACCTTCCGGTGAAACCTGTTCAGTCGCGGCGCGCGCTGGCGAGCCTTCGCGGCACAAAGGTCGATGCCGCCCGCACGCTGCGTCTGGCCATGCGGCAGGGGGGCGACATGCACAAAATCGCGCTGCAACGTCCGCGCCCGAGATGGCCTGATCTTGTGGTGCTCTGCGATATCTCCGGATCCATGAGCCAGTACAGCCGCATCGTACTGCATTTTCTGCACGCGGTTTCCAATGCGCGAGGTGATGGATGGGCAAAGATACATGCCTTCACATTTGGCACGCGGCTGACAAACATTACCCGGCATCTCAGGCACCGGGATGTGGATGCCGCCCTGGCCGCTGCGGGCGCTGAGGCGCAGGACTGGGAAGGTGGCACACGCATCGGTGACTGTCTGGCACAGTTCAACCGCGACTGGTCGCGACGGGTCATGGGGCAGGGGGCGGTGACGCTGGTGATCACGGACGGACTGGACCGGGATGATCCGGACCATCTGGCGCGTCAGATGGAACGGCTGCATCTCTCTTCCCGTCGCCTGATCTGGGTCAATCCGTTGTTAAGATGGGAGGGTTTCGCGCCAAAGGCAAAGGGTATCGCGGCCATGCTGCCACATGTGGACAGCTTTCGCGCGGGCCATTCGATCGCGTCCCTCGAAGATCTCGCGCTGGCAATCTCCCGGCCTGATGATCACGGCGAGAAAGACCGCCTGATGAAGATGCTGATGGCGTAGCATGCACTGCAAATCACATTTGCAAAGCTGTGCGCGGCTCTATGCAAACTCAGGAAACTGCTTTCCGGAACGCGGAGCGGTAGATGCCGGACAGCCCGCTCAACGGCGCGTATGTGCTGCCAAACCGGATGTCATCGCCGCCAAACCGCCCCGCTTCCTCAAGATGCAGTCCGGCGTTTTCAGCTGCCTCTTTCAGTGCTGCGGCCCCGGCCGGTGTGCAGGCCAGTAAATACCGTGCCTGGTCTTCGCCAAAAAGTGCGGGGATGTCCTCCGCGTCAAGGGTCACGCCAATCCCCGCCGTCTCGGCCATCTCAAAGGCGGCCAGCGCCAGCCCCCCGTCCGATAAATCCGTGCAGGCGCTGATCTGTGCGCGGTTGGCGCGGATGAAGTCGCCATGCGCGGCCTCGCGTGCCAGATCGACAGGTGGCGCGTCGCCTTCGGCGCGACCACATACTTCTGCAAGCCAGGCCGACTGGCCAAGATGCCCTGATGTCGTCCCCAGAACGAGTGCCACATGCCCCTCCGCGACATCAAACCCGATGATGTCATCGGAATGCGCAATCAGCCCGACGGCACCGATAGTCGGCGTCGGCGGAATGCCCTTTCCATCGGTTTCGTTATAGAGCGACACGTTGCCCGAAACGATCGGCATATCGAGCGCTTCTACCGCGGCGCCGATGCCTTTGATCGCGCCAACGAACTGGCCCATGATCTGTGGCTTCTCGGGATTTCCGAAGTTCATGTTATCTGTTGTGGCCAGCGGTTTTGCCCCTGTGGCGCTCAGATTGCGGTAAGCTTCAGCTACCGCCTGCTTACCGCCCTCGAACGGGTTTGCCATTACATATCTTGGGGTTACGTCTGAAGTGAAGGCCAGTGCCTTGTCAGTGCCATGCACGCGGATGATCCCCGCACCGATGCCCGGGATACGGATCGTATCGGCCATGACCATAGTGTCGTATTGCGAATACACCCATTCTTTGGCCGCGTAATTCGGGCTGGAGATCAGGGTTTTCAGGGCCTCAACCGGATCGCCGTAAGTCACGTCTCCGAGGGGGGCCGGTGCAGGGGTTTCTTCCCACGGGCGGTCATATTCGGGCGCTGTTCCGGCGAGGGTTTTCAGTGGCAGATCAGCTTTGACCTCGCCGTTGTGCATGATCAGAAAGCGGTCCTCCGCGATGGTCTCGCCGACAATGGCAAAGTCGAGATCCCATTTGTCAAACACCGCGCGGGCGGCTTCCTCAAGTTCCGGGCGCAGCACCATCAGCATGCGTTCCTGGCTTTCGGAGAGCATCATCTCATAGGCGGTCATAGCCTCTTCGCGCACCGGCACTTTTTCAAGATCGAGCCGCACGCCGAGATTGCCCTTGTCGCCCATCTCGACCGCAGAGCAGGTCAGACCGGCAGCGCCCATGTCCTGGATGGAGATCACCGCACCGGTCTGCATAAGCTCCAGCGTGGCCTCCATCAGACGCTTTTCGGTGAAGGGATCACCGACCTGAACGGTAGGGCGCTTTTCTTCGATGGTGTCATCGAATTCGGCCGAGGCCATGGTAGCGCCGCCGACACCGTCGCGCCCTGTTTTGGCGCCGAGATAAACCACCGGCATGCCAACGCCCGAGGCGGCAGAATAAAAGATCTTATCCGCATCCGCGAGACCTGCGGCGAAAGCATTAACCAGGCAGTTGCCATTGTAGGCCGGGTCGAACCGAACCTCACCGCCCACCGTGGGAACGCCGAAACAGTTGCCATAGCCGCCGATGCCTTCGACCACGCCGTTCACGAGTGATCTGGTTTTGGGATGCGAGGGGGCGCCGAAACTGAGCGAATTCATCGCGGCAACCGGGCGTGCGCCCATTGTGAAAACGTCGCGAAGAATGCCACCAACGCCGGTGGCTGCACCCTGATAGGGCTCGATATAACTAGGATGATTGTGGCTCTCCATCTTGAAAACCACGGCCTGACCGTCACCGATGTCCACGACGCCCGCGTTCTCGCCGGGACCGCATATCACCTGGGGGCCTGAAGTCGGCAGGGTGCGCAGCCACTTTTTAGACGACTTATAGGAGCAGTGCTCGTTCCACATGGCCGAGAAAATACCGAGCTCCGTAAAGGTGGGTTCGCGCCCTGTGATCTCCAGAATGCGCTGGTATTCGTCCGGGCTGAGCCCGTGGCTGGCGATCAGGTCAGGTGTGATGGCTGGCTCTTGCATGTGCCGAAATGTCCCCCGGGCTGGCAGATGATGCGCACCTCTTACAGGTGTGACCGCCTGCAGGGAAGGGGCGAGTGTCGGGCAATGTTCCGGGTGCCACAAGCTGATGAAAGTTCACTCGCTGTTTTGTGTTCTGCGCGGTGGCCACAGGCGTTCGCGGCACCGCCGTAAAAAAAGCCGCCCTCCCAAGGGAAGGCGGCTGTGATCGTGTCAGCCTGCGACAGGCTGAACGCGCTATGTGCTTAGTTCAGATATACGGTCTGACGTCCGTTATCAGCGCCCTGGACGCCACCTGCCAGATTTGCAAGTTCGTCAGCGTCAACGTCGATGAAAATCACGCCGTCGGAGATCATTACGTTTTCCGGACCGGTGGTTACGGTAAGCTCTTTACCGAGGATTTTGTCGCTGTCAGAAATGTCGATCGTCATTTCGCCTTTACCGGCGTTGTCGATGTCCATTTCAAGCAGAGTACCCAGCTTCAGGCCGTCTACCAGCATCACGTCGGATCCGCTTGTGCCCTTGATGGCCTGGAATGTGGCCAGAGTTTCAGCACTTACGTCTTTGTCAAACACAGGGTCAATGGCCTGAGGATTCTGACGGTTGGTTGTCTCTGCGTTCTGCAGTTCAGCGTCAGTGTCGACAACTACTTCACCGTCAAAGGTTGTGCCCTCTTCGGTTTTTACGATTTCTTCGTTCTCCGCTGCCTGCTCTACGCTGTCGCTCGCGGCGAAAGCGGATGTGCTGATGATGGCGGCTGCGGCGGTTGTTGTCATGAGTGTCTTGAGTGTCATGTGAACTCTCCTTTTGTTTCTCATTGGGTTCGGAAATACAACACGCCAACCGGTCACATGTTCCTGGGAAAGATGCATTTTCTTCGTCACCAGATTGTGAGCACAAAAACCGGATAAAACCGTCGCAGCACGGGAACCGGTCGCACCCTCAGTGCGATCGCGCGCGCACGTAAAAAGATAATGCAGGTGACGGGGGTCGCGGTTCGGTTGTGTTGTGCAACCTGCCTGGCGGACGCCTGAACGTTGCTGAGGTTGCAGTGCAGGAGGCGTCCGGGTCCTCGCCCGCATCTGGCCGCATCGCCAAAAAAAGGCCGGGCGCGCGGCCCGGCCAAGTCCAACAGGGAGGTTGAAGAGCAAAGCGCTAACTCTGCCGTCTTCAAGTGGTGAAATAGGGTGCGCTTTGCCTGCAATCAAGGCAGATTCTGAACGCGCGCCCTCATGGCCGTTATGCAGTTTCTGCATGGCTCTTCGGTCAGCCGGCTTTGACGTTCATCCGGAGCTGCTTGCGATAACTGATAATCTCTTCCTGGACAAAGTCTTTGAACGCCGAGACCCGCTTGGAATGCCGCAACTCTTCCGGGTAGGCCAGAAAGACCGGTACATCCGCTGATTCCAGATCAGGCAGCACCTGCACCAGATCAGGAAAGTCCTGCGTAACATAGTCGGGCAAAACACCGATGCCGAGATTGTTGAGCACGCCCTGGAGCACACCGAAGTAATTATTCACTTTGAGCAGTGACCGGATATCATAAGTCATCAGGTGCTGAACCAGGTTGCGCCCTGCGCCCACCTGATCGCTGTTGGTGCTCTGACAGATCAGCCGGTGATCGGCGATGTCCTCGATCTCGCGCGGCTGTGCGTGATCGGCCAGGTAATCCGGGGACGCATAAAGGCACATCCGGATCATCATCAGCTTTTTGCGGATGAGATCGGCCTGGCTGGGTTCTTTCATGCGGATGGCGACATCGGCCTCGCGCATTGGCAGGTCAAGCACGCGTTCCTCCAGCATCAGATCGACCTTGAGATCCGGGTACTGTTCATAGAGCTTTGGCAGGCGCGGAGCGAGCCAGAGCGTGCCAAAACCTGTGGTCGTCGTGACACGCAGTTCGCCAAAGACTTCTTCCTCGCTGTCGCGGATGCGTGCGGATGCGGTGTCGAGGCGTCGCGACATGGCGGAGGTCGCGTCAAACAGCAGTTCGCCCTGTTCGGTCAGAATGAGCCCGCGCGCATGACGGTGGAAGAGCGTGGCATTGAGTGATTCTTCAAGCCCGCGGATCTGCCGGCTGACAGCGGACTGCGACAGGTTCAGCTTGTCACCCGCATGGGTCAGTGATCCTGCGTCCGCAACCGCATGAAATATTCTCAGCTTGTCCCAGTCCATCCCGCGTGCCCCGTCATTCGTTATGGTTTGTTAGCGGTATCCCGGAGCAAAAGACAGAGCCCGTTCACCGTCAAACACGTAAATCTGACCGATTCAGTCTATGCAGGTCAGCTTTTGTGACCTATTATCGGTTACAGAATGTGCAAGACTGACGTAGCGCCGGGGAGGGCCACAGATGAGCACGCAGAAGATTACCCTGAACGACCGCTATGACCTCGACAAAAGCCCGGTGCTGCTGAACGGCACCCAGGCACTGGTGAGGCTTGTGCTCATGCAAAAGGCCCGCGACCGGGCGGCGGGGCTCAATACCGCGGGGCTGGTCACCGGCTATCGCGGCTCACCACTCGGCGCTGTCGACCTGCAGATGCAGCGGGCGCTGAAACAGCTTGCGGCCCATGATGTGACCTTTCAGCCAGGTCTGAACGAAGACCTTGCGGCCACGGCGCTCTGGGGCAGCCAGCAGGCGGAACTGCGTGGCGAAGGAAAGTACGACGGCGTTTTCGGTCTGTGGTACGGTAAGGGGCCGGGTGTGGACCGGTCGGGCGACGTGATGCGTCATGCGAATATGGCGGGCTCATCGAAATACGGCGGCGTGCTTATGGCCATGGGCGACGATCACACCGGCGAATCTTCGACCGTGCTGCACCAGTCGGAATTTGCGATGGTGGACACCTATATGCCGGTGGTCAGCCCCGCAGGTGTGCAGGAGATCCTTGATTACGGTCTTTACGGCTATGCGCTGTCACGGTTTGCCGGTGTCTGGGTCGGTCTGAAGACCATGAAGGATACCGTCGAAGTGACTTCCGTCGTGGACGGGCGCCCGGACCGGATGTCCTTTGTGGACCCTGAATTTGAGATGCCGGAAGGCGGGCTGAACATACGGCTTAACGACGAGCGGATCGGGCAGGAAGCCCGGCTGATTGACTACAAGCGCTATGCGGCGGAGGCTTTTTCCAACGCCAATAAGATGGACAAACGCGTCTGGGGTAAACCGGGGGCGAAGATCGGTCTGGTGGCGGCGGGCAAGAACTGGCTCGATCTGGTGCATGCACTGAGCCTGCTGAATGTGGACGAGGCCGAAGCAGAGCGGCTTGGCATCACAACATACAAAGTCGGACAGACCTGGCCGCTGGACATGAAAGGCTTTCACGACTGGGCCGAGGGGCTCGACCTGATTATCGTTGTCGAGGAAAAGCGCAAGCTTATTGAGGTGCAGATCAAAGAGGCGATTTTCGATGACCGCGACGGACGCCGCGTCTGGGGCGGGCGCAAAGACGGCAAGGAGTTCTTTACCGCGAAATGGGCGCTGAACCCGGTTGTTATCGCGCAGAAACTCGGTGAAGCGCTGATCGAAGAAGGCCGCAGGACTGATGGCATCGAAGCGGGGCTTGCCAGCCTGGATGAGGCCCGGCGGTCGGACAATGCCGAGGACATCGCGGCGCGTCTGCCCTATTTCTGTTCGGGGTGCCCGCATAATACCTCGACGAAAGTTCCCGAGGGCAGCCGTGCCTATGCTGGTATCGGGTGTCACTTTATGGCGCTCTGGATGGACCGCGAAACCTCAGGGTTCACGCATATGGGCGGCGAAGGGGCAAACTGGATCGGGGAGGCACCGTTTTCAAAACGCGCGCATGTTTTCCAGAACCTCGGTGACGGGACCTACAACCACTCGGGGGTTCAGGCCATTCGCGCAGCGCTGAGCAGTGGAACAAACATTACCTATAAGATCCTCTACAATGACGCCGTCGCAATGACCGGCGGGCAGGCCAACGACGGTGATCTGAGTGCGCCGCGCATCGTACGAGAGTTGCAGGCGATGGGGGTAAAGGCCCTCGCCGTTGTTTACGACGAGAAGGAAGACGTGGATTTTGATGCGCTCAAGGGCGTGGAGATCCACGAGCGCGCACATTTGCAAACTGTTCAGAAGAAGTTTGCAAAAACACCGGGCGTTTCCGCAATCGTGTATATCCAGACCTGCGCCGCTGAAAAACGCCGCCGCCGCAAACGCGGACTATTCCCCGACCCGGACAAACGTGTCTTCATTAACACGGATGTCTGCGAGGGCTGTGGCGACTGCGGTGTGCAGTCTAACTGCGTATCCATCGTGCCAGAGGAAACTGAGCTGGGGCGCAAGCGGGCGATTGATCAGTCGAGCTGCAACAAGGACTTCAGCTGCCTTAAAGGATTCTGCCCGTCCTTTATCACGCTCGAGGGCGCGGAAATCCGCAAAGAGGCCACGACGAAACTGGACATTCCCGACCTGCCGGAGCCTGAATTGCCGGCGATAAAGGGCACGTTCAATGTTGTCATCACCGGGGTTGGCGGCACCGGCGTCGTCACCATCGGCGCGGTGATGGCACAGGCCGCCCACCTGGATGGTAAGGGCGCGGGCATGATGGAAATGGCAGGGCTCGCGCAAAAGGGCGGTGCCGTACATATCCATTGCAGAATTGCCGAAAACCCGCATGACATCAGTGCCATACGTGTAGCTACCGGAGAAGCGGATGCGCTGATCGGAGGCGATCTGGTGGTGTCTGCCGGGGCGTCGACGCTTGGGCTGACGCGCAGCGGGCGCACCGGAGCGGTGGTAAACAGCCATGAGATTATCACCGGCGATTTTACCCGCGATACAGAATTCCGGCTGCCCTCAGAGCGGCTTACTCTGGCACTTGAAGCGCGGTTGCGCGACCGGGTCGATCTTTTCGATGCCTCAGATCTCGCAAAGGCTCTACTGGGGGACTCAATTTTTTCAAATATGATGATCTTTGGCGCAGCCTGGCAGCGCGGGTATCTGCCGCTGTCGCTCGAGGCAATCCGCGAGGCGGTGACGCTGAACGGTGCAGCCGTTGAGCGCAACCTGCGCGCATTTGAGATCGGTCGCTGGGCCGTGCTTTACCCGCAGGAAGCCCGTGACATTTCCCAGCCCAAAGTGATAGCACTGCCGCGCACCGAGGCGGAAAAGATCACCTTCCGCGAAAATCATCTTATGGCCTATCAGGGCCGCCGCCTTGCCCGCCGGTATCGTCGGTTTATCAATGAGATCGACGACAGGGAAATCCGCGCCGAAGCATTAAAGAGCTATCACAAGCTGCTGGCCTATAAGGATGAATATGAGGTTGCCCGTCTGCTGCTGAGCTCCCGTGAAAAGGCGCAGGCCGAGTTTGCGGGAGACTTCACGATGACCTTTAACCTTGCGCCTCCGATGCTGTCGAAAACCGGTCCTGACGGACGACCTGCCAAACGCGAATTCGGGCCCTGGCTGCATCGCCCTCTGCGGATCCTCGCGGGTCTGAAAGTACTGCGCGGCACGCCTCTTGATGTGTTTGGTTATACGGCTGAGCGCCGGATGGAGCGTGCGCTCATTCGCCAGTATGAAAGGGATATGAAGGAGGTCCTGCCGCTCCTGACGGATGCGACGCGGCCCGCCATCATCGCGCTTGCGGCCCTGCCGCAGGACATCCGGGGTTTCGGTCCGGTCAAGCTGGCAGCCGAGCAAAAAGCGGCAAAACGGCGAGAAGAGTTGCTGGCTGTGATCCGTTCGGGTGGCGCGTCTCAGGCACAGGCTGCCGAATAGATTTACCGGACCGTTACAATTTTAGAGTAAGACCAGCGCAGACCTGTTATGACAACCGCATCAGACCGGGGACGCGCGCAGCACGATGCACCAGAATATTGCACGTGACATCAGCTATTCTTATTCAGCGGCAACCCGTGGAGGTCGTGCGCTTATACGGCTGATGGAAAATTCCACTGGACGCCTGCGCCTGATCAGGCGCGCGGCAGGATATGAAAACGAAGTAGCTGCCGGGCGTGAGTTTTTTGACGTTATGGTCGAACGCTATGGTCTGAGCCTTGATATCGCCCATGGCACGCTTGCCAGTATTCCGCGAGACGGCCCGCTGATCCTGGTGGCCAATCACCCCTACGGGATCCTCGACGGGCTGATGATGGGCCATATCCTGACGCGCACGCGGGGTGATTTCAGGCTGCTGGCCAATTCGGTGTTCCGCAAGGCCACGGAGCTCGACCGTGTCATTCTGCCCATCAGTTTTGACGAGACGAAAGAGGCCGTGGCGCTCAATATCGCTACGCGTAAAGTGGCTCTGGATTATCTGAAAAACAACGGCGCTATCGGGATTTTCCCGGGCGGCACGGTCAGCACGGCGATGCGGCCGTTTTCGCGACCTATGGATCCGGGGTGGCGCAATTTCACCGCCCGTACGATCGCCAAATCAAACGCCACAGTGGTGCCGATGTTTTTCGACGGGCACACCAGCAGGCTGTTTCAGATCGCCAGCCATACGCATAACACTTTGCGGATGGGGCTGCTGATCAAAGAATTCGGCAAACGCGTCGATACCCCGGTTCGGGTGTCGATCGGCCGGCCCATCGAACGTTCTGTTCTCGATCCGCTGTCGCGCGACAGTAAAGCGATGATGGATTTCCTCCGAAAAGCCACGTATGAGCTTTCACCAGACCCCGAAAAACGATTTGATCTGGGGTATGAGTTTGAAGAACGGCACCGGCACTGATCCGGGGCCTGCAGGGGCCGGAGCATGGCAGTAGGTATTTTTGACAGCGGGTTGGGCGGATTGACCGTTCTTGATGCGGTGACGCAAAGGTTGCCGGGTGTGCCTTTTGTCTATCTCGCGGACAGCGCCCATGCGCCTTATGGCGTGCGGACATCGGATGATATTTTTGAGCTGACCTGCAGTTCGGTCGAGCGCCTTTTCGACGCGGGCTGCAATCTGGTGATCCTTGCCTGCAACACGGCATCGGCGGCGGCGCTCCGGCGGATGCAGGAATCCTGGGTGCCGCGGGACAAGCGGGTGCTGGGCGTGTTTGTCCCGCTCATTGAGGCTCTGACCGAACGGCAGTGGGGGGACAACTCGCCCCCGCGCGAGGTGGGCATCAAACATGTGGCACTTTTTGCAACCCCCGCAACTGTGTCGAGCCGGGCGTTCCAGCGCGAGCTTGCCTTTCGTGCCATCGGGGTTGATGTCGAAGCACAGGCCTGTGGTGGCGTGGTAGACGCGATCGAAGACGGGGATATGATCCTTGCAGAAGCGCTGGTGCGCAGTCACGTCGATGCGTTGCTGCGTAAAATGCCGCAACCGGACGCGGCGATCCTTGGATGCACGCATTATCCGCTGATGCAGGACAATTTTCAGACGGCGCTCGGAACGGAGGTCAGGGTTTTCAGCCAGGCGTCACTGGTGGCTGAAAGCCTGGCGGACTATCTTGAGCGGCATCCGGAGATGCAGGGAGCCGGAGAAAGTGCTTTTCTGACGACCGGAGACCCGGGCCGCGTGAGTGACCGGGCGACGCAGTTTCTGCGACGACAGATCGTTTTCACCGCCGCCTGAATTATTTCCGCTTTACGGACAAGACACATGACACATGACACATTCCATCGCGATTCTGGGTGCTTCCGGTTACACCGGCGCTGAACTCATCCGGCTGATTGCCGGCCATCCCACAATGAAAATCACCGCTCTGGGGGCGAACTCCAAAGCGGGACAAAGCATTTCACAGGTATTCCCGCATCTGCGTCATCTGGACCTTCCGCCACTTTTGCAAATCGATGATATTGACTTTGCAAATATTGACCTCTGTTTTTGTGCGCTGCCTCATAAAACCAGTCAGGAGGTCATCGCACGCCTGCCTGCGGACTTGAAAATCGTTGATCTGAGTGCCGATTTCCGGCTGCGCGATCCTGAAGCCTACAAGAAATGGTACGGCAATGATCACGCGGCCCTCGCGCAACAGGAGGAGGCGGTCTACGGGCTGACCGAGTTCTACCGCGATGAAATCCGCTCTGCGCGGCTCGTGGCGGGCACCGGGTGCAACGCCGCCACCGGACAATTCGCTCTGCGTCCCCTGATCACCGGCGGTCTGATCGATCTGGACGATATCATTCTCGATCTGAAGTGCGCGGTCTCAGGGGCAGGACGCAGTCTGAAGGAGAACCTGCTGCACGCTGAACTGTCGGAAGGGTATCACGCGTACTCCATTGGCGGTACGCATCGTCATCTCGGTGAGTTCGATCAGGAGTTTTCAAAACTTGCCGGAAGGCCGGTGCAGGTTCAGTTCACGCCTCATCTTGTCCCGGCCAACCGCGGTATTCTTGCGACAGTCTACGTTAAGGGTGACGCGGAAGCCATTAATAGTGCTCTTGAAAGTGCTTATATATCAGAGACGTTTATTGAGGTTCTGCCTTTTGGAGAAGCCCCCAGTACGCGGCATATACGCGGCTCAAATTTCTGTCATATCGGGGTGACCAGCGATCGTTTGCCCGGTCGTACAATCATCGTCGCAGCTTTGGACAATCTGACCAAAGGCTCCAGCGGGCAGGCGTTGCAAAATGCCAATCTGATGTTAGGTATTGATGAAACCGAAGGGTTGATGATGGCCCCTTTGTTTCCTTGAGGTGACATGAAAAGTCTGAAAAAACAGCGCCGTATCCAGGTTATTGCCGTTGCCGTTGTGGCCCTTGCGCTGTCCACGGTACTGATAGGCTATGCGATGCGCGACGGCATTAATTTCTTTCGTGCGCCGAGCCAGGTTATCGCCGAGCCACCGGGGCCCGATGAGGTCTTCCGCATCGGCGGCCTCGTGACGGAAGGGTCGATCCGCCGTGGTGAAGGCGAGACGATCAGTTTCAGCGTGACTGACGGCGGCGCAGTTGTGCCGGTCACCTATACCGGGGTTCTGCCAGATCTGTTCGAAGAAAATCAGGGGATGGTGGGTACGGGAAGATACATCAGCGGCGTCTTTGAAGCTACTGAAATACTTGCAAAACACGACGAAACATATATGCCCAAGGAAGTGGTCGATGCCCTGAAGGAACAGGGTGTTTATCAGGACCCGGCCAGGGACTCAGAAGGCTGACAGCGTACGCTTGTCTCAATCTGTTTTAACCATTTGCTGATCATTCTGCCGCCCGTGATACGAGCGCAGAGGGGACAGCCATGCAAACGGTCAGAGATATTGCCAGCGACATAGTGGCCCGCGAGGGCGGGTTTGTGAACGATCCTGACGATCCGGGCGGTGCAACCAATCACGGCGTTACGATCCACACCCTGCGCCGACTGGGGCTCGACAAAAATCAGGACGGTACCATTACAATTGCCGACGTCCGGGCGCTTACCCGTCACGATGCCATTGAAATATTTGAGAAACATTACTTTCGAAAGCCCCTGATTGAACAGTTGCCGGAGCCGCTGCAGGCTTCCGTTTTCGATATGTATGTGAATGCGGGTGGCAACGCCGTGAAAATTCTGCAGCGTCTGCTCAGGGACATGGAGTATCCGCTGGCCATCGACGGCGCACTCGGGCCCCGCACCATCGCTGCGACGCGGGAGGCATGGGCCAGTGCGCCCGATCACTTCGTGGATGCTTACGGTATTGCACGCCGTAACTATTATTTTCGCATCGCGGACAAGCGTCCGGCGAGCCGGAAATTCGCGCGTACACGGGCTGGCGGCAAGGGTGGTTGGATCAGACGGGCTGAGGAATTCATCTCTCCGCAGTATCATCTCAGCGATCTTCAGTTTCAGCAAAGGGTAGTGTCATGGGCCTGATCACAGGAATACTCACAGCAATTTTTGGTGGCGGGCGTAATGTGTTACGCGAGACAGCTGAGGTGTTTCGCGAGAATGCCGAAGGCGATGCTGTCCGCGATCAGGAATTGCGCATCGAGTCGCTCAAGCAATACGCCCGTGAGTTTGAATCCAAACGCGACGGGCTGTTTGACCGGATCATGGATGGTGTAAACCGCATTCCACGTCCTGCGCTGGCGCTCGGGACGCTGGCTCTTTTCATTGCCGCGATGGTGGATCCCGTCTGGTTTGCCGCGCGGATGCAGGGCATCGCCCTGGTGCCGGAGCCGCTCTGGTGGTTGCTCGGTGTCATCGTGTCATTTTATTTCGGTGCGCGGCATCAGGTAAAAAGCCAGCAATTTCAGCGTTCTGTCGCGCAGACCATGGCCCGTGCTCCGCGGGTGATAGAAAACATCGCAGCACTGCAGGCGCTGCGTTCTGACACTCCCGGCCTTGCAGACACGGGCACCGATGCACGGCTTTCTGCGGTGTCGGTCGAACCTGACACCAACCCTGCGCTCGAGGCCTGGCAAAGCCGCCGCACAGCCCCCGCGACAAAGTGATCCGGTAAGCGGGCGCTTTGTCATTGGACGGCGCCCGATGCGGGCTTATAGTCCCGCTCATGATTACAGAATTCGGTCATTTCGCTCTTGTCCTCGCCTTTCTTGTGGCGATCCTCCAGACGGTCGTACCGCTTGTCGGCGCGCATAAACGGTGGCCGGCCTGGATGGCTGTCGCCGAACCTGCCGCCAATGTGCAGTTTCTGCTGACGGCAGCTGCTTTTGCCGCGCTGATGTGGGCCTTTGTGACGTCTGATTTCAGTCTGCAACTGGTGGTTCTGAACAGCCATTCCGCCAAACCGATGCTTTACAAGATCAGCGGCACCTGGGGCAATCACGAAGGCTCGATGCTGCTCTGGGTGCTGATCGTGACTCTGTTCGGCGCCATGGCCGCGTGGTTCGGGGGCAACCTGCCGCCAACGCTGCGGGCGCGCGTTCTGGGCGTTCAGGCGTCGATCGGCGTGGCGTTTTTTGCGTTTATTCTTTTTACGTCCAACCCGTTTCTGCGCATGGCCGTACCGCCCTTTGACGGGCAGGACCTGAACCCGCTGCTGCAGGATCCGGGCCTCGCCTTTCACCCGCCGTTTCTCTACCTCGGCTATGTCGGCCTGAGCATGGCGTTCAGTTTTGCCGTCGCCGCCCTGATAGAGGGCCGGGTCGAT
>NZ_JAHEHZ010000011.1 GCF_024639605.1 Roseobacter sp. | reverse complement strand
CATAAGGCTGCAGGCTTACGGTCAGTTGCGTACGCCAAACCCGGTATGCAGCAGGCGCCTGCCTGCTGATAATCGCTTATCGGCGATCAGGCGTGGGCAGGCCTGTCTGTCCCGACTGGCGTGGCGTCAGGAACAGGCGGGGCTGGTACCTGATCTCCGTGCTATACGCTTTTTGGCTGCTGCCCGTATCACCGGGCTGTTTCTTTGCCATCTGACCGCAGCCGGCGCAGCAGCTTGAAGGCAGGCAGAAAGATCAGGATCAGAGCAATGATCGTGATCGGCCCGGCCACCGGCCGCGTGAAAAAGATCGACGGATCACCAGATGAGAGCAACAACGACTGGCGCAGCGTTGGCTCTGCGATCGGACCCAGCACAATAGCCAGAACCGCAGGGGCCAGCGGATATTCAAACTTGCGCATGAAAAAAGCGCCAATCCCGAAGGCGACCATCAGCCAGATGTCGAACATATCGCGTGTCGATGCATAGCCACCGGCAATTGAGAGCACGAAAATCATCGGCGCGAGGATCGTGAAAGGCATCCGGAGCATCCAGATGAACACCGGTATGAATGCGAGATTGATCAGCAGCGCTGCCACATTCGAGATATAAAATGAGCCGATCAGCCCCCAGACGAACTCCTCTTCGTCGACGAAGAGCCTCGGCCCGGGCACCAGCCCCCAGATCACCATGCCGCCCAGCAGGATCGCCGTCGTGGGCGAGCCCGGTATCCCCAGAGTCAGCATCGGCAGCATGGACCCTGTTGATGCGGAATTATTGGCAGCCTCCGGGGCGGCAACCCCGTCAACCGCGCCTTTACCAAACTGGCCGGGGTTGCGGGACACCATCTTTGCCACGCCGTAGGACATCAGCGATCCCGGTGTTGCGCCGGCTGCCGGCAGGATCCCGACAAAAAAGCCCAGAAATGACCCGATGGCAGTTCCTTTCCAGCCCCGCGTGGCAAAGTCTCTTGCATCCGTGGCCATGCCTTTGACGGTCATTTTGGGTGTCGTGGCCTTAACCTCGCCGCGGGTCTGGTCAATCGTCCAGAGCATTTCCCCGATGCCATAGACACCGATGGCGAGTACGAGAAAACCGATGCCCTGCAGGAAACCATTGTAATCGAACAGAACAAGTCTTGGTGCGCCGGAGATCTGGTCGAAACCGACGGCGCCCAGCACCAGCCCGAAGCAGATGGAGAAGATCGTCTTGGGAATGTCATCGCCGCCCAGGCCGACAAAGGTGGCAAAGGCGAGCAGCATCAGAGCAAAGACCTCGGGCGGGCCGAAAGACAGAGCCACGGTTGCCAGCAGCGGGGCAAAGAGGGTGAAGAGAATATTCGCGATCGTGCCGCCGACAAAGGAGGCCAGAGCCGCCGTCACTAGCGCAAGACTTGCACGCCCCTGGCGGGCCATTGGCAGGCCGTCAAATGTAGTGGCCACGGCCGTCGACGCGCCCGGGATACCAAGCGTGATCGAGGATACCGCGCCGCCGTACATCGCCCCGTAGTAGATTGCTGCCAGAAAAATGATGGCAGAACCGGGCGGCACAAGAAACGTTATCGGCAACAGGATCGCGACCCCGTTAACAGATCCGAGCCCCGGCATCGCCCCGATAAAGAGCCCCACGGTTACGCCAAGCAGGATCATCAGCAGGTTCAGGGGCTGGAGGGACAGCAACATGCCATCGCCAAGCAGGTGCAGAACGTCCATCATCGGTTACTTTCTTGCAGGAAGCGTGCCATAACTTCAGTAAATAATGTCATAGAGGATGTTAAAGACCGGGTCGGTGAACGGCAGGCCCGACGGCATCGTGATCCGCATCGCACCTTCAAAGAAGAAAAACAGAGCGAGTGGTGTGATCAGCGCGATCGACAGACTGAGCCACAGGCTGTGGCGGCCCAGAAACCAGGTGTAGTAGAACAAAAAAACACCAACCGCCCCGTACATCGAAATTATGCTGATCAGAACCACGAAGACGATCACGCCCCCGCCGACAAATATCAGAGATTTCCACCCGTGTGTGTCGAGGACGGGCGCGTCGGACTGTGAGGGGGCGCTGGTACCACGCCACCAGTTGAAGGCGATGCAGATACAGCAGACCAGCATGATCCCGGAGAGCCAGAATGGCCAGGCGCCTCCGCCGGGCCCCTTTCCGGGAATAAAGCCGATGGGCAGTTCAGTGCTTTTCCACATCAGGTAAAGCGACAGAAGGGCCAGAAATCCGGCGGTTATAATCTCGCCAACGCGCATCTGGCCCTCCTTGCTGTTAAGTCCCGGTTCAGGGGTCTGATGGGTCTGTGGGCATCACTCGCTCAGTGTGGCGAGCAGTTTCTTGTGGTTTTCCACCTGCAGGCCCCAGTAGTCGCGCTGCGCGTCCGCATCCATCCAGAGCGGCGACAGGCTTTCTGCCTTCAGGTAATTCTGCCATTCATCGCTCTCATAGATCGTGGTGAAGAGGTTCTGGTAGTAGGCCGCAGCTTCGTCAGACATGCCCGGCGCTCCGACTACGGCGCGCTGGTTATAATAGGAAAAATCGTGGCCCATCTCTTTGATGGTGGGAACGTCCGGATAAGCCGGCATACGTTCGTCCGAGAAGGCCAGCAGCGGTACAAAATCTCCCGCCTCATAAAACCCCTTGGCTTCTGCGGGGTTGTTGACGCTGGCCATGATCTGCTGACCGGCAAGATCCTTGGCGACCGCACCACCGCCATCATAGGGGATGTACTTGATGTCGAGGTCGTAGGCATCCGACATGTAGGCAATGACGATGCTGTCTTCCTGACCGGCACCGGTGCCGCCCATGACATACTCACCGCCCATGTCTTTCACCGTGCTGACATACTCGTCCATAGTGGTGATGCCACTGTCTTTGTGCACCCAGAGTACAAAGGGATCGACCCCCATCATCGCGACAGGCGTAAACGTCCGGATGTCGATGCCGAGATTTTCCTGACGCAACGGTGTCGTGAAAAATGAATTCAGGGTCACAAGGATTGTGTGATCGGGGTCGCTGGCGTTGCTGACGTGGATCAGCGCCTCCGCGCCGGAACCACCGCCCTTGTTGTTAGGCACGAGAGGCCGGTTCGTCAGATCCTGCTTTTCGGCCACCGACTGGATGAAGCGTGCGATCTGATCAGCGCCACCACCAGCCCCTGCCATGATGACAAAATCGATGGGTTTACGTGGTTGCCAACCGTCGGCTACTGCAGAAATGGGCGCTGTCGCAAAGAGTGTGGCTCCGGCGATTCCCAGCAGAAAACGTTTCGTAATCTTCATGGTTTTGTCCTCCCGTTCATTGTCCGAGCAGTCCGGCCGATGCTGACAGCACAACCAGGACCTGCACCGCAGGCATGTTTCATCCGGCGTACGGGAGTAACTATCTTGTTGTATTTGCTTTTCAAGCGAAACTTTGTTGCGCAGCCAATGAATACCTTAGTGTACCAAAACCACAGGAATTTCTGCTTTATCTACAACGGCCTGGGTGTTGCCGCCGAAAAGGGTCTCGCGTTCGTGGTTGTGCCCGTAGGCCCCCATAATCAGCAGATTGGCGCCCAGTTCAGTTGTTCGGTTCAGCAAACCCTCGGCGGGATTGCGGGCGTCGAACCGCTCAATCTCAGCCACAACCCCGCGCAACCGGTAGTAGTCAACCAGCTCTTCCGCGCTTGCGCCATGCGGCTCGCCTTTTCCGCCGGAAAGGATGGTCACCGACTGTGCTGTTCTCGCAATATCAAGCGTCATCGCAACGGCGCGCGACGATTCCAGCGATCCGTTCCAGGCCACCGTGATGTGGTTTCCGAAGTCCGGTTGTACGTCCTTGCGGGGCGGGCACATCAGGACCGGCCGCCCGGTACGGAACAAAGCGGACTTGAGTGAATTGGTGCCGAGATTGCGATCCCGGTCCGGTTTTCCGACAACTACCAGATCCGCAAGCCTGCCGATGTGTTTGATCACGTCGGCCATCAGCCCGTATTCTTCAGCAAACTCGATAGATGCCACGCCCTGACCCGGTACGTTGGTTTCTTTCAGCCCCAGGGACAGGGCGAACCTGTGCAACTGGTCCCGGACAGCCCGTTCTTCCTGATCTGCCAGTTCGCGCGCCTGTTCGGTAAGCGTTTCCCGCGCAAAGGACGGTAACTGCCGGCTGAAAGGCATCAGATCCTCAGTCCTTGAACGGCAATGGGCGACAACAACATGCGCGTTGTGACGCATCGCCAGTGCCGACGCATGTCCGAGTACGGGCTCAATCATACCGTCTCCGCGCACCGGGACGACTATTTTACTAAGCATGGATGGCTTTCCTCCTCTTGCCGACCGGGGCCGCGCTGTCGTTGCGGAACCGGACAATACTGAAATTTCGGTCTTCTGCCAGCCGGACGCATCCCCGGCGGGTCCCCTGGCCGCGTCAGTGTTGTTGCGCGCCGGTCGTTTCGCTGTGCCGCACGGCAGTGCGACCCTCAGGCCAGACGGGCCGGGCCGTACACATGTGAACTGGTATTGTCGTGCGGATGCCCGGGCGGATATTCTGATCAATCATCAAGGTCTTTCAACTGTTGTCTTCCCGATCAAGTAGCGCCGCAAGGCTTTTAGTGAAGTGATCTGGTGAGTGTCGTATCGAAACCAGTCAATGCGTGCGACGGATTGTTCCGCCTGTTCTGATGCCCCGAAAAAGCGGGTCAGCAGCGTGACGTTGTAATCAGACCAGGCGCGCGGGCGCTGTGCATGCGGGGCGGGAGGGTGCTGAAGTTCTGCAGGAACCTGCGGGCGCGCGCATTCGGAACGGACCGAAAGATCAGCCGGCGTCCCCGCTTCATGTGCGACCCCGCCGTTTGCGTGTGGCGAAATAAGTGCGCCGGCCGGCACACTTGCCAACTGGCGCAACTGACGTTTCAGAAGGTCAGACCGTTTGCAGTCGTTTCAGCAAACCGATCATCGAAAAGCCCGCCGGAAGAAGGAGGTGCCCGCCGGCAGCGCGCCGGAGATACCTGAGAAGCGAAAACGGGTGTGCGCACTTTGAACGATGTCAGTGCCTCATCAAAGTTTTCGAAGCTATCGAGGCGCTGGTCGGTGCCGGTTATAAGGCGCCCGCCGACCTGACAGGTCGAAAAGGTATCGGGGTTATCGTGATCAGGATTGATCACCAGGTCCATTGACCATCCATAATCGTGCTCACCTGTTTGATCCTTTTGCCGCTTTGAGAGGGTCCGTCACAAGCGCCACAGGAAGATGTTTTGATGCATCCCGGCTGTTGGGTTGCCGGACTGCCCGTTCCTGATGCAGGACAGCGCACTTCTGATACCCCGCTCCGGGGCTGATTGCCTCAGGCGGCGTAAAACCCATGTTGCCGCAGGTGCTGGCATCATCCATGACACTTCTGTCTTCAAAACGCATTTTGTCGCAAACCAGACGTTCACCGGTTTCATGAATCGTCAGGCGCTTCACCGGTGGCCATGTCACAGGTATTCCGGCCGTCGACAGTCTGATGCTCAACAGGCACGGGTATCGGGGTCGATGATGCCGGCAACAGCCCCGCATCTGCAGTATTCAACAGAATTTCTGCATACCATCCCTTTGTGATCTCGGTGTACGGGCGACGGTCCGAAATCTGCATGGTACTGAAAGCAACTTATCAAATACCGGGGGGAGACAAACGTCCGACACGTGCCCGTACAACGGAATCATATCTAAAACTGTGAATGTGAGGCATTGATTTAAGTCAATCGCAGGTCGGGAACGCCAGCGGGTCACCTGCTCATGGGCGGGCTATCGCCAATCGACCGGGATGCCGGGGAGATTTTCAGGGACTCAGCAGTCCGCCTCACTGATCTGATATGCAGATCGTTCCAACCAGTCGGAAGACACCTCTACGCCCCATCCGGGAGCGTCGGTGACAACTGCTTTGCCTTCTGTGATTCTAAAGGGAGATCTGACGAACAGTCCCTCCTGCCATGGATAGTAATCAGGGCCTTCAATCGCAAACTCCAGATATTTCCCGGCATTCGGGATCGCCCGCAGCAGGTGCATGGTGAAAAGCGTCACCATGGAGAGGTTCGCGCAATGGGGCGTGACGGGTATGCCGGCGGTTTCCGCCATTTTCGCCACGCGCAGGGTGCGCGCAATACCACCCAGATAGCAAACGTCAGGCTGCACGATGTCGACCACACGGTCATCGATCATCTGCTTCCAGCTGGCCATCATACAATCCTGCTCGCCGCCCGTGACATCAATATCCAGCGCATCTTTGACCTGCTTTGTCTGTGCAAATTCCCAGTAGGGGCAGGGCTCTTCATAGTGAGACACGCCGTTGTCTGTCAGCAGTTTTCCCACTTCGATTGCCCGCGCCGGATCATAACAGGAGTTCGCGTCAACCAGCAGCGCCACATCATCTCCCATTGCTTTGTACATCGTCGGTACAATCTCTTCGGTCCGGCCGGGCCATTCATCCACGTTACGGCCCACTTCTGCGCCGATGCGGAATTTGAACGCATCAAAGCCCTTTTCATCACGCAATCGCAGGAGACGGTCTGCTTCATCCCGGGGCGTGATGTCCCGTTTCATTGACGACGCGTAGGCACGCACCGGCCCCGGCGTCCCGCCGATCAGTTCGCATACGGATTTGCCCGCACGTTTGCCTTTGAGGTCCCACAGAGCGGTATCAAGACCACCCATCGCGCGACGCAGATAAGAGCCCGGGAACTTATGCTCGCGGTCGCGCACAATATCCAGCAAACCGTTGATATCCCCGTCATCCTGACCGAGGGTCCAGGGGGCGACCTGCCGGTGCAGGACCAGGGCCGTGATGTCCGCGAAGTAGGGCGCGACCTGTCCCCAGCCCTGTGCGCCGTCTTCGCCGGTGACGCGGGTGAAACAGACAAATTCATTTGTGAACGTCTCGATAGACCTGATTTTCATGCAAACTCCGCGCCGTAGGCTGACTGGCTGAACGTATTGACGATACAGGGCTTTGGATATTTATTAAGGTCCATTAAGCCGCATTGAGCAGTCCAATTCCTGAAGGAACGCCCCGATGAAAAGACAGGACGGTGCGTTGCTTTCTTCCATTGAGATTGACCGCACCGGCAAGCGGGCGATCGGTGTGCAGCTTTATATGGTGCTGCGTGAAATCATTCTGTCGGGTGGTCTGCGCGCGGGCGAACGGATCCCGGCAAGCCGTACGCTGGCGCGTGAGGTGGGGGTGTCGCGCACCACTGTCATAGATGCTGTTGATAAACTCGTCGCCGAGGGGATGCTGGTCTCGCGGGTGGGGGCGGGTACATTCGTCAGCGATATTCTGGAACAACAGCACCCCCGCACAAACGAGCTTCGCCCGCCGGATCCTCAGACTTCACAACCCCGCCTGTCGCATGCCATCGACCACTCTTTTTCGTCCTATGCCCCCCGGTCATGGCTGCCGCATCAGGCCAGTGCCTTTATAACCGCGCTGCCTGCGCTGGATGCTTTTCCGATTGCGCAATGGTCGCGGTTTTCAGCGCGCCACCTGCGCGGCGACCGTGCCGGGATTATGGGATATGGCCAGCCCCAGGGGCATCAGGGTCTGCGCAACGCCATCGCCAGCCATCTCAATGCCGCGCGGGGGATCAGGTGCAGCCCCGAGCAGATCTTTATCACCTGCGGCGCGCAGCATGCGTTCTCGCTGGCCGGCAGGGTGCTGCTCAATCCCGGTGACAAGGTCTGGTACGAAAACCCTGGTGCCACGGGTGCCCGCAACGCTCTGATTGCCGCCGGCGCCGAGCTGGTACCCGTAAGTGTCGACGATGAAGGGATAAATATTGCGGAGGCGAAGCGGGTTGCTCCACACTTCCGGCTGGCGTTTGTCACGCCGTCCCACCAGCAACCGCTGGGTCATGTCATGTCACTTGCGCGCCGGCTGGAACTGCTGGAGGCGGCCAATGATGCCCGGGCCCTGATCATAGAGGATGATTATGACGGCGAATTTCACTATGGCGTAAGCCATCGCCCGCCGTTGAAAAGCATCGATACCCAGGGACGGGTTATTTATGTCGGCACTTTCTCCAAAACTCTTTTCCCGTCTTTGCGTCTGGGTTTCATGCTGGTGCCGGAGCAACTCACGGCGGCATTTGATACGCTTTTTGCCTCCTGGATCAGCACGCCCCCGACAGCGGTCCAGGCCACGGTTGCGGATTTCATGGATGAGGGGCAGTTTGCGGCCCATATCCGCCTGATGCGTCGGCTGTACAAGACCCGGTATGACGCGCTGATGCAGGCGGGGCGCGATCATCTGCCCGATACCATCCGGTTGCAGGAAACCACCAGCGGGTTTCACACAACGGCCCTGCTGGACGACCGGGTGGATGAAAATGCCCTGATGGCGCAGGCCGCGGCCGCGGGCCTGACGGTTGCTCCGATCAGCCGCTACAGCCTGTCAGACACCGTCGAAAAGGGGCTGGTGCTGGGCTTTGGCAGCACCAGTCCTCCGGACATCGAGAGCGGTGTTTCAGCACTCATGCAGCTGCCTGCACTCACCCCGTGAATTGGTCTGTATAAAATTCCATAATGGATATGTGGGCCAGTCCAATACTCTACTAACATCGCCCGGTGTCCATGAATGCCACGCAGCGCGAACCGGCGCTGATAAGGGAGTTAAACCATGAAACAGAAAAACTATATTGTCGGACTTGCGGTTACGGCGGCGCTGTCGACCGCATCCGTGGCCCAGGCCGAAACACTGCGGCTGCTGACCTGGGGCTCATATGCGCCCGAAGAGCTGATCCAGAAATTTGAAGAAGAATATCCCGACATCGATGTCGAGGTCACTTTCTCCAACAACGAGGAAATGATCGCCAAACTGCGCGCGACAGGTGGCGCCGGATTTGATCTTGCGCAGCCGAGCCATGACCGGATCTATGCCGCACAGCTTGAATACGACATTTACAAGCCGCTGGATCTGTCAAAAATCGATACTTCCGTGATGGAGTCCACGCACCTGGAAGGCGTGAAGGCCAACACGACGATCGACGGTGAAGTCTATGCGGTCCCGCACCAGTGGGGCACCTCCGGTCTGATGAAGAACAAAGCCATGGCGGCGGATTTCAACGGCTGGGATGATCTGTGCGACTCTCAGTACGCGGGTAAAACCTCCATGCGCCTGAAGCGCACGATCCTGCTGGGTACGGCATTTGCAATGGGGCATGATCCCTTCGCGGCCTATTCCGATCTGGATAAATATCAGGACATCCTTGATGAGGTCTCCGAAAAACTGATCGCGTGCAAATCTAACATCAAGGCTTACTGGCAGGGTGGCGATGACCTCTCCGCGATGATGTTGTCGGGTGAGATTGTGGCCTCAGAGACATGGGACTCCACAGCCTATAAACTCTATGCCCAGAACCCCGACATCGTGTTTGTGCCGCCGGAAACAGGTGCGCTTGCCTGGATCGACACATTTGCACTGCCCGCCAAGGGCAAAGCGGATGATGCGGCCTATAAATGGATCAACTTCGTACTGCGGCCGGAGAATGTGACCATCATGTCCGGCAGCACGGGTGCGATTGCAGCCGTGAACGGCGGTCTCGACTTGTTGCCTGAGGACAAGAAGAACGCGGTGAACGCGGCCTTCACCCCCGCGGACATTGCCAACCTCAAGTTTTTTGCCAACATTCCCCCGGGCGTCGAGGATATGGAAGGCAAAGCGCTGGAGAAGATCAAGGCAGCCACAGGCGGCTGAGTTAAGTAAATGCACGGGGGGCGGCGATGTCGGTGACACGCCGCCCCTTTTGTGTCACGACGGGGTGCAGGGGAGCAGGCGCAATGAACGACGCTGTGGAACATGATCTGGAGTGCACAGGGCTCTCCAAACATTTCGGATCCGTGCGGGCGGTGGACGATGTGTCCTTCAGAATCCCGAAGGGATCGTTCTTTTCGATCCTCGGCCCGTCGGGCTGTGGCAAGACAACGCTGATGCGGATGATTGCGGGGTTCGAAAACCCCTCGGACGGGGACATCCACATCAAAGGGCGCTCTGTCCTCAACATCCCGCCGAACAAGCGCAACGTGAAGATGGTGTTCCAGCATCTGGCGCTTTTCCCGATGATGAATGTCTTTGAGAATATCGCCTATGGTCTGCGCTGTGCAGGCACCCCGAAATCCGAGATCCCGCAAAAGGTCAATGATGTGCTTGAACGCATCGCGCTGCCTGACGTCGGCAATCGCGAAATTCATCAGCTGTCAGGCGGGCAGAAACAGCGCATCGCGATTGCGCGCTGCATGGTGCTGGACCCCGATGTGCTGCTGCTGGATGAACCTCTGGGCGCGCTGGATCTGAAGTTGCGCGAGGCCATGAAAATCGAGCTCAAGCTCTTGCAGCATCAGTTCAACACCACATTCATTTACATCACCCACGATCAGTCCGAAGCTCTTGTGATGTCCGACAATGTCGCCGTGATGAACGAAGGACGCTTTGAGCAGGTGGGCAAACCGGAGGAACTTTATCACAAACCGGCGACGTCTTTTGTCGCCGGGTTTGTCGGAGATTCAAACCGCTGGGCCGGCAAAGTGGAAGAGATTTCTGACGGCGTGGCGAAGGTCGCGACGGAGGCCGGTCTGAGCATGCTCTGCAAGCCGCAGGCGGGCGTCGTGACGGGTGCGCCGGTGTCGATTTTTGTCCGACCGGAGTTCATCGGCGCGCAACGCGCCAGCGAGGCCGGACCCCCGGATGCAAACAGCAACGCCCTGGCGGGTAAGGTGGATTCTGTGCTGTTCAACGGCGCCAACAGCCGCATTCTGGTGCGCGGCCCCTCTGCCGAGCTGATCGAGGCGGATGTGGTGGTGACCGGCGGCACCTCTGATCTGCGTCCCGGCGATGCGGTGCAGCTCAACTGGGCGCCTGAACAGGCGATGTGCTATGCAAGGTGACGTAAAGCGTCTCTCGCTCATCCTGCTTTTCGCGCCCTTTGCGCTCTGGATTGTACTGCTGATCATCCTTCCGCATCTGGGGATGGTGTATCTGTCGCTGCGTGAAAAGGTGGCCCCTCGGGTCTATGAGTTCGGTTTCGGCAATTACATCGATTTCATACAGGAACCGATCTACTGGAATACCCTGCTGCGCACCGGGTCCATGTCGATCCTCGTGACCGTTCTGGCGCTGCTGATCGGGTTTCCTATTGCCTATTACATTGCGAAAATCGCCGGCCGCCGGTCGCGCGGCGCACTGTTTCTGCTTTGTCTGATCCCGCTGTGGGTCAGCGATCTGATCCGGGCTTTCGGCTGGATCCTTTTGCTGCGAGAAACCGGCGTGATTTCCACCAGCCTGCAAACAATGGGGCTGATTTCGGAGCCGGTGGAGTTTCTTTATAACGACGCCACGGTGATCGTCGGTCTCGTCTATACGGTGATCCTCTTCATGATCGTACCGCTGGTCTCCACTCTTGACGGGATGGATGATGCGATGGTCGAGGCAGGCTATAACCTCGGTGGCAGCGGCCCCACAGTGCTGCGCCGCATCATCATTCCCTACGCCATGCCGGGGATCGTGGCGGGATGCATCGTGGTTTTTATGCTCACCGCAGGCAGTTATCTCACGCCAATCCTGCTGGGCGGCAAAAACTCCAGCTGGTTCACCGAACAGATTTACGATCAGTTCATCACCCGGTTTAACTGGGAATCCGGGGCGGCCTTTGGCTTTCTGCTGCTGGCCTTTACATCGCTGGTGGTCTGGGCCGGGCTGCGCCTGACGGGCCAGAACCTCGCCAACACCGTGGCAAAGAACTGAAGGCGCGCGATGGCTGTTTCCACACATAACAAAGGGTTCCTGCTGGGCTACCGGCTCTATGTCGGTGCCTTCTTTGTGTTTCTCGCAGCGCCGCTGATTGCGGCCGGAACCTTCGCCTTTAACGACTCGCTGTTTCCCGCGCTGCCCTGGCAGGGGTTCACGCTGGACTGGTTCTTTAATGATACCGAGCCCAAGCTGGGCATGTTCCATGACCGTCGCCTGTTGCGCGGGCTTTATTACTCGGGCGTCATTGGTGTTCTGGTGGCGTCCCTCTCGGTTTTTGTGGCGACCTGCAACGCTTTTCTCTTTGTGCGCGGCGAGTTTCCGGCCAAAAACTTTTTCTACATTCTGATGATCCTGCCGCTGGTCATCCCCGGCGTGATCCTCGGCATCTCCATTCTGGTCATGGCCAGCAATATCGCCAACGGGATGGAGGACAACTTCAGCATTGAGATCGAAATGCTGAGGCCCGGTCTGCCGCTGGTGGTGCTGGGGCAGTTCTCCTTCATCACGACAATCACGTCACTGGTGATTTCCGCACGGCTGAAGAAATTCGACTCTTCCATGGAGGAAGCCGCGCTGAACCTCGGCGCCACCCGGGCGCGCGTGCTGCGCACGGTGACTCTGCCCTTCCTGCGCCCGGCGATCATTGCGGCATGGATCGTGGCCTTTCTCGTCTCTTTCGAGAACTTCAACACTACGCTCTTTCTTGTGGGCTCAGAGGCCCCGCTCACGATCACCATGTTTGACCGCATGGCCAAAGTCGGCTCGACGCCGGTGCTTAATGCGGTGTCGTTCTTTCTGATCATCGGCTCAGGTCTGCTGGCGCTCGTCAGCGTTCTTGTGCAGCGCGATCCGCCGGAAACCTGAAGGCACGGGCGGTGGCGGAGTACGATTTTATCATCGTAGGTGCGGGGTCGGCAGGCTGCGTGCTGGCCAACCGGCTGAGCGAGAACGGCAAATACACGGTGCTGCTGCTGGAAGCCGGCGGCAGTGATCTGCATCCCTGGATCTGGATGCCGATCGGCTATGGCAAAGCGTTCCATCACAAGCGGCTCAACTGGCGCTATCAGGCCGAACCCGACCCGGCGCTGAACAACCGCAGATCATACTGGCCCCGTGGCCGTGTAATGGGCGGGTCCAGTTCGATTAATGCGATGGTCTATATCCGGGGTCAGCCTGCGGATTTTGACGACTGGGAAGCGATGGGCAATCCCGGCTGGGGCTGGAAAGACGTGCTGCCTTTTTTCCGGAAATCTGAGACCAATGACCGGGGCGCGGATGATCTGCGCGGCGGCAGCGGACCGTTGCATGTCTCGACGATGGATCCGTTTCTGCACCCGATGTGCCAGACCTTTATCGCGGCCGGTCAGGAAAATCAGTGGCCACATAACCCGGATTTCAATGGCGCTTGCCAGGAGGGCGTCGGCACGTATCAGAACACCGCCAGGGGCGGGATGCGCATGTCTGCCGCGCGGGCATATATCGGGCCTGCAAAACGGCGCCAGAACCTGCGTATAGAAAAGCACGCGCAGGCGACGCGGGTTCTGTTCAGGGGCGCGCGCGCCACCGGCGTGGAATACAGCCGGCGCGGCGCGTTGCGTCAGGCGACCGCGCGGCGTGAAGTGGTGTTGTCGGCCGGGGCGGTCAACTCTCCGCAACTGCTGCAACTCTCCGGCGTGGGGCCGGAAGCGGTGTTGCGCGCGCAGGGCATTGACGTGCTGCACAATCTGCCGGGCGTAGGGCGCAATCTGCAGGACCATCTGGCGGTTGATTTTCTCTATCGCTCAAAAGTGCCCACACTGAACGACCAGCTGCATTCCTGGCAGGGGAAGCTGTGGCACGGGATGCGCTATGTGCTGACCCGGGGCGGGCCTTTGTCGCTGGGCGTGAACCAGGCGGGGGGCTTCGTGAAATCCCGCCCGGACGCGCCGCGCCCGAACATCCAGCTTTATTTCTCGCCGGTGAGCTACACCAAAGCGCCGCCCGGAGTGCGTCCGCTGATGAACCCTGATCCGTTTTCGGGCTTTCTGACAGGGGCGCAGCCGACGCGCCCTACAAGTCGCGGATATCTGGAGATTGCGTCTCCCGATCCGATGGTGGCGCCCGTGATCCACCCGCGGTACCTCAGCACTGATCTCGATGTTCAGGAAATGCTGGAAGGAGCGTGGTTGCTGCGCAAACTGTCGCAAAGCCCGTCATTGGCCGGGGTAATTGAACGCGAAACGCGCCCGGGTGCTGACATCGCCACAGATGCGGATATGCTTGCCTATATCCGGGAAACCGCAGGCACGGTCTTTCACCCGGTCAGCACCTGCAGGATGGGGCCGGATGTGACATGCGATGTGGTTGATGCACGGCTCCGGGTGCACGGGGTAACGGGGTTGCGGGTGGTGGATGCGTCGGTGTTTCCGACCGTGACATCAGGCAACACCAATGCACCCACCATTATGGTAGGAGAGAAGGGCGCAGACCTGATCCTTTCTGATCACGAAGAGGGCGGCAGACATGTTCACCGATGACTTCAGGCCCGCGCCTTACTGGTGGGATCATGCTCCGCGGGAAGACCCGACACCCACGGATCTGCCGCGAACCGTCGATGTTCTGGTTGTCGGCTCCGGCTATACCGGGCTGCATGCTGCTCTGCGCGTCGCCCGTGCGGGGCGCTCTGTGCTTGTCGTGGATGCAGAGGCGCACGGACACGGCGCCAGCAGCCGGA
This sequence comes from Roseobacter sp., assembly GCF_024639605.1. Lineage (GTDB taxonomy): Bacteria > Pseudomonadota > Alphaproteobacteria > Rhodobacterales > Rhodobacteraceae > Roseobacter. Next base: position 28,019 of record NZ_JAHEHZ010000011.1, on the reverse strand, counting down.
ACGGCGGGCAGATTTCGACCTCGGTCAAACCGGGCAAAGCGGCCCTGACCCGGAAATACGGGGCAGAGATCGCAAACGGCATTCTGGCTGATGGTCAGGCATCGCGGGAGTACATCGAAGATTTCGTGCGATCCGAGGGCATTGACTGTAACTTTCAGGTGCCGGGCCGCTTTCACGGCGCGCATACCGCCCGCCAGTACGAAAAACTGGCCGCCGGGGCAGGGGGCAACGATACGTTCATGGTGCCCCGCGCCTCCCAGCATGAGGAGCTTGGCACCGATGCGTATTTCGGCGGTATCGTCTATCCGCATCACGCGAGCCTTCATCCGGGGCGCTATCATGCGGGGTTGCTGGAAAAGGTACGCGCTGCGGGTGTTCAGCTCGTCAGCCATTGCCCGGTGGAGGCGCTGGCACCTGATAACGGTGTCACCCGCGTCAGCACACGCCATGGCAGCGTCAGGGCCGGGCGGGTGATTGTGGCCACCAATGGCTACACCACCGGACTGACACCCTCACTGCAGCGGCGGGTGATCCCGATCGGATCCTACATCATCGCGACAGAGGAGCTTCCCAGGCCCGTGATGGACCGCCTGATGCCAAAGGACCGCATCCTCTCCGACACCCGCAAGCTGGTTTATTATTATCGTCCGTCGCCCGACCGCAAACGGATCCTCTTTGGTGGTCGCGTCTCGCTCAGAGAAACCGATGCCCGGGCAACAGCGCCCTTGCTCAGGGCCGAACTGATCCGGCTCTTTCCGGAACTGGGTGATGTCAGGATAAGCCACTCATGGTCCGGTTTTGTCGGCTATACCTTCGACAGCCTGATGCACATCGGGCAGGATGAGGGCATTTACTATGCGATGGGCTATTGTGGCTCTGGTGTCGGGATGGCCAGCTATCTCGGGATGAAACTGGGCCTGATGGCGGTGGATGACCCGGCGGGCGAGACTACTCTGGCGAAGCTTCCGTTTCCCGGCAGGCCATATTATCGCGGGGACCCCTGGTTTCTGGCTCCGTCCATTGCGGCTTACCGGTTGCGCGACAGACTGGGGTTCTGAGACGTCGCTAATGATTGCCGGGGGAAAGCGACGCGGACAATCCGACCCGGAAACCTTCTCACGAACGCGATGGTCTCGTGGAGTGCGTGCCCTGTTTGGCGTTTTCATGGATCCATCGTCAGAAAGGCATTGTGGATCGCTGTCCGGCGTCATGGCGTCGGGGCCGCCTGTCTGAGATCCTGAACTCCACACCGTATCACCGTCGGCCTCAGGTGCGCGGTGTTACCTGCCGGTTCAGGTAAACTTCCGGAAAAGCCGTGTTTTATCAAAGATCTCTTCCAGCTCCTGCATCCGGTCTTTGGTGTTGTCCCAGTCGAGATTCTGAACCTGAGAGATCATGCTTTCGACGAGAAGCACCGTCGTTGCAACCGAATCCCAGGCGGAAGGAACAATGATCCGGCAGGTCAGAGTGATATCAGCGAGCCGGTGCACCGGCGATCGCCACTGATCGGTAAAGAGCACCAGTCTCGCCCCGCGCGCCCGTGCCATTTCGGCCAGTTTCAGTGTGTTGTTTTCATAGCGCCGCACATCGAAGATTACAAAAACATCACCCTCCGCAGCATTCAGCAGGTAGTGAGGCCACGTGTTCGACGTCGACTGCACATGGGTCAGGTTCGGGCGGATGACCTGCATATGCATAAAGAGGTATTCGGCCAGTGTATGCGTGATCCGTCCGCCGACGATGTAGAGATGACGCTTCTGATCCGCGACAAGCGCGCAGGCCTCGTCAAAGGCAACCGGATCAATATGCGCCATGGTGTTCCGGATATTGTCGATCACAGCTTCGGTAAAGCGGTTCAGGATATGCCCTGAGGGAGCGGCCCCGGCCCAGGTTTCATGCTTGGCAATCGGGCCTTTGGCGATTGCGCTCAGTTCATCGCGCAGATCGGCCTGGAAATCCGGATAGCCTTTGTAGCCCAGCTTCTGCACCATGCGCGCGACCGTCGGCACCGAGACATCAGCGCTTCTGGCCAGCGCCGTCAGCGGGCCGAGTCCGGACGCCGGGTAGTTCTCGAGGATCGACAACGCCAGCTGCCGTTCGGCACGGGTAAAGGTATCCAGCTCTTTGTGAATGCGGTCCGAAATCGTCTGGTTTGCATCTGTCACCGGGGAGATGCCTCGTCGTTGAGCGATAAAATAACAGGTTAAAGCGGCCTGTGATAAATATTTCATAATTGTGTTGACAGAATGCCCGCCTGGCAAGACCTTTCCGGGGTGGGAGCAGCAATGAATCATCCGGAACGCCTATCCGACGACGCCGTGGTTGAGGTGTATAATGCAAAGGCAACGTCGCCTGTCGTACTCGTCTGCGAGCATGCCAGCGCGCATATTCCGGCCGAATTTGACGATCTGGGTCTGAGCGGGGATGCCCTGCACAGTCACGTCGCCTGGGATCCGGGCGCAGTGTCGGTGGCCCGGGGCATGTCGCGGCAGCTTGATGCGGTGCTCGTGGCCTCGCGCATCTCGCGCCTGATCTATGACTGTAACCGGCCGCCCGACGCGGCGGGTGCGATGCCGGAACGCAGCGAGATTGTGGACGTGCCGGGCAACAAAGGCCTTAGCACGGCGCAGAAAGCGGATCGGGTGGCGACATACTATGAACCTTTCCGTGCTGCTCTGTCTGAGGTGCTGGCCCGCGTGTCTGACCCTGTGCTTGTGACGGTGCACAGTTTCACGCCTGTGTATCACGGGCAGAACAGGGATGTCGAAATCGGCGTTCTGCATGACAAAGATACCCGTCTGGCGGATGCGCTGTTGTTAGATGCGCCGGGGGCCTGTGTCGTGCGGCGAAATGAGCCTTACGGGCCTGCGGATGGTGTGACCCATACACTGAAAGAACACGCACTCGGACCCGGACACCTGAACGTGATGCTCGAAGTGCGCAACGATCTGATCGGAAACGAGCGCGATCAGGCCGCGATGGCGGATCTTTTGTCGGGCTGGATCAGACGCGCCCTGACACCTGCCGGTGCCGCCATATGCTGAATTTCGCGATGCGATACACCCGGATAATCGACGGGCTGAACTATCGCATCGGGCGCGTGGTGATGTACGGGATCTTTGTGATGATGGCGATCCTGCTCTGGTCGTCTGTCAGCAAAACCTTCTTTGATCCGTCACTCTGGACGCTGGAAGTCGCGCAGTTCGCCATGGTCGCCTATTATATGCTGGGCGGGCCTTACTCGATACAGATGGGGGCAAACGTGCGGATGGACCTGCTTTATGGCGAGTGGTCGGATCACCGCAAGGCTCAGGTCGACGCGATGACCATTGTGTTTCTGATTGTCTATCTGATCTTTCTGCTCTGGGGCGGCTGGGAAAGTTTTCAGTATTCGATCAGCTACGGCGGAGAGCGAAGCTCTTCAGTCTGGCGCCCGTATCTCTGGCCGGTTAAGGCGATCATGCTTGTGGGGATATTCCTGATGTTGCTGCAGGCGTTCTCCGAGTTCTTCAAGGACATACTGCGCCTCAAAGGCTACGACATGGGGGAGAAGATCTGATGTCCTATGAGGCCATCGCGATCCTCATGTTCTCTTCGATGATGCTGATGCTGCTGACCGGGCAGCGTGTTTTCGGCGCCATCGGATTTGTCGCTGTGGTGGCGGCGTTCTTTCTCTGGGGTGACCGGGGGGGCTATGATCTGGGATTTGCCGCCGCGATCAAGCTGATGAAATGGTATCCGCTGCTGACGCTGCCGATGTTCATTTTCATGGGCTATATCCTGTCGGAATCCCGGATTGCGGATGATCTTTACAAAATGTTCCACGTCTGGATGGGCGGGCTGTCGGGCGGGCTTGCGGTGGGCACCATCGGGCTGATGGTGCTGATCTCCGCGATGAACGGTCTGTCGGTTGCCGGCATGGCGATCGGAGCCACGATTGCGCTGCCGGAGCTTCTCAAACGCGGCTATGACAAACGCATGGTGACCGGTGTTATTCAGGCGGGATCATCGCTCGGCATCCTTGTGCCGCCCTCTGTGGTGCTGGTGCTTTATGCGATGATCGCGCGTCAGCCGGTGGGACAGCTCTGGCTTGCCGGGGTGCTGCCGGGTCTGATGATGGCCGCGATGTTCGTGATCTATATCGTGATCCGTTGCCGCCTCAATCCGGCACTCGGACCCGTGCTGCCGCCTGAGGACCGTGACATGCCGATGGCACAGAAAATCAGGCTGCTGGGGGCGGGCGTGCTGCCGCTCTTTATCTTCTTTTCGATGATGGTGCCTTTTGTGAACGGCTGGACATCGCTGGTGGAAAGCTCGGCCATCGGCGCGATCGCGGCCTTCCTGGCTGCCGTGCTCAAAGGCCGGATGACCTATGACGTCTTCGAGACAAGCGTGCGCAAGACCCTTGGCATCTCGTGCATGTTCATGTGGATCATCCTGGCGGCTCTGGCCTTTGGCGCGGTTTTTGACGGGCTGGGTGCCGTCAAAGCGATTGAGAGCCTGTTTACCGAGAAATTCGGTCTCAGCCCCTGGACGATCCTTATCCTGATGCAGCTCAGCTTTATCCTTATGGGCACTTTTCTCGATGATACGGCGATGCTGGTAATTGTCGCACCGCTGTATGTGCCGCTGGTGGGCGCGCTCGGCTTTGATCTGATATGGTATGGTGTGCTTTACACGATCACCACACAGATTGCATATATGACACCGCCGTTTGGCTATAACCTGTTTCTGATGCGCGCGATGGCACCGCCTGAGATAACGCTGAAAGACATCTATTCTTCAATCCTGCCTTTTGTGCTGGTGATGGTTGTGGCCCTCGCCACAATCATGGCCTTCCCCGAAATCGCCCTTTGGCTGCCGGGGTATGTGTACGGAAATTAAAGACAAAAAGATCCCGGTATGCGGGACGCAATTCACAAGACCTTCAACAGAGAGGAAAGACCCATGACAACCAGACGTAAGTTTCTGACCACAGCAGGTGTCGGTGCCGCTGCCACGCTTGCCAGTCCCGCAATCGTCAAAGCGCAAACGGCAATCAAATGGCGTTTCCAGACATATGCCGGCAGCGCGCTGGGAGAGCACGTCACCAAGCCGGTGATCGATTACATCAACGCCAATGCCAACGGCGAGCTTGAGGTAGAGCTTTTCTATGCCGACCAGATCGTGCCCACCGGAGAGCTTTTCCAGGCGCTGCAGCGTGGCACCCTTGACGGCGTTCACTCGGATGACGACTCAATGGCCTCGCCCACGCCTTTGCGCCAGTTCGGTGGCTATTTTCCCTTTGCAACCAAACACATACTTGACGTGCCTGTGCTCTTTAACCAGTACGGTCTGAAGGACATCTGGGAAGAGGAATACGCAAAGGTCGGCGTCAAATGGCTTTCGGCGGCAGGACAGGATCCCTGTAACTTCAACACCAAAAAAGAGATCACCAGCGTGGCGGATCTTGATGGTCTGAAGCTTTATACATTCCCGACGGCGGGTCGCTTCCTCGCACAGTTCGGCGTGGTCCCGGTGAACATTCCCTATGAGGATGCCGAGGTCGCAGTGCAGACCGGTGAACTCGACGGTATGGCATGGTCGGGCATCACCGAAGATTACACCGTGGGCTGGGCGGATGTGACGGACTATTTCCTGACCAACAACATCTCCGGTGCCTGGATCGGATCCTGGTTTGTGAACCAGGAACGCTGGGCGGACCTGCCGGATCATCTGAAATCGGTCGTGATGGCGGCAACCGAAGCGGGACACACATATCGCAATCAGTGGTACTGGGGTGGTGAGGCTGCACTGCGCGCTAATGGCGACAAGCTGCAATTGCGTTCAGTACCCGCCGGAGAGTGGGCCGAGGTCGAGAATGCGGCCAAAGCTTTCTGGGAAGAAGTGGCGCAGGAAGGTGAAGTGCACCAGAAGATCGTCAACATCTTCAAAGAATATAACAGCGTCATCAACCAGGCCGGTGCGCCCTATAACTTTGAATAAAACTGCCTGATCAGCAAAGGGGCGTCCCTCAACAGGGGGCGCCTCATCTGTGCCGGGGGCGGGCGTCACGGCAGCACGTTGCAGCCCCAAATCCCGGTTGGCTCATCTCAGGCCTGAGCAAAATGCGAGGGGGAAACGGGTACCTTAGCACTGAGAAACTGCCCCGGCGGACCGGAAGCTGAAGCCCTGCGTATCATGCCTGCAACCGCCGTGGTTTCAGTTCATGGGGGCGCTGTTTTGTGGTTCAGCCTTTGCAGCCGTCTGCAGTTTGTCCGCCAGCGCGGGCAGCGAAAACGGCTTGTCCAGAAATTCAAAACCGTCGCTGCGCAGTTTATCTGCGTCCCCGCCATTGCCTGAGGCAAAAATCACGCGGGTCCCCGCCTGGGCCAGTTGGCGTCCGAGCGCGATACTGGTCTGTCCGCGGTCCACATTTATATCGAGAACAGCCAGATCGAAATCGGTGTCTGCCATCAGTTGATGCGCGCTTTCCAGACGGTAAGCTACAGCAACGCTCTCAAACCCCAGCGTTTCGAGGTATTCGGCTGTATCCATTGCCACGAGAAGCTCATCTTCCAGATACAAAACCTTCAGGCCATTCAACACGCAATCATGCTCCTTTTGAGACTGTGACATCGTCGAAATTTAATTCAATAACCACGCGCAGCCCGTTTTGTTCCCATTCCGGCGTCACAGTTCCGCCAAGACTGCCCTCCAGCGTGGAGTTGATCAGTTGCGTGCCAAAGCCTGTTTTGTCTGGTCCGCCGATCTGCGGTCCGCCGGATTCTTTCCACTGAATAATCAGCCTGTCGCTCCTCGCGTCGGTGATACGCGACCAGTTTACACTGACATGCCCGTCCTCGCCGGAAAAGGCACCATATTTAGCGGCATTAGTCGCCAGTTCATGGATGGCCATTCCGATCGCCAGTGTGGCCTCGGAGGTCACGAATACATCCGGTCCCGAGAGCGTCACCCGGTCTTCGCCATAAACGCCTGCCGTTTCGGGTTCGATCACGTCACGCAGCAACGCCGAGGACCAGTTTTCCGCCGTCAGCAGCGAGTGGGTTTTCGCCAGCCCCTGAATGCGGTTGGTCAGCGTATCGAAAACGGCCCGATCAGTTGTCGCCTCGCGCCCCGCGCGGTTTATCAGCGCGTTGACGTTGGAGAGCATGTTTTTTACCCGATGCTCAAGTTCGCGCATAATGCGGCGCAAATTGTTCGCTGTTTCAACTTGTTCTGTGATGTTCCTCACGTTGACTGAGACGCCTGTGAGCCCTTCGCCGGTGTAAAAAGGCAGCCAGTCGCTTTCCCAGATATGAACTCTGTCGGGTTCGTTCAGGGTGCTGCCGGTCACCCGCTCTTTAAAGATCGGTTTTCCGGTCTCCAGAACTGTGCGGATCAGCTGTTCGGTGTGATCGGCGACATCGGGGATGATATCGCGGATCCGTCGGCCGATGTGCTGATCGACCGGCGCGCCGTTAATTTCAGCCAGCTTCTCATTGAGCCTGATATAGCGCATGTCGCGGCCCACCAGACCCATGGCCATGGGGCTGTGTTTATATATCTGTTCGACCTCGGCCTTCTGACGATCTGCCAGCGCCTTGGCGTAATCCGCCGTCCGGACAGCTTTGCGCAGTTCGGTCACGTCCTGCAGGGTAAAGACAGCGCCGAGGCTGTCCTTGCCGTCAGGCGAATAGGGCATCACCCGAACTGACAGGCTGACTTTTTCGTTCTTTGTCAGAAACTCTTCTTCGCGCTCCAGCTGGTCCGTGACGGTTTTTTTACACAGTTCAATCAGCCGGTCCTGATCAATTTCGGCGCTCAGATCGGCGAGGTTGCGGCCGAGGTCTTTTTCGGTGAAGCTGAAATACCGCTCCGCTTCAGGGGTGAAGCGCAGCAGCCGCAGATCCGCGTCGAGGAAAACAGACGGGACGCGGGCGCTCTGTACGAAATTGTTGAGGTCCACATTGGCCTGATTGAGCGCACGCAGCTTCTCCTGCAACTCGTCGTTGATCGTGGTCAGCTCTTCATTGGCCGATTGCAGCTCCTCGTTCATCGACATCATTTCTTCGTTTGAGCTTTTAAGCTCTTCGTTTGATGTCTCGAGCTCTTCCACGGTGGTGCGCACCGCCTGTTTAGCGTCGTCAAGCTCCGTTTCGAGCTGATTGACATAGGCGTCCTGCTTGGACCCCTGATCCGCGGTCCCTCCTGGCCGGCTGTCGAGGAGTTGCAGATTGTCGCGGATGACGAAAAGCTGCGTGCCATCATCAAGCCGTCGCGCTGAAACGATCAGCCGTTCGGGTCGACCGCTGATCTCTCCCTGAAATTCAATCTCGCCCGCGGCACCCGGCTTCGGGTCGGTCCGGGCGACCCTGCGGAAGGTCGATTCGAGTTCAGGGGCGATGATGCTGAACAGACCTGTGCTCACTTTGCCGGCCCGGATGGTGAGATATCTGCTTGCGTTGGCCGAAGAGAATATCACATCGCCCCGGGTATCGGTGTGCAGATAAGCGGGCGCGAATTCATTGAGGATCACCCGGTCAAGGTCTGATAATTCTGTCGTGGTCGCGGTTTTTTCTGCCGTCGTTTTGTGCCGGTTCATCACAGCGCCTGACAGGCTGCCAAGGTTCAGCGGTTTCGCGGCACCCGGCTTGCGCCGGAAGATGCGCGCGCGCGCCGAAATCTCATCAAAGTATGTCAGGATCGATTTCGGGTTTTCACTGGGCCCCAGGAACAAAAACCCGCTTTCGTTCAGAGCGTAGTGAAAGACCCGCCCCGTCAGTTCCTGCAAAGTATCCTTGAGATAGATCAGCACGTTCCGGCACGAGACCATATCGAGCTTGGAAAAGGGCGGATCCTTGATAAAGCTGTGCCGTGAAAACCGGACCATCTCGCGCAGTTGCGGGCCGACTTCATAACCTTCCTTTGTGGGTTTGAAATACCGATCCATCAGGTTGGCGGGGATGGCGTCTGCAATGGCGTCAGGATAGCGGCCGTGGCGGGCAACGCTCAGCGCCTGCTCATCGATGTCGGTGCCAAAGATCACGACCTTGCACTGCTTATTTACCCGACTGATTTCTTCCGCGGCGAGCATGGCGATGGAATAGGCTTCTTCCCCTGTCGAGCAGCCTGCCACCCAGATACGCAGTTCGCCGTGCTCTTCGGTCTGCTCTACCAGCTCAGGGATGATCTCGGCTTTCAGCGTGTCAAAATGATCCTCGTCGCGGAAAAAGCTGGTTACGTTGATCAGCAGATCCCGAAAGAGAAGATCGGCTTCGCTTTTTGTTTCCGCCATGTATTTCAGGTAGTCATTGGGCGAACTCAGATTGAGCACAGACATCCGCACCGCGATCCGCCTGAGCATTGTGGCGTCTTTGTATTCAGTGAAATCGTGCCCGGTGCGAAAGCGGACATGCCGCATGATCCGTGAGAGAAATTCGGCATCCGTTTCCATGCCCTCGTGCCTGCCCGTGCGCAGGTTGAAATAATCGCGCACGACATCGATGATCTCTTCCGCGTTCGACGTGACATCGGCCCCGCACAGGTCGAGCACGCTTTGTGGCATGCCGTCGTATTTGGCCTGGCGCGGGTCCTGGACAAAGACCAGACCGCCTTGTCCTTTAATTTCCCGCGCACCGTTCGCACCGTCACTGCCAGTGCCTGACAGAACAACTGCGATGACGTTTTCGCCATGCTCTTTGGCGAGGCTGTTAAAGAACCGGTCGATCGGACGACGCAGCCCGCGGGGCGCGGAAAATTTCGTCAGCCGCAACGACAATCCGATTATTTCCATCTCATAGCCCGGCGGGATCAGATAAATATGTCCGCGCTCGATCTGCATGTTGTCTTCTACGCTGTGCACAGGAGATTTCGTTTTCGCCGCGACAAGCTCCGGCATCAGGCTTTCGTGGTCCGGGTCGAGATGTTGCACCAGGATGAGAATAAGATCATGCGCGTCGGGCAGGCCGGTCAGAAGTTGCTGAAAGGCTTCGAGCCCGCCGGCGGACGCGCCGATGCCAATGATGACAGGCTCGTCAGTATTTGTATTTCGGGACATAGAAGGTAAAACCGGAAGCGTGAAGGATAAGAGGCAGACGATGGACGACCGTTTTAATTTAGCTCTTGGGTCCCTGGAGGAAACCCTTAATCGGGTGCTATTTGCACTGACGTTGTCGAATTTATCCGCTGAAGATGCACCGCTGATTTTCATGAATTCGAGTTTTAAGGACATGACCGGCTGCACGGATGCGCAACTGGGTCAGAACTGTCGCTTTCTGCAGGCTGAATTTCCCAACTATGAAGCGCGCGCAGAGGTCCGCCTGGCGCTCCGGGAGCGGCGCCGAACCCAGGTCATCCTGAAAAACAGGCGCATGGACGGAAGCGTATTCCGTAATTTTCTGCTGCTGGAATATATTGGTTCATACAGAGGTTTTCCGGAACTTGCGCTGGGGACGCAGTTTGTTCTGAGCAAGGATGAGGAGGACGATCTGAATGCGGTGCCGGTGAAAGACGGCCCGCTCGCGCAGGCGCAGAGTGCCGCTTTGAGAGTGCGGCTTGAGCGACGCAGGATTGCCTCGGACTCTGCTGTGCGTCTGTTGCAGTCCTGGTGTGTGCTGAATGAGCTCACGCCCGAGCCCTGACCGCGAGGCCTGTGCCGGTTATTTCCGCACGTGAAATGCCTGTCCGGACGTAAAAGCGCCGGGAACCCGGCGGGCTTTGTGCGCCAATTGTGAGAGTATTCTTAGTGGTCCCGCAGCAGGCGCTGCATCCGGCGTGTCTGATCCGGGAAGCTGGCGTCTATCCGAAGCCGGTCAGCTCCTGCGCGTCCACGATAATTGCGAGGTTCCATAGGCGACGGATCTGCTCTTCGCTGCACCGCCGGTCTTCCTCGTCCGTTCCCGCGACCTGTTCCACACGAAACCCGTACTGCTGCAGGCCACAAACGCCGACATGGCTGATCACGACCGGATACACCGCGCGCTCCAGCGCGATGGCGGCAAGACGCGCGGCGATACGGCGCAGATCAGCCGGAGGCCGGGTGACCCGCAGACCGATGCGCGAGACACGTGGCGCATCCGTCTCCCACAGAGCTGGCGAGGGTATGAAACGTCCGCCCGGCAACACGTGTCCCTGCGCGGGCTGCCCGGAGCCGGACAAAAGATCGTCAAGACCGGTCGGCGCTGCGGCGGGCAGGCGGGCCAGCACGTCGAGATATGTCTGCGGATCGCTCACCTGCTGTTTACCCCTCTGATGAGTTCTGCGGCGGCATTGTTGCCCCGCTCGGGTAGTGGCACTTCTGTAAATGCCGCTGCAATCTCTGCGCGAACCGTGCCGTCGAGAAGACCGTCCACCTCACGTTGCAGGGTCAGCAGATCCGTTGCCGCTACAAAGCGCGCAAGGTTACGGTCTGCCGCCGCCCGGGCGCGTTTCTCCTGGTCGTCAAGATAGGTCGCATGGTTCGGGATCATGATCGACGGGATTCCGGCATAAAGCAGTTCGTGGAATGAATTATACCCAGCCGCCGACACCACAAGATCCGCCGCGGCACACAGGCTCAGCGTCTGGTCGGTACGCACCGCAAAACTGTTGTGCCACTGGCCGAAATCACTGGCGACAACCGCATGAGGCCAGACAACGACCAGGTGCAGGCAGTTTTCACGTTCCTCCATCAGACTGCACAGCATCTGCACCTGTGCGGTACGTTCTGACGCCATGCCGCTGCCCAGCATGCTGACGGCGAGTGTATCCACCGGCCGGTTGAAGGCTTTGCCCAGACGTTTGCGCAGACCGGCTCTTTCTTTCGGCGAGGAAGCATCGGTGCGGACCACCGGGCCCACGCGGTGAATATGATTACCGCTGGAATACACATCATTGAGTTCTGGAAAGGCCTCGTCCGGGGTGATCACCCCGGTAAAAGCCCGTTCTCGTTCCAGCACGTTGGGATTGATATGTTCGGGCTGCCAAAGCCCGCGCCGGATCCACCAGGCAGGAATTTTCAGCTCGGACACAACGCGGTAAACGGAATCGAACACAAAGCCGCCGTCAAAAACAAGCGTGTCCCCGGGCGCCAGCATGTCGCGCAGCCGCAGATAGTTGATCAGATCAGCCGCAAACGCGTCCTCATGCGCATCACTGCGGGCGATGACCGGCATGCAGTCGTAACCGCGTCGGCGCAGCAAATCGGTGCAGCTCGGGAAGGCTGCAAAACGGACGGCACTTTCGCCGGGCAGACCGTCCGCGATCAGGGCACAGCGCTGTGCATGCCCGAGCCCGACACCGTTAGTGGGGAAAAAAACCGTCGCGGGCGCGCGTTCGTCCGGCGAGGCTGCCGGGGAAGGGCGCAGAGACAGGCTTTCTGTGAGGGTCGCGATATCGCAGGCCCGCAACCACGGATCAAGCAGAATGCGGCGGCCTATCTCGCGCCGGCTGCCGGCCACGGTATCGGCCAGATAGCCTGCAAGAGCGGCGGCGTGTTCAGGTCCGCTCAGCGCCGGCGCCCCTGCGGTTTTGAAGGCCGCCGAGGTGGTGCAGTCGATCACCACTTTGCCCGATCCCATCGCAATCAGCGCCAGAAACGCCATGCGTTCTCCCGGTATTCCCGGACCGAAAAATGCAAAGACGTCCGCATAAGTCAGCAGATTGGCCGGTGCAAGCTCGCCATAGCCGAAGACCGACAGCCCGGCATGGCGCGACTGACGGATGATCGCTTTGCCCTTCGCTGTCGTCAGTATGTGCAGATCGGTGCGTGGCGCATGCCGCAGGGTGGCCAGATCATGCAGCACGCCTTCTTCTTCCAGCATGTCTTCGGGCATATAGACGAGCAGGCTGGTGCGTGCGCCCTCAGACTGGACCGGTGCCCGGGCTATGGCGGTGACCAGCGGTACCACCGGTGCTTCAATCAGCTGTTTGCTGTGTGGTGTGCCGCGGTTGATGACCTCCGGCTCTGTGCCCGTAGCATAGGCAATCCTGTTGCGGCTGTTGATCCGCGCCTGCGGGGTCTCGAAATACCCGACTGCCCTGACCGGCGTTCCCGGGGGGGGCGGGGCCGCGCGCAGCAGTGTCTGGACCTCTTCGGAGATGTCCTCGGCGGCGATAATCACGATGCAACCGGGCGTTATATCATCCGGGGCCGCCAGAAAGGGGACCGCTTCGAATTTCTGGTGCCGGGACATGCCAGCGGGCGCAAACCGGTCGTCAATGGCAACGCTGTACCCGGCCTCGCGCAGGCCGGTGGCAAACAGCAGCAGCGCATCCAGATGCCGCAGGGAAATCTGACCGGAGCAGAGCAGGATCACAGCACAGCCTCGCCGGAACGGCTCAGAACATCGCTGAACATGCGCCGGAAGGCGGCGGCTGAAAAGGCATCAAGACTGCGCTGTCCGGCCCGCACATCGGCCTGGTACCGGTCGGGATCGGCAATGTACCCGGCGATGATGTCGCTGACCTCATCCGGGGTTGCGGCCTTCACGCCCCCCTGAAAAGTCTGCGCGGTCCCGGGATCGGTGATCACGATCTTGCCCGCCGCGATCGCCTCGGCAAGCACGCGTCCAAAGCTTTCGTGCCAGGTCGGGGCGGTATAATAAACCATGAAATCAATCATATCAAAGTATTGCGCGACGGAAAGACCCTGAAACGGGATCAGCGTCCAGTGGGGAGGGCGGTCCGGGTCATCAGCGAGGTGATCCGCGCCGAGGATCACACTTGATGCTGCATCGGACGGGAAGCACAGATCCATGGTTTCGCGAGAAGGAAATTTTTCGAACCCCGGCCGGGAATGTCGCCCGCGCCTGTCTGCGGGCCGGGCCGTCGGGGCGATCAGGTCAAAGTCACAGATATTCGGCCAGTTGTCCTGGGTTTGCTGCCAGCGCGCACCGGCAGGATGCCGATCCATCCAGTCGCTCACTGTGCTGCGGTTGGCATCAGAGACCGGCGCGAGGCTGCGTGTCAGCGCCACGGATGCGCCCGCGATCTGGTCAAGACAGTTCGCCACGTCAAAGGCCTCATGTCCTCCGGGCCGCAGGAAATTCTCGTGGGTCACGACAATCAGGTGCCGGGCGATGATCCGGGTGCCGGGAGTATTCTGAAACTTGAGGCAGGCCGGGTTGTGGAAAATCACAATGTCCGCGGCGATTTCTTCGGGGTCCCGGATCAGAGTGAGGTTCAGTGCGGCAAGCGCGTCGGTCAGAACCGGTGCATCTTCGCGGTCCCGGAACATTGCGGTGCTCAGGCCGTAGACCGCCGGGCGGACCATGTCCGAGATCGCTGCAAGTTCGGCGGCGATGGCTGATGATGTGCCGCCGGGAAACCGCGGATCTGTCACATATGCAATTGTCGGGGTCATTGGCGGTCTGCTCACCTCGGGCGGGTCATCAGTAGATAGACGCGACCGACCGCTCCGTGCTGCCGAGACCACCGCCATCCGGCTGCGAGGGGCCTGAATCAAAACGGTTCAGCAGCCCGCGTTTGGTTTCATCGACAAAACTCCGTAATTCCACCGCCAGCGGGTCGTTTCCGGTCGTCAGCTGCGGTTTGGAGTTCACGAAGGTATAAAGCGCGTTCCATTCCTTGCCGGTGATCAGCGCATCAATGGTCCGCAGATCATCGATTGTCACATCCTCCTGCGCCAGACCGGTTGATCCGATCAGGCTGAGAATTGTCACAATCGCAAGAAGCTTTTCGTTCGCCACACTCACACCCGTCAGGAAATACCCTGCGACAGCCCGGATTCGACCGGGACCATACCATCGGGAGCATTTTAACATGAAGGCTGTGGAGATATCAAACGGCTCGTTACGCCGCGCGGCGCGACTACTTGTACTCTTTTTTGCGCAGGCTGTTTACAAGCCGGTTGCGCAGGCGCTGCTCGGCCGCGGCGCGCAGTTCTGCGGCAGACGGGGCGGGCTGTGCACGCCGTGTCGTGGTCTGACGCTGGCTCTGCGCGGGTGCTGCTGTGCGACCTGAATCACCTGTCATCCAGAGCTCGACCCGGCCGATCGGTGCGGTGCCGCTGATATTGGTGAAATCACGCACAGGGGCGCCGAATTCCTCAGCAACAGCACGGGCCACTTCAGCGTCGTCGGGATGATAATACCGCACATGAGTTTTTGACACCCGGAAGGACACACGGTTCAGCGCGCCGAGCGGAAAGCCTGTTTCGCGCAGCCGGGCACGGTTTTCCTCGACTGAGGTGTCGCTCACGCTGTCCGGGGCAAAGGTCACGAGGCTGAAGCGGGACCGTTCAGGCACATCAAGTCCGAGCCGGCCCGCGAGGGTTGGTGTGCGCTCAGCCGGAGCGCCTGTCTGAGGCAGATCTTCTGCGGTATCGGGTGAGTAGAGCGCCGGCGTGACGATGGCCGGGATTTGTGGCGCGATCCCGATGTCCGCAGGCCCCGTCGCGGGATCAGCCGGTGGCGGCGTGGCCGGCAGGGTCGCCGGGATGCCGGAGCTCGCGACGGAAACAGCAACCGGCAGAACCCGCATCGCTGCATTGAGAACCGGGGCAGTGCCGGATGCTGCGCCCTGCAGAACCGGCGAGGGCATGAACACGGTCGTGGCCACGACGGCATCCGGCGCCTCAAATTCACGGGGCTGAGCGCTTGGCACACGCAGGCTCGCAAGACCTGTCCAGAGTGATATTTTGTTGCGGTCGGCAAGTTCAGGAAGCTGATCGGTCAGTCTCAGGATAATTCCCGGCCGGTCCGGCGTCTGCGCGACATATGCCAGTTTGTCGCCCGAAAGAGACAGCGGTGCGGGCCGCGCCGCGACGGGTTCCGGACCGGCAAGCAACGGGGTGTAGGTGCCGATCAGCGGTCCGGGCGACAAAAAGCCTGCAGGATAGGTATCCGCAGGGGCTGCGCCTGCCAGCGGCGGCACATCTGTGCGCAACGTATCCTGCTGCGCTATGCCCGGTGTTGTCAGCCCGCCCACCCCCGGACCTGGCGTAGGAGCCAGCATGGTAACGGCGGTACGGGTCAGGACATCCGGTGGCGTGTCTGACACAACAGATGCACCGGGTCGTGTCGCTTCTGCGCTTTGCTGTGACGGTGTAATCCAGCCCATTGCGGCAAGTATCGCGAAACTCAGCACCATGCCGAAGCCCAGCCCGAAGCAGCACGCAAAGGCGATGACCGCAAGGCGTACGCCGGGCGTACTGGATTCGAGCCAGCGTGAGAAGGTCCGTAACCGGGTGCCGGGGGCGGCGGGCTGGATCTGTGCTGCCAGCGGCGGCAGCTTGTCACGCACCCGTCCTGGGGTGCCCTCAGTTCCGGGCGGAGTTATCTGGTCATCGGCAGGTTGGCGAAACTCAGGAGTTTCTGCAGTGCGCTCAGCAACCGCGACGGCGCGCACGGACTCTGCGGGTGCCGCGACGGTCTTCTGGTCAGAGGCTGAAATCAGCGTTTTTCGGGCAATATCGCCGGGAACGCGGGCCTTCAGGATTTCGGATGCGACGGCACCTTGCGCGCTGCGCGCCGCCGGCCCGTCGGCAGCAGGTTTGTGGGCTACGGGCTCTGGAGGCGCGGTTTTCTTCAGAACGGATTCTGTTAGCGGCAGAATACCGTCGCCCGCCGGCACCGGACGCGGTCTGACAGACTTTTTTTTCTGTCCTGAGGCTTCGCGCTGCGCGAGGATTCTGGCACGTTTCTTTCGGGCCTCTGCCACGCGGTCGTCCCAGTTGGCTGCAAGTGCAGGGCTGCGCTCAGACCCGGGGGCTTGTTCGGCACCGGTCGTGCCGGTCGCACCGCTTCTGCCCCTTTCACCCGCCATTTAACTTAACTCCCGAACCGCGCGGATCTGCGCGCCTGCCAAACGAATCCCTCACCAAAGCGTTGCCAAGAGTAACGCTGTCAGGCTTTGATGCAAAGATTCATACGTAAATCTCAGTATTTCCGTTAATGCAAACCGCGATTGCTGTTAATGCCGGCCGGTGCCGGATATTGTTGCCGGATCCGGAAACAAATCGCCCGTCATACCGTCCTGCCATCGGGGATACCTGTGCATGACGGCTGCAAATTTTTGTGACGCGAGAAACGAGGCGAGCCAGCCCTGCAGACGGGGCCAGGGCCCGGCATCGAAACGCGCTTTGTCGATGAAGGCAAACTGCCGGACGAATGGCAGGATCGCGAAATCCGCCAGCGACGGCCGCCCGAAGAGCCAGTCGTCAGTCTGAGCATCCAGTTTCTGAAGAAACTCCGAGGCCACCTGCCGGGCCGCTTCCGGATCCGATCCGGGATAGCGGGTTTCATATTTGGTGCGGTCAAGCGCTTCTTTGAACGGACCGTCGGCGTATTTGATCAGGGCAAATCCTTCGGGCGGCATGTGGAGCCATCCTTCGGGATCGTTCTGCCGCAGCGCCCAGATCATGATGTCGAGGCTCTCATCAATCACTCCGGTGTCTGTTTGCAGGCAGGGCACGGTAGCCCCCGGCGAAGCGCGCAGGAAAGCCGCCGGTTTGTCCTGCAGAACGACCTCGCGCAGATGAACCCTTACCCCCGACACCTCGAGAGCCAGGCGTGCGCGCATTGCATAGGGGCAACGACGGAATGACCACAGGACAGGCGACAACGGGCAAAAACCTCCGGATCCGGGCAGCAGCGCCCGGCGGATCCGGGCAGCGGCATCAAAGGCGGTTTATCTCGCACAGGCGCGGGGCTCAACCACAGGTCTGTTGTCTGATCTGGCGCCGCCCCGTCGCCGGCGCTAAGCTTGCGTGAAAAAGGGAGAGCATCATGAATCTCAGCAGCCTGGCGCGCGACGCCGGTGAACGCGGCACTCCGGTCCGCGCCGCCCTGATCGGGGCAGGAAAATTCGGATCAATGTTCCTCAGCCAGGTGCCGACAATCGCAGGGCTGGACGTGGCCGTTATCGCGGATCTTGATCCCGACCGGGCGCGTGCTGCCTGTCGGGCGGTGGGCTGGGATGATGCGCGCATCGCGGCCACACAGTTCACCGACAGCGGCGCGCAGGCCGTCGCTGCAGATGGTGTGGATGTGGTGATCGAAGCGACCGGCAATCCGCTGGCCGGCATCCGCCATGCACGTGCAGCCATCGCCGCAGGCCGGCATGTGGTCATGGTCAACGTCGAAGCTGATGTTCTGGTCGGTCCGGCGCTGGCCGCAGAGGCGCGTGAGGCCGGCGTGGTCTATTCCATGGCTTACGGTGACCAGCCGGCGCTGGTTTCTGAGATGGTGGACTGGGCCCGGGCCACGGGGTTCCGCGTGGCCGCCGCCGGCAAGGGGACCAAATATCTGCCGGCTTATCACAGTGTCACCCCTGATGATGTCTGGTCGCATTACGGCCTGACACCCGAAGAGGCAGCGCGCGCCGGTATGAACCCGCAGATGTTCAACTCCTTTCTCGACGGAACCAAGAGCGCCATCGAGATGGTCGCGATCGCCAATGCCTGCGGGCTCAATGTGCCGCAGAACGGGCTGGCTTTTCCGCCCTGCGGTGTCGATGATCTTGCCCGGGTGCTGCGCCCGCGTGATGTCGGCGGGCAGCTTGAGGGACCGGAAATGGTGGAGACGATTTCCTCCGTGGAACGCGATGGCCGGCCTGTTTTCCGCGATCTGAGATGGGGCGTTTACGTGGTGCTCGAGGCCCCGAATGCCTATTCTGCCGCCTGTTTTCACCAGTACGGGCTGCCGGTGGATGACACCGGCCGGTTTGCTGCCATGTATAAACCCTTTCATCTGATTGGCATGGAATTGTCGGTGTCCGTGCTGAGTGCGGCTTTGCGCCGCGAGCCCACCGGCACATCGCGCGAGATGCGGGGGACGGTCGCCTCTGTGGCCAAACGCGATCTGAAAGCAGGTGAAATGCTGGATGGCGAAGGCGGCTTTACTGTCTGGGGGAAGGCACAGCCGGTCGCTGCAGCGCGCGATGCGTTGCCCGTCGGGCTCGCGCACGGGGTGAAGGTGACGCGCGATATTGCCGCCGGCGAGACCCTGAAGCTCAGCGATGCAGACCTTGCAGAGGATGCGGTGACTGAACTCTATCGGAGCCTTGTTGCGTCATGATCGGGGGGCAGAAGACAGTGATCCGTCCCTCTGCGCCATCGGGAAGGCTGGCCGATGCTTGACGAGACCGCGCGTGGCGTGTTCACCATCGCGGCCACGCCGTTTGTGCCGGACGGGGCCGTTGACTTCGACAGTATCGACAGTCTGACCGATGCTTATCTGCGTCTGGGGGCAACCGGGCTGACAATCCTGGGCATGATGGGCGAGGCCGGCAAGCTCTCGGCGGCGGAATCCGAAGCGATTGTGCGCCGGGTGACCGGCCGGGCAGATGTGCCGGTCGTGGTCGGCGTCTCGGCTCCCGGGTTTGCTGCGATGAAGGCACTGGCCGATACCTCGATGCAGGCAGGTGCTGCAGGCGTGATGGTGGCCCCGCCATCATATTTGCGCACGGATGAGCAGATCCTTGCGTATTACCAGAATGTGGCTGAAACGCTGGGCGACACGCCGTTCGTGCTGCAGGACTTTCCGCTTGCGACCGGTGTGCAGATCCCGGTGCGGGTTATTCTGCAGATTGTTAAGGATTGTCCCACCTGCGTCATGCTGAAACACGAGGACTGGCCGGGGCTGGAAAAGATCACCGCCCTTCGCCGCGCCAGCGAGGCCGGCGACAGGCGCATTTCCATTCTGTGCGGCAATGGCGGGATGTACCTGCTCGAAGAGATGTTGCGCGGGGCGGATGGGGCCATGACCGGTTTTGCGTATCCGGAGATGATGGCACAGGTCACAGCGGCCTGCGCGGCCGGGGATACCGACCGTGCGCGGGACATATTCGACGCCTACATGCCGATGATCCGCTATGAGGCGCAGCCGGGGCTTGGTCTCGCAATCCGCAAGTATTCGCTGGCAAAACGCGGGTTTATCGCGCATCCGGTGGTGCGCAAACCGGGTGCCGGGCTGAGCCGGGATGCGATGCAGGAGATTGATGCACTCGCCGCCCGTCAGGCCGTGCGGCTGGAGGCTCTTGGTCTGTGACGGGGCCCGGGGCCAGATCGTCGCGGGACGCTGCCGTTACTGCAGCTGCAGCTTTCTTTGATGACGGGCGGTTTGTGCGGGATCTGGCGGCGCTTGTGGCCTATCCGACCGAAAGCCAGAACCCGGCGCGTGCAGAGGTTCTGCAAGCTTACCTCACGGAGGCGATAATGCCGCGCCTGGAGGCGGCGGGCTATTCCTGCGGGATTTTCCCGAACCCTGATCCGCGTGGCGGACCGTTTCTTGTTGCGGAACGGCATGAAGGCGACGGGCTGCCGACGGTTCTGACCTATGGTCACGGCGATGTCATCCACGGCCAGGAGGGGCAGTGGCGCGCGGGCCTTGAGCCCTTTGTGGTGAGCGTTGACGGCGAAGAGATCTACGGGCGCGGCACGGCGGACAACAAGGGCCAGCATCTGATCAATATAATAGCGCTGGAGCAGGTGATCGCCGGGCGGGGACATCTGGGGTTCAACAGCCGGATTATCATCGAGATGAGCGAGGAGACCGGTTCGGCGGGTCTCGCGGAATTTTTCAGTGCGATGAAAGACCGTCTGTCGGCAGATGTACTGATCGCCTCGGACGGGCCGCGCCTGCAGCCGGACACACCCACCGTTTTCACCGGATCGCGCGGCGCGGTCACCTTTGATCTGGTGGCGGATCTGCGCGACGGGGCGCACCATTCGGGCAACTGGGGCGGCCTGCTGGCGGATCCTGCCATGCTCATCGCTCAGGCGCTGGCGCTGATCACCGACGCCCGCGGAGATCTGCTGATCCCTGAATGGCGGCCCGACAGCCTTACGCCCGACGTGCGCGCGGCGCTGCGCGATCTGCCGGTGACAGGCGGCGACGGGCCGGAACCGGATGAGGACTGGGGCGCGCCTGATCTGAGCATGGCCGAGCGCGCCTATGGATGGAACAGCTTTGCGGTGCTCGCCATGACCAGTGGCCTGCCTGAGGCTCCTGTCAACGCAATCTCCGGCACGGCCCGCGCCACATGCCAGCTGCGCTTTGTGACCGGCACAGATACCGCAGCACTGCTTCCCGCTCTCAGAGCGATACTGGACGCGCGCGGTCTGGGCCGGGTTGAAATCCGCCCGCACCAGGGGGGGCATTTCCCCGCCACACGGCTGGCGCCGGACCATCCCTGGACGAAATTTGTCTGCGCGTCTGTGCAGAATACCACCCTGAAGCGGCCGCATCTGCTGCCCAATCTTGCAGGATCGCTGCCGAACCACGTGTTCACCGAAATTCTCGGAATGCCGACCGTATGGATCCCGCATTCATGGCGCGGCTGCAGCCAGCACGCACCTGACGAGCATATGCGCGCGAGCATCTGTCGCGAGGGGCTGCAGATTATGACGGGTCTGTTCTGGGATATCGGTGCTGCGGACGCGGGTCTGCCGCGCACCGGGGCCTGCGGCACTGCGGGCTGACAGACCGGGCACTTTCGTGTTATCTTTCAGTGAGATGAAGATGCACGGAAAACGGGAATGAGCAAAAGCGTTTGCGCTCACATGCACGGAGGCGGGCTGAAGCTTGTGGCCGATACCGCAGGCCCTGATGATGCCGGTGCCTATTCCGCCACGCTGTTCGGCACCGGACGTGCACTTCTTGCAGATGTACCGGTCGGGCCCGGTCCGGGGGGGCTTCAGGCTGATCTGGAAAACCGCGAAGGGGCCGGAGGCGGGGGGCAGGTTGCCGGCTACAGCCGGCTCGGACCACGCGAGCAGGACACCCGCGACGGGCCGCTCGCGGCTTTAGCCCTTGCGATGGTATCCTCGGTGCGACCGGCATGGCCCGCAGCAGAGCCCGCGCTGCCTTCGGCATATGTTTATTTTGCTCAGTTTCTCGGCCATGATCTCAGCCGGAGCAATGTCTCAGACCCTGGTGCGCCGCTTAATCTGAACACTGCCGCACTTGATCTCGACACGGTTTTTCCGCCCCCGACAGAACACCTGCAGCACATGGCCGGCGTGTATCAGCAGACCGGCGCACTGGTGGAACAGGACGTGGCCCTCGGGCGCACGTCACGCAGTTCATTTGACAGCTTTCTCGACCTGCCACGGGATACCGGTGGCAGGCCACTGATCCCGGACACCCGTTCGGATGCGAACCTGTTTCTGGCACAGCTGCACGTGGCGCTTTTGCGCTATTATGTCAGGCTGTGCCGCGACGGCGTGCCTGATCCCAAACAGGGTCTTATCGATGCGGTACATCAGATTACGCTTTATGATTTTCTGCCGCGTATTATCGATGCCGGCACGCTTGCCGACATCATGGCCAACGGACGCAGACTTGTTGCACCCGGCACTGCCGATCCGGGACATCTGCTGATCCCTGCGGAATTTGCCTTTGCCGCCTACCGGTTCGGGCACCCCATGGTGCGTGACCGCTACACCTGGTCGCGGACCGGTCCGTCGCCCCATTTCATGCCGCAGCTGCTGGCGCATACGTTCAACGGAACCAGCCTTGCAATGCATGATGACGGGCACCGGGTTCTGAGTTTCCGCTGGGAGGCGGACTGGCACGATTCCGATGCCGCGACGGCGGACAATGTCGCGGCGCCGATAACGCCGGTTCTGTATCACGAGATGGGGCAGCTTGATCCGGGCCATCTGAGCGAGCAACCGGGCCCGGCAAATCTTGCGCAAATGACGCTGGCGCGCGGGCAGTCTGTGGGGCTGACATCCGCACAGGGGCTCTGGCACGCAGATCCCGGCATTTTCAGCGGTGCACTGCTGACGCCCGAACAAATTGCCGCAGACCAGCCCTCGGCCATCACTGCCGCGCTCACCGACGGGGCGGCTGGCGACCGGCTCTGCGACCGCACACCATTGTGGTTTTATACCCTGCGCGAGGCGCAGTTTCTCAGCGGTGGCGCGCGGCTTGGGCCGCTTGCCGGCCGGATTGTCGCGGAGACGCTGCATGCTGCAATCTGCGCGGCGCGGGGCGGCACGGTGCCTGCACAGGGCATTCTGACCCTGCCGGACCTGCTCAGGGTCTCGACCACACTTGACGCGGGGCCTCCTCCGCCCTGAACTGTATTACACATCAGAAAGGACACTCATTATGCCATCCGTTATTTTCTTTGAGACAGCAGATATGACCCCGGCCGCGCGCCGGGAGGGCATGATCTCGGCCGGCAGCGATATCCGGGCGGGATCCGGCGGCGTTGCGGACAAAAATGATGCAGAAGATCTTGTGCAGGGCATTCTTGATAAATTCGCCGACCCGGCGACTGAATGCCATGCGGTGCTGGCAACCACAGGCGATGATTTCAGGGTTCTGGAACGCCAGGGCAACAAATATGCCCTTGAGACGCTCGCCAATCCGGGCAATGTGGTGAATGATAAGCTTGAGCTGCGTGGTGATATTGACGACAAAAACGGCAACACCTTCCGGATGACAGCCGTGGTTCAGCAGAATGCCCAGACCTCTGCGTATGACTATATCTCGCAAACCGTTGTGCCTGATACGATCGCCCTGGTTGCGGACTTTCTGGCCGCTCAGAGCGACGCCAACCGCAAACGCCTTGAAGACTATCTTATCGCGAGCTTTGCCTTCACGCGCTGCCGGTAAGGGCGGAGACCTCCAGCCCTGCGGCAAAGGCGATGGCGCTGGCAAGGCGGACCGTGTCTTCGGGCCGCCGCAGGGGGTAGGCGCTGATAAACCACCGCGCAAGGCTGAGCGCGTCAAGGGGCACAGAGCCCTCCCAGAACGGTTTGATCGTTTCGCTCAGGGTGTCGAATGCCGCCGCGGCATTATCGCGATCCTCAAGGGCTGCGTAGCTTGCTGCGAGCCAGCCGTAGTTGTCTTTGATGGCGTCGCCCCCCTGTAAGGCAGCATCCGCAGCGCCGGAATAATCACCTGCGAAAAACCGCACCGGAACGCCGTAGCACCACTGCCAGCGGGCCAGAACCGGAGCAGTACGTGCTGTTTTCTCAAAAAGATCGCGCGCCCGTTCTGCGCGCCCGAAAAACGCAAACCCCATTGCGGCTGAGATCACTGTACGTGAGCTGGTAGGGTTGAGGGTTGTCGCCAGATCGAGGTGCACCGTGCCCAGATCGTAATGGCCTGCCATGGCTGACGCCCAGGCAAAGGCCAGCTGCCCGCGGGCATCCAGCGGATCAAGTTCAGTGGCCCGCACCGCGGTTGCCAGCGCGCGGCGGGTGTCTTCGTCGCTGCGGTTCAGTCCGGGGCGTACGATGTGACGCACGTTATAAATGCTGGCGAGGCTGGCGTAAGCCGGCGCAAAGGCCGGATCGCGTTCCAGAAGGTTTTCCAGAAGGGCGGCTGCCTCGGTTTCAGCATCCGGGTCCCAGCGCGCCAGCAACCCTTCGGCGCGCATCCAGTCGTCAAACTGCGAGGATTCCGTCCCGCCAAATGCCCGCGCCACGCGGTCGGCTGAGACATAGACTTCGGCACGGGCGGCGACGCGGGCGACAAGCTGCTCCTGAGACCGCTTCCAGTCCGCGCCGGATGCGAGCCGTTCCTGCCACAGCACAACGCCATCACTGGTGCGGGTGAACGAAAAGGTGGCGTGCTGTTCACCGACGCGCGCGGTCAGAAGGTAATCGCCGCCGTCACGCCCGGAAGATTCCGCAACATACCATTCGCGAAACCGTGACAGCGCAGCCACCACATCAGACCGCAGGCCGGCGGCCAGATCGGCATTGCTGTCACTGGCGGAAAAGGCACCGACACGCAGATCGGGCCGGCGGGTGTCGGTGAAACTGCCGGGCGGGAGAGCATCAGCCGCTTCGCCTGCGCGGATCCCGGCGATCAGTGCTTCGGTCTCAGCCGAGGGCGCCATGTCGTAGCGACCGGTCAGCCAGTCCCGCAACCGTTCGTATTCCTGCATGGCCATCGCGCGGTTGCCGAGCGCGTTATAGTGCCGGATCAGCACCCGTGCGGCAGGTTCATGGCCGGGCTCGATCAGCAGCAGCGCCTCAGCGGCCACCCGTGCGCCGTCTTCTTCCGCGCGGAACCGTTTCAGACAGACCTCAAGCGCGCCGGCGGCCTCGCGACGCCAGCGTCCGCGCATCACGCGGGCCCAGCCCGCGAGAGAGCCGCCCTGATCTCCCAGTCCGGGCGCAAGTTCCACGTCCCAGTCGATCCCGCGCACCAGTTTCGGGTCTACCGCGCCCGATCTGGCGTCGCGGGGCAACTCGTAAAGATCAACACGCACGATCGACTGGTCGACGCCGATCGTTCCTTCATCGTGCAGCCGCAGTCCGGCGGCCCCGGCGCGCCGGAAGGCCCGCGCCAGGGTGCGCCGGGCCGCTTCGAGCCCCGCGGCATCTTCGGGATTGCCCATCAGGGCCGCGCATTGGGTGCGCTGCTGCGGGTCCGGCCCGCCCAGCACCAGAATACCGAGCAGGATCCGCGCGCGCTCTGAGCGCAGCTCAACCCGGGCACCGTCTTCCGACGAAATGTGCAGGCTGCCGATCACGGTCACATCGGCGGGCAGGGATGCCGGCTCGTTGCGGCCGGGTGAATAATCATAGGCGGTGATGTTCTCACCTATATTGCGCAGCACCACCGGCCCGCGGCCGCTGAAATCGCGCGCAAAGGTCTCGGCGCGGCGAAACGCGGCACCGGAGATGGTGATGCCGCCCGGGGGCGCTATCCCCTCAAGCCGTGCGGCGATATTGACGGCATGTCCATAGATGTCGGCATTGCCGAAATGCACCGGGCCAAAGTGCACCCCGATGCGAAATCCGTGCCGGACACCGGGCGTGTCAGGCTCTGCGCGCTGAAAGCTGATTGCAAAAGTCAGAGCAGCAGGCACAGTGGCGAAATGGGCCACAAAACCATCCCCGGTCGTTTTCACAACCTCGCCGCCGACCGCTTCGACGGCATCGCGCGCCTCGGTGAGGCGGGCGGCGATATAGGCGACGGTGGCGGGTTCGTTCTCGCGCATGTGCCGGCTGAAACCGGCAAGGTCGGCAAAAAGGATTGCTCGCTGGGACATCATTCCTCCGGTCGCGCGGTGCGGAAACTATGCCTTTTAACGCTTGGGTTGAAAACAGTTTTATGACGGCACCTGGTTCTGATCTGGCGCGGATGGCGGCACTTTTCACGCCGCACTGGTTCGAGGCACCCGATCTGCCGGTGCATCTGGTGGCGGTGGTTCCGGGTGATGCGGCCATGGCGCTGTCCGGTTTTCCGGCGGCGGCTCTGCCGGTCACGGGGCGCGTGGCATCAGGTCGCGGGCTCACCCGCGCGGACGCGCTGCGGCGGGCCCTCGGTGAGGCGGCCGAGCTGGTATCCTGCTGTCGCAACGGGGATGCGGATACCGGGCGTGCGGCCCCTGTGGGAGGCCGGCTCGACCGCACCGAGGTTCTGCGGTTTTCTCAGGCACAGTATGCCGCACATAAGTCCTGGAATGAGCGCTGGGGCGATGAGGACCTCTGGCCGGGCGCGCCGGGCCGGGATGCGATGTGGCACGAAGGCGTGGATCTGCTGAGTGGTCGCGTGGTGTGCGCGCCCTCTGATCTGGTGTGGATCGGTGGAGATGGCGTAAGCGCCCTGAACCCGTCGGGAAGCGAAGGCTGTGCATCGGGCAGGGACCATGATGCAGCCGTTGCCGCAGCCCTTGCGGAACTCTTTGAGAGTGACGCCATCGGTCGCTGGTGGTGGGGCGGCATCCGCGCTGCGGCGTTGCCTTTGTCATTGCTGGAGGAAGTGCCTGATCTGTTGCGCGCGTTCGGCGCGCGTGAACGCGAAACAACGCTGATGCTCCTTGCAGCACCGCAGGCCCCGCATTGCGTCGCAGCTGTGAGCAGTGCCCCGGATGGCGGTGCCGTCGCCTGCGGGTTTGCAGCGCGCACCGACCTGCGCGCGGCAGCGCTTGCCGCGGCGCTGGAACTGGCCGACAGCGAATTCCGCATCCGCATGGCGCAGCATCATGGCCCGGAGCATCCGCTGACACCCTGGATCGCGGGAATGAGCCGCGCCGATCCCCGGTTCACTCCCGACGGGGCAGCGGACGTTCCGCGGACAACGGCCGGGCTGTCAGACTGCTGTGCCGCAAGGGGCGGAACTTTTGCTGTTTTTGATATGACGCGGGCGCAGTTTGGGGCGCCCGCCTTGCGGATCATCGCACCCGGGCTCGTCTCACAGCGACCGCGGTTCCTGAACCTGCCATCGGCAGACGCGTTGTTGCCGGCGCTGACCGGCACCGCAGGCGCGACAGGGCGGCAGGCGGCACTGCCACTGCTCGTTTAAGGCATGATGTGAAGGCTCAGGGTGCTGTAAAGTGACCGGCAAAGACCGGCGCCGGACAGGTGCGGGTCTGCGCGTGTCTTTGCGGGGCACAATGCGTGGAAAGATGAGAACAGTCAGGCAAGGACCGTCAGGTAACACTTCAGAGGACCGGCCGGAGATGCGTGCATCCACCGACCTGCACCCTACGTCATTCTGTGGATCCTTGCAATGCGGCAGCGGCAGCGCGAACCGGCGTGTGCCAGTCGTATCGATCAATCACCGCAGACGGCGCGGCGCCGATCCGCGCCGAAAAAAGTATACCGGACTGCAAGCTTTCAGGCGATGCAGATCATGGCAATAAAATGCGAATCCGCAATCGCCAGCGGCTTTTCGCCGGCACTCAGACCTGCCTTGCTGCACTCGCAGAACCATTTGACGTGATGCATCTTCGCGAAACACACAACGGTTACTGCATGGAGTTTTTGTGTGTTGTCGATGTGAAAATTCACGATCCCGGTGGAATGCCCCCCGTGGCCCGCGATCGTCGCAATGGTGGATCCGGATAAACCACGTCTGGGGGCGCATGAGAGGCAGGCATAAGTCGTTTGCCTCCGGTGTATCTGTCGGGGGCTGTCCGGGACCGTTAACAGCGGGATTTTTGCGCTCAGCAACATTATCTCTCGTCTCGGAGAGGCATTCATCCTGTCGTCTGCGGTGTCGCAGCAACGTGTGTAACTGCACAAAATGCTGGAATTTAGCGGCAGCGTCAAAGGCCCCCGGCGGCAAAACCGCTCAGGGCGCATTTTCACAAGTGGGGGGCGTTGCCAACGGGCGCTGAAA
>NZ_JAHEHZ010000010.1 GCF_024639605.1 Roseobacter sp. | reverse complement strand
GTTAACCTGTATTTTGACCGCCATGACGGCGAGGCCTGCACCATCGAAGACTGGCTGCGGGTATTTGAGGATCAGACCGGGCGCGATCTGACACAGTTCATGCGCTGGTACAGCCAGGCCGGAACACCCACACTGAAGGTAGAAGAAGAATGGAATTCAGGAACATATACCCTGACCTTTACACAAAGCCTTAAGCCATCAGACGCGACACCCGATCCACTGCCGCAGGTGATCCCGATTGCCGCAGGTCTGCTGGCACCGGATGGTCATGAGGTCATGCCGACGCAGGTTCTTGAAATGACCGAAGCAACCCAAAGCTTCACTTTTGAAGGCCTCGATGCACGGCCGGTGCCGTCTGTACTGCGCGGATTTTCCGCGCCTGTCGTTCTGGAAAGTGATCTGCCGGTGGAGCAGCGTGCCTTTCTGCTGGCGCATGACACCGATCCGTTCAACCGATGGGAAGCAGGGCGCAGCATCGCGCGCGACAGTCTGCTGAACTCGATCCGGACCGGGGACGCACCGGATCACGCATATATGGACGGGATGCGCCTGGTGTTACAGGACGAAACGCTTGATCCGGCCTACCGCGCTCTGATGCTGGGCCTTCCAGGCCAGTCAGACCTTGCGACAGCTCTGCACAAAGAAGGCACAACCCCGGATCCCGATGCGATTTATGCTGCTACCGAGGCGATGCGCGATGCACGGGCCGCGCACCTGGGCGATCTGGCGCAGACGGTTTACGCCGTCCATCAGGTCAGTGACCCCTTTCGTCCCGATGCCGTTCAGGCCGGACACCGCGCCCTCTCAAACGCCATGCTGGCTCTGCTGGGCCGCCTTGATGGCGGCGCGCAGGCTGCGAGGCAATACGCAGCCGCGGACAATATGACCCAGAAGCTCGCCGCACTGAGCGTGATGCTGGAGGCCGGCACCGGCGATGATGCCCTTGCCGCCTTTGAAGCGGAGTGGAAAAGCGACCGCCTTGTTATGGACAAATGGTTTGCGCTGCAGGTGGTGGCCTCTGGACCTGACCAGACCGCGACAATCGCGACCCGGCTGACAAAGCACCCGGACTTCAATTGGAAAAACCCCAACAGGTTCCGCTCGGTCATGGGAGCGCTCGCCGGCCATCACCCCGGTTTTCACGCAAAAGACGGCGCAGGGTACCGCTTGCTGGCGGACTGGCTGATACGCCTCGATCCGGTAAATCCGCAGACCACGGCGCGCATGTGTTCAGCGTTCCAGACCTGGCGGCGATATGACGATGCACGGCAGGCGCTGATCGCATCTGAACTGGACCGGATCCTCGCCACACCTGATCTGTCGCGCGATACAACTGAAATGCTTACCAGAATCCGAGGAAATTCCTGATGAAACCAGTCCTTCTGATCACCGGCGGCTCCAGCGGCATTGGCGCGTCCTGCGCCCGCATCGCCGCTGCGCGCGGCTATGACCTCGCACTCAGCTATCGCTCCAGTGCAGCTGAGGCAGAGAAGGTTGCCAACGACTGCAAAGCGCAGGGCGCCGATGTCATCCTGTGCCAGGGCGATGTGGCCGACCCCGCGGATATCACGGCGATGTATGCACAGATTGACGACCACTTCGGGCGGATTGATGCGCTGATTAATAATGCAGGTGTCGTTGATCAGACGGCCAGGCTCACCGAAATGGATCATGCGCGCCTGAAAAGGATGTTCGACATCAATGTAATTGGCGCGATGCTGGTGGCCAAAGAGGCCGTTTTACGGATGCAGGCACAGGGCAAAGGGGGTGTGATCGTAAATATCTCTTCAGCTGCGGCGCGTCTTGGATCTGGAAACCAGTACGTGGATTATGCCGCATCGAAAGCTGCAATTGATTGCTTTACCAAAGGCTTATCGGACGAAGTTGCCGCAGATAATATCCGCGTCATGGCGATCCGTCCAGGACTGATTGAAACCGAACTGCATGCCAAAGGCGGCGAGCCCGGCCGTGCCGACAAACTAGCGCATATGGTGCCGATGAAACGCAAGGGCTCGGCTGACGAAGTGGCTCAGGCGATCATGTGGCTGGTATCGGATGAGGCAAGCTATGTGACCGGGTCAACCCTGGATGTGACAGGTGGCCGCTGAGGCGTTTCAGTACCGGCGGCGGGGTCGCAGCCGTGCGGCCCTGCTGACAGTCGGACTTGTGTGGCTGGCCCTCCTTGCAGCAATTGTACTTCTGGATGCCGCCTGGTGGCTGGTGGCGATCATCGGATTTTTCAGCCTTCCCGCGATCTGGGAGCTGATAAGCAACCCCGAAGCGGGGCTTGATCTGGATGACCGTACCGTGCGCTGGTTCTCAGGCCGCCGGGAGGCACAGATGGCGCTGAGCGAGATCTCGAAACTCCGCCTTGATACGCGGCTGGATTTCTCGGTGCGGGCGACACTGGTCCCGTATGAGGGACGCAAAATCCGCCTGCCCTATGAATGCACACCACCGCATGAGGCGCTGGAACGGGCCTTTGCTGACCGCGGGATTGCGTCAGAGCGCCACCACTTTTCGCTTATCGGCTGACAGGCTCAGGAATGACCGGCGTGCGTTCAGGCCGTTTCGCCGGGACCAGCGGTGCAAGGCAAAAAGGCTGCGCATTTGTCCATGCAGCCATTTCATTACGTTTACGCGGCACCCGCAGCGGCCCCCAGTCTGCGGCCACCCCGCGCCAGCGCGTATCGCGATCGTCAATGACCCCGTCACGCGGCACGGTCGACGCCATGATCCGCACGGCACAGCTCAGGTTTTCGCCACCCCGTTTGAGTGCTTCGCCGGTGCCCGCCCGGCATCCGTATCCGCGCGCTGTCGCAGGCGAGATCTGCAGCAGCCCGTACCATCGACCTTCTCCGCCGACCGCACGGGGCCGCCAGGTGCTCTCATGCTTGGCCAGTGCCGACATGAAGCCGACCCAGAATGCCTCGCGCACTGCAATACCCGCAATCGGATAAAGCGGACACCATTCCCCGATATCGGCAGGCACCATCTCAACAAGTTCGCGCCCGTGGGTGCGCAGCGCATCCAAAGCAGCAGCATTCCAGAGCGCGCTGTTTTCGGCGTGATGCCAGCGCATCTGGGGCAGTGCGCGGGCGTCGGATCCTGTGGCACCGGTCGGGTCCGCGCCGGCCGTCATTAGCGCCAGGATGGCCGCTGCAGAATATCGGAGAAAAGCACGTCGGATCATCGCGCGATATTGCGCCGCGCGCGGGGCCTGCGCAAGTCGCAGCAGAAAGGCAGCAGCGAACCGGCAGGAAACGGTGCGTTGCGTCAGGCCGGACAATGCCACGGAAAAGGCACCGGAAAGGCCGCTGCCGGCGGGAAATCAACGCGATGTCACCCTTCCGGCGCCGCCTTTTTGCCCGATTGCCCGCGCATCCTGGAGGCCTCTGTCACTCCCGGAATGGTTAAATGTCGCTGTTGTCAATTCTTACCGGAAACCGCCGGCCTTCCCGCAAGGGGGGGACCCCTGATCCTGTGCCGCCACTGGCCAGGGTCACCCCCGGGGCCGTCCGTTCCGGGGACGCAGCATCAGACGCGCCGGCGCAAAGACAGAGCGCGGAGGTGCTGCACATCCCCAGCCCGGTCGTCTCCGGCGAAGAAGATGCGCGTGACATCCACCGACAGCATGGCCAGTTTCTGGCACGCCAGGACCGCTGGGACGATCTGGTTGCTGAAATGGCACGGGCCGATGCAGCGCGTGATACGACACCCGCCGGCATGCCAGTGGCCGAACTTTTGTGTTTTGGCGCGCGCGCGGATGTGGTGATGGCCGTTGAACACGCGCTGTCCGACGAGAACGCCGCCGGGACCACCCCTCTTATTTCCGGCATCGAAGCGCTGGAGCATATGCTGGCCGATCATCCGGCCTGCGCCTTTCGCGCAGCAACGGTGGCACAGGCGCATATGGACATCGGCTGGACCTGGCGCGGCACTGTGACCGATGCGCAGGTACCGGAAGGTAACCGCGAGGCATTCGAGGCACATTTCGACCGTGCCGCCGAGATCCTCAGATCGTACCGGCAGCACAGTTCACGGTCGCCGCTGATCAGAGCCGCCTTTTGTGCGCTGCATGGTCGGGGCACAGGCACAACAGATGATCTCGTGCGCGACTACGAAACGCTTATTGATCTGCACCCCGATAACCCCGCGCCCATGCGCAGCCTTGGCGCCTATCTGTCGCCGCGCTGGTTTGGCAGCCACGAAAGGCTGGAACTCGAGGCCCGCAAAACAGCCGCGCGGCTTACCCCCGACTGGGGCGCAGGTGGCTATACCTGGGTCATGATGGATGCGCTGGCGGATGATAATAACGCCTGCGCTCAACTCGACCTCGAATTCTTTATCGAAGGGCTGCACGATATTCTCGACCGCCGGCCCGATCAGCACACGGTCAATCTGCTGGCGGCATGGTGTGCAGTGTCCCTCGGCCGCCAGATGAGCGGGCATACCCGTGCCGACACCACCCGCAAAGCCGTCGCAGGCTGTTGTGACTGGATCGTGCGCGGCTTCATGACCGAAATGCACCCGCTGATCTGGGCCCATGCGGCACAGGGGTTTGACAACAACATCAGCATCGGATCGCCCCGCCGGTTTGCCAGTGCCGGAGAGACCGTGGCGCTGCGCACCATCCGGTCTGTCTTCGACACAGAAATCAGCGCCGGAAAGCGCATTTCATTCACCGCAGACGGGCCGGTAACGGCACCGGTCTGACACCGCAGGAAAGGAACAGTTTATGGGACAGATCCCCGCAGATGCCACCCACTGGGACAGCGGTGACTGGATAGAATGGCACCGTACCGCAATCGGAAAATCCCCTGCGCCCTCCATTGCGACACCTTCTGATCCGATGGCCGCCCTGACGGCCCTCAACGTGAATATGCTGAACAGCGCCCGCGCCTGGTGGGAGGCCACAGGCGAGCACCTGCTCGTCTATGATGCGATCGCCAGAGTACACGCAGCACTTGAATACGATCTGCCCGTTTCGGGCGAGGACCCCGACCCTGAGCGCATGATAAGGATCTGCGTGCTGCCGCCGCACGGCCCCGGTAACACGGTTGACGTTGATCTTGGACAACCGTTCAGTGCCGTTCTGCTGGTACGGATCCGCGACAACTGGACGGTAGAATCGCGGATGGTCTCACGCGCGCGGCTTAACTGCGCCGAAGAAGGCACGCTGAAGCTTTCCTGGGCTGCCCTGCCCGCAGCGCGCTGACGAACCGGTCCGGTATTTTAGCCGCCGTATCCGCGCCTGCCCTTGCGACCCTGCACAGGGTGATCTAAACCCGCTGCCAGTGCATTTTCTCCATGAGGCGCGGCATGCTTGATCTGACCAGTGAGACCCCAAAACCCAAAGTAATTGCTGGTGCAAAGCATGACTGGGAACTGGTGATCGGCATGGAAGTCCACGCCCAGGTCACCTCGAAAGCCAAGCTCTTTTCCGGCGCTTCCACAAAATTCGGGGCTGAGCCCAACAGCAATGTGGCATTTGTGGATGCCGCAATGCCCGGCATGTTGCCCGTGATCAATAAATTCTGTGTTGAGCAGGCCGTGCGCACCGGGCTGGGCCTGAAGGCGGAAATCAATCTCGAAAGCGCCTTTGACCGCAAGAATTACTTTTATCCGGACCTGCCGCAGGGATATCAGATCTCGCAGCTTTACCATCCGATTGTCGGCGAAGGCGAAGTGCTGGTCGAGATGGGCGACGGCACTGCGCGGCTGGTACGGATCGAACGCATTCACCTCGAACAGGACGCGGGAAAGTCGATCCACGACATGGATCCGAACATGTCTTTCGTCGACCTGAACCGCACCGGTGTGGCGCTGATGGAAATCGTCTCGCGCCCCGACATCCGCGGCCCGGAAGAAGCGGCGGCATATGTGGTGAAACTGCGCCAGATCCTGCGGTATCTGGGCACCTGCGACGGCAATATGCAGAACGGCAACCTGCGCGCGGATGTGAACGTCTCCATCTGCCGGCCCGGCGATTACGAGAAGTATCAGGCCAGCCAGGATTTCAGCCATCTCGGCACGCGCTGCGAGATCAAGAACATGAACTCGATGCGCTTTATTCAGGCCGCGATCGAGGTCGAGGCCCGTCGTCAGATCGCCATCGTCGAAGCGGGCGGCACGGTGAATCAGGAGACCCGTCTCTATGATCCGGACAAAAACGAGACACGCTCGATGCGCTCCAAGGAAGAGGCGCATGATTACCGCTATTTCCCCGACCCCGACCTGCTGCCGCTGGTGATCGAACAGGCCTGGGTCGATCAGATCAGCGCGGACCTGCCCGAGTTGCCGGACGCAAAGAAATCCCGCTTCATCAATGATTTCGGCCTTGCAGATTATGACGCATCGGTGCTGACCGCGGATCTGGACAGTGCGGGGTATTTTGAAGCCGTGGCGCAGGGCCGTGATGGCAAGATGGCCGCAAACTGGGTCATCAACGAGCTGTTCGGCCGCCTGAAAAAAGATGACAAAGACATAGCGGACAGCCCGGTCACGCCCGGACAGCTTGGCGGCATTGTCGATCTGATCGCTTCGGATGCCATTTCAGGCAAGATTGCAAAGGATGTCTTTGAAATCTGCTACACGACCGGCCGCGACCCGGTCGAGATCGTGAATACCGAAGGCATGAAACAGGTCACCGACACCGGCGCCATTGAGGCCGCAGTCGATGAGATCATCGCCGCAAACCCCGATCAGGTGGCGAAAGCCCGCGAAAACCCAAAGCTTTCAGGCTGGTTCGTGGGACAGGTGATGAAAGCCACGGGCGGCAAAGCCAACCCGAAAGTCGTCAACCAGCTGGTGGCTCAAAAGCTCTCTGGCTGAAAGGTGTGCGGGCGCACGGGATGCGCGCGCGTTACGGCCGGCACTTATCCTTGTGGTGGGCGCTCAGCGCTGCACGTTGCCGGTTCAGTCGCACAGCGACAGGATCAGCTGCAATAAAAACCCAGGTCCCGGCAGATCGGGCACCGAATACAGCACCGTGACCGCACTTAGCATGCAAGTGTACGCAATAACGCCCGGAAGCACCTGACGCGGGTGACTTCCGGATCGCTCTCACGGAACACCGGGGTCAGCCGCAGTGTCGCGGAGATGTCGTGTGACAGGACAATGTCGTCGGCTGGTCTCATCAGATTTTCCCGTATCACCAGGCCGGATAATCGCCTCTGGATGTGGCAGGATAACGGCGGATCATCCTTAAGAGACCGTAAGAACATCATCTGTCCGGGGACGCACCGGGGTAAAACATTTTGCCATGCGCCGTTTCCTGCCCTAAGTCTCAGGAATGCAGCCGAAAATCTCCGATCCTCTGAACGATGCCCCGTTCCGCTCCTCTGTCATGACAGTCCGCCCTGAGTGGCTCGATTATAACGGTCATATGAATATGGCCTATTATGCCGTGCTCTTTGACGAGGCAGCGGATGAAATCTACCCTGTGCTCGGGTTCGGTCCGGAATATCAGAAGACCGGGTTCACCACCTACACTGCTGAATTTCACATCTGCTATCTGCGCGAGTTGCACGAGGGAGATCCGGTCACAGTAACCCTGCAGTTGCTGGATTTTGACGAGAAACGCTTTCACATCTATCAGGAAATTCACCACACGGACGGCTGGTGTGCAGCAACCGGCGAATCCATGGGCCTGCATATTGATCAGTCAGGGCCACGCGTCGCACCGATGCCCGGCGAGATCCTCGCGCGCGTGCGGGCGCTCCACAAGGCACATGAGAATTTGCCCTGGCCTGAACGCGCCGGACGCAGCATCGGAATTAAACGTAAGCAGTAACCTGACGGAGGTCGGTCCGGACCGGAGGCAAGGCGTCTTTCCCACAGGTCAGCCGGTTGATATAGTTAACGCAGGTGTCTGAGAGGCTGAGCATGCCGCAATACGAATACAGGGTCATTCCCGCGCCGGACCGCGGTCTCAAAACGAGGGGTCTCAGCACGGCGGATGCACGCTTTGCAAATGCCCTGCAGACCCTGATGAATGACATGGGCGTGCGGGGCTGGGAGTACCAGCGGGCAGAAACTCTGCCCGTTACAGACGGCGAGCCGGAATCCGCCGGGACACAGTGGCGCAATATGCTGGTCTTTCGCCGGCAGATCCCCGAACGCTCACCGCTGATCCTGCAGGCTACCGAACGACTTGATGTGACATACCCGCCCGCACCGGTGGCGGATGCGGCGCAAAAGCGCGCGGTATCGCCCCGCCCGATGCCCTATTCGCAACCGGCAAGCCCGGATGATGATGCTTCTCAAAGCGAGGGTGCCACCCGGATGCTGCGCGACAACGGTGTCGAAGAACACAGCGACGTCTCCGGCATCTCAAACGCGCTTATGCGTCTTGCGGCCAGCAGAAATCACTTTAAATCAAAAAACTAAGACACGACGTTAAACATCCACATCAAGTGCGAGCGCGTGAATTTGTCCGATCAGTTCAGGCCCGAGTGCCGTATGAACAGCCCGGTGCCGTGCCAGCCGGTTCATGTCCTGAAAGGCCGGCGCCCGGATAGCCACATTGAAATGGCTCTCGACGCCTTCGGTGAAACCAGCGTGCCCGCGATGGCTTTCTGTGTCATCCACAACTTCCAGCCGCGTCGGCTGAAAAGCTTCACGTAACCTTATTTCGATCTCTTGTCGTTTAGACATTTTTTTGCCTCCGCCCCCTTCAATCTTTTCCTGTGCAGTCTAAACTAAGCGGCCTCGACTCGTATAGGTGCCATAAAATGCCAAAACCCGACCCCTTTGGATTCGACATGTCCGTGTCCTCCTCCAAAAAGAAAAACCCACGCGGACGGAGGGGCATGTCCGGTGCGTCGGAAACATCGACCCGCATCTGCGACAAAGAAGGCTGTGGTGAAGCGGGCAAATACCGCGCGCCAAGGGCACCTGATGTTCTCGATGACTATTACTGGTTTTGTCAGGCTCATGTGCGCGAGTACAATCTGAAGTGGA
Organism: Roseobacter sp.; assembly: GCF_024639605.1. Lineage (GTDB taxonomy): Bacteria > Pseudomonadota > Alphaproteobacteria > Rhodobacterales > Rhodobacteraceae > Roseobacter. The sequence continues at coordinate 33,532 of NZ_JAHEHZ010000010.1, read as the reverse complement.
ATTTCTTTGATGGCACCACTGAGGCCGAGCTGAACGCTCAGATGTCTAAGGACAAAGTCTGGGAACGCGACACAAAACCGATGGGCGACCCCGAAGCCAGGGCGTGGGCCCGGCTTGGCATTGAAGACCCGCATCAGGTGCTGGGCGCCAATGCAACGCAGAACCCCGGACGCGGTGCCCAGGCCGGGCGGCGCCTGCCCCCGACTGAACGGCGCGCCATTGAGATCCTCGAGGCCAAAGACACCTGGACCAAACCAGAGGTCCGCAAAGCCTATAAAGCGCTGATCAAAGTGCTGCACCCTGACATGAACGGCGGCGACCGCAGCCAGGAAGAACAGCTGCAGGAAGTCGTCTGGGCCTGGGACCAGATCAAAGGCAGCCGGAATTTCCGCGACTGAGACCGGGTGAGAGCGCGGTCCTGCCCCGGGCCCTTTCCCTTGCACCCCGGCGCAATATGTTGCACCAGATGACCCGGGCAACGCGTGCCCGGACAGACCTGTTTTTTCAAAGGACGACACCCATGGCCGACGGCGCACTGGACATCAACACCAAGCCCACCGAAGAGATACACGTGCGCGAGGTCTTCGGCATCGACACCGATATGGTTGTTAAGGGCTTTTCCGATGCCAGCGACCGGGTGCCGGATCTGGATTCCACATACAAGTTTGACCCCGACACCACGCTGGCGATCCTTGCAGGGTTTTCCCATAACCGCCGGGTGATGATCCAGGGCTATCACGGCACGGGCAAATCGACGCACATTGAGCAGGTCGCCGCACGTCTGAACTGGCCTGCGGTGCGTGTGAACCTCGACAGCCACATCAGCCGGATTGACCTTATCGGTAAAGACGCGATCAGGTTGAAAGACGGCAAACAGGTCACCGATTTTCAGGAAGGCATCCTGCCCTGGGCGCTGCGCAATCCGACCGCGATCGTGTTTGACGAATACGATGCAGGCCGCGCGGACGTGATGTTCGTGATCCAGCGTGTGCTGGAAGTGGACGGCAAACTCACGCTTCTCGATCAGAACCAGGTGATTGAGCCGCACCCCTATTTCCGCATTTTTGCGACGGCCAACACTGTTGGACTGGGCGATACGACCGGTCTTTATCACGGCACGCAGCAGATCAACCAGGGTCAGATGGACCGCTGGAGCCTCGTGGCGACGCTGAACTATCTCAGCATCGACGCCGAAACCGCGATCGTTCTGTCCAAAAACCCGCACTACAATACCGAGAAGGGCCGCAAGACCGTCAAACAGATGGTTACGGTGGCCGACCTGACGCGTACGGCCTTCATGAACGGAGATCTTTCCACAGTGATGAGCCCGCGGACAGTGATCGCCTGGGCGCAGAATGCCGAGATTTTCCGCAATATCGGCTATGCTTTCCGGCTCTCCTTCCTTAACAAATGCGATGAGCTTGAACGCCAGACCGTGGCGGAGTTCTACCAGCGCCTCTTTAATGAAGAACTGCCCGAAAGCGCTGCAAGCGTGAGCCTCGGCTGACGTGACGCTCGCCGCCATCAAAACGCGCGCCAGGCGCGAGGGACGGGGTGCTGGTGGATCCGTCTGCGGCAAAAACCGGACGGGGGCGCCGTCATGAGCAAAAAGCAATCTGACAACCCCGCCGACGCTTTTAAAAAGGCGTTGGGAGAAGCAACGAAGGTCATGGCGCATGACCCCGAACTGACGGTTTCGTATTCCGTCGATCCCGCCGGCATGTCCGGGGACGCGATGCGCCTGCCGCAGGTCAGCCGCCGCATGACGCGCGAAGAGGTCTTGCTGGCACGCGGAACGGCAGATGCGCTGGCGCTGAACCGGCGCTATCACAACGGCCAGACCCATGCGAAATATGCGCCTCAGGGCGATATGGCGCGGGATCTTTACGAGGCGATGGAAACTGCCCGCTGCGAGGCGATGGGGGCCCGGGATATGCCCGGCACTGCCGGCAACATTGATGCCAAGATCGGCCACGAAGCTATGCGCAAAGGGTATGACCAGGTCACCCAGGCGGCGGACGTACCGCTGTCTGTGGCCGCCGGATATCTGATCCGCCATCTGGCCACCGGGCGCGATCTGCCCTCAGGTGCGCAGAACGTGATGGAGCTGTGGCGCGGGTTCATTGAGGAACAGGCGGGTGGCACGCTTGAGAACCTTGATGAGACGCTGGCGGATCAGTCTGCTTTTGCGAAGTTTGCCCGCCAGATGATTTCGGATCTGGGGTATGGCGATCAGCTTGGCGATGACCCCGATCAGATTGACGAGGATCAGGAAGAAGACGCAGAAGACAGCTCAGAGGACGACAGCGAACCCGACAGCACCGGTCAGGACGATCAGGATGAAGAGGACGCCGATGCCTCCCCTGAACAATCCCAGGAAGAACAACAGGACGCAGCACAGGCCCAGGTCTCCATGGATGACATGGCCGATCAGGAAATGGGTGAAGAGGCCGAGATGCCGGAAGGAGAGGCCCCGCTGGAGCCGCCTGCCCCGCAGCCTGCCTCGGACGCGGATCCCAATTATCTGGTTTATCTCTCTGATCATGATGAGGAAATCGGCGCAGAGGAGCTTGCCGAACCGGTAGAACTGGAGCGCCTGCGCGCCTATCTTGATCAGCAGCTGGAACCGCTGAAAGGCGCTGTCAGCCGGCTGGCCAACAAGTTGCAGCGCCGTCTGCAGGCGCAACAGAACCGGTCCTGGGAATTCGATCTCGAAGAGGGCATACTGGACGCGGGCCGTCTGGCACGTGTGGTCGCCAACCCGACGACGCCGCTGAGCTTCAAGGTCGAGAAAGACACCGAATTCCGCGATACCGTTGTGACGCTGCTGCTGGACAACTCCGGCTCGATGCGCGGGCGTCCGATCTCCATCGCGGCGATCTGCGCGGATGTCCTCGCCCGCACGCTGGAGCGCTGCAACGTCAAAGTCGAGATTCTGGGATTTACCACCCGCGCCTGGAAGGGCGGCCAGGCGCGCGAGGCATGGCTCAACGACGGCCGGCCGCAGCAGCCCGGGCGGCTCAATGACCTGCGCCACATCATCTATAAATCCGCGGATGCGCCCTGGCGGCGGACGCGACCCAATCTGGGTCTGATGATGAAAGAGGGCCTGCTGAAGGAAAATATTGACGGAGAGGCGCTCGAATGGGCGCACCGCCGGATGCTGATGCGCGCTGAGGCGCGCAAGATCCTGATGGTGATCTCTGACGGTGCGCCGGTCGATGACAGCACGCTGTCTGTGAATCCTGCGAACTATCTGGAAAAACACCTGCGCGACGTGATTGCGATGGTCGAAAAACGCAAAGCCGTCGAGCTGCTGGCCATTGGCATCGGGCATGACGTAACACGCTACTACGACCGCGCGGTAACTATCACGGATGTGGATCAGCTCGCCGGAGCGATGACCGAACAGCTTGCCGCACTCTTCGACAGCAATCCGCGGGCCCGGGCGCGCATGATGGGCATCCGCCGCGCGGGATAAAGTGATACCTGCCTCCGGCGGGAGTAGTTCAGCCAAAGAAACCGGGGGATCCATGTTTCAGTCATTCAAAGTCACAGCACGGCCCGAACAGGGCCCGCCCCGCCTTGCCGCTTTGCGCGAGGTTCTGGCAGCTGAAGGGCTGGACGGCTTTCTTGTGCCACGCGCGGACGCGCATCAGGGCGAGTACGTCTCCGCGCATGACGAGCGGCTTGCCTGGCTGACCGGATTTACCGGATCGGCGGGCTTTTGTGCCGTCCTGACCGGAAGTGCGGGCGTGTTTATCGACGGCCGGTACCGGACACAGGTGAAATCCCAGGTCGCGGCTGAGTTCACGCCAGTGCCCTGGCCCGAAGTTACTCTGGGAACGTGGCTTGCGGAGCAGTTGCCCGATGGTGGCACGGTCGGATTTGATCCCTGGCTGCACACCCCCGGGCAGATCGAAACCCTTGAGCGTGCTCTCAAAGGCAGTGGTATCGACACGCGGGCCTGCGAGAACATGGTGGATCGTGTCTGGGACGATCAGCCGGCTCCGCCGCGCGCGCCGGTCCGTGTCCATCCGATGGAATTCGCCGGGGAAAGCCATGCTGACAAACGCGCGCGCCTTGCAGATGACCTGCGCGATGCCGGTCACCGCTCTGCCGTGATCACCTTGCCCGATTCCCTGTGTTGGTTGCTGAACATTCGCGGCTCGGACATTCCGCGCAATCCCATCGCCCAGGGGTTTGCCGTGCTGCACGACAACGGACATGTGGCCCTGTTCATGGCGGCGGAAAAACTCGACGGGCTGATGGAGCATTTCGGCCCGGAAGTCAGTGTTCAGGATCCCGATGATTTCGAAAGCTTTGTCGCCGGACTGGACGGACTTGTCAGGCTGGACAAAAGCACCGTCCCCGTGGCGGTCTCTGAACTTCTCGGCGACAGAGTGGTCTGGGGCGATGAGCCCTGCGCCCTGCCCAAAGCCCGTAAGAACGAGGCTGAAATCGCCGGAGCGGCGGCCGCACACCTGCGCGATGGCGCGGCCGTCGTAGAACTTCTGGCCTGGCTTGATGCGCAGCCCGCAGGCAGCCTCAGCGAAACGCAGGTGGTCAGCCGCCTTGAGGCCCTTCGGCGCAATGACAACGCGCTGCAGGACATCAGCTTTGAAACCATTGCCGGCACCGGTCCGCATGGCGCGATCATGCATTACCGTGTCACCGAAGAGACCGATGCCACGCTTGAAGACGGCCATCTGCTGGTGCTCGACAGCGGCGGGCAGTACCTCGACGGCACGACCGATATCACCCGCACAATCGCAATCGGTGAGGTGCCCGAAGAGGCCCGCGAGGCCTTTACACGGGTGCTGCAGGGCATGATCGCCATGAGCCGCCTGCGCTGGCCGCAGGGTCTTGCCGGCCGTGATATCGAGGCCATCGGACGCATGCCGCTATGGCTTGCGGGGCAGGATTTTGACCACGGTCTCGGGCACGGCGTCGGTGCCTATCTGTCTGTGCACGAAGGCCCGCAGCGCCTCAGCCGGATCAATCACGTGCCGATTGAGGCCGGGATGATCCTGTCGAATGAGCCGGGATATTACCGCGAAGGCGCATTCGGTATCCGTATCGAAAACCTGATCGTGGCCCGGGATGCGCCTGATCTGCCGGGCGGCGACGACCATCGCAACATGCTGGACTGGCGGACACTGACATGGGTGCCTGTGGACCGGCGCCTGGTAGTGCGGGAGATGCTGAGTACGGAAGAACGCGACTGGCTGAACACTTACCATGCGGCAGTGGCAGAAAAGATCGGCCCCCGGGTATCCCCGGATGCAAAAACATGGTTGGATGCGGCCACCGCGCCGCTCTAGACTGCGGACACACAAATCATTCTGCCGCGCACCAACGACAGAATATCGTTACAATACAAAGGGGAGGAGACCTGACATGGCCGATCATATCACCGTACGGAAATCTGCGGGCACGTGGTCTGTCAGGGCCGGTGGCGCCGTTCTGGGAGAGAGCAGCGATGCCCTCGAACTGGTAGAGGGCGACTACCCGCCGGTGATCTATTTTCCGCGCGGCGACATCGCTATGGCATTTCTTGACCAGACTGACAAATCCACCAACTGCCCGCACAAAGGCGACGCCACATATTTCTCGGTTGTAACCAAAAGCACCACGCTGAAAGATGTCGCCTGGTCTTATGAAGCACCCAAAGAGGGCGTTGCGCGCATCAAAGACCACCTGGCCTTTTATACTACCGGCGATGTGACAGTCGAAGAGATCTGATCACGAGTGTTCTTCAGCCGCCGTCGCCGCAAGAGCCCGGTTGTAAGCCTTGAGCGCATCCACATGGAAGAGCGCGCCAAGTAACTCAGGCGGTGCCGCGTTTTTATTCAGGGACACCACCGGAATAAACTGCACACCGGCTTCAAAAAGCGGCATTGCAGCTTCGAGCGTGGCCGTCGCGTCGACATAAACCCCGTCGCCGATCATGTCCCAGCAGACTTCTTCACTGGCGGCACGCGGATGGTCGGGCGGGCGCATCACTCCGTTCACCCGGAACATGGCCAGCAGATAGGCCTGCGGCCCTGCGGCAAGGTGGATATTCCGCCGTTCAAGCTGGCTGAGAAAGAAACTGCGGTCCACAATTTTTGAGGCCAGAGCGGTCGACATCGACACCGCCACCATGACCGCCAGCCCGGTCTGCCAGTCGCCCGTCAGTTCAAATACAATCAGCGTTGTTGAGATCGGCGCGCCCAGCACGGCAGCCGCCACAGCCCCCGTCCCGGCGAGCGCATAGAGCGAAATAGATCCGGAAACTTCGGGGAAAACGCTGGTGGCAATCAGCCCGAAGCTCAGGCCCGTCAGCGCGCCGATCATCAGCGATGGCGAGAATACCCCGCCGCCCATGCGCCCCGCCATGGTCACCGCCACAGCAATGGTTTTGATCACCGCAAAGACAATCGCATCCCGCAGGAAAAGCTGGCCGTCCATAGCGAGGAACGTCGTTTCATACCCGACGCCGATGATATGCGGATACCAGATGGCGATGCCGCCGAGCAGTGCACCGGCAACCGCCGGGCGCAGCCAGCGCGGCAGACCGGTGCGTTCCTGAATGTGATTACCGAAATCATCCGCCCAGAAAATTGCTTTCATCAGAGCCACAGCCACCAGTCCGCAAACCAGTCCGAGCAGGAGATAGGCCGGCATCTCCTGGTAAAACTGCACTTCGTTCACGGTGGTCAGCGTGAACTCGGTCACGCCGCCGAACTCAAGGCGGTTGATGACCGTGCCGGCTGCACTCGCAATGACAATCGGGGCAAAGGCATGTACGGCAAAGTGGCGCAGTACCACCTCAAGCGCAAAAAGCGCACCGGCAATCGGCGCGTTGAAACTCGCAGAAACCGCCGCCGCCACGGCACAGCCCAGCAGATCGCGCCCGGTGATCCCGTCTGCATGCATGCGGCGGTTGACCCAAGTGGAGATCACGGCCGCAAGGTGCACTACCGGCCCTTCCCTGCCACTCGACCCGCCGGTGCCCAGCGTGATCATCGAGGCCAGGGCAGATGCCAGACCGGCCCGCGTCTCGACCCGCCCGTCGTGCATCGCGGCGCCATGAATAACATCCGCCACTGAGCGTGCGCGTGCATCACGGGTAAAATTGTGCAGTATCAGACCGACCACCAGCCCGCCGCAGATCGGGATGATCAGGATCATATACCACGGCAAAGACTGCGCAAAACTGTGCAGCAGGCGCACGTCCTCGGTTCCGTAAAGAAAGGTTTGTAAGCTGTTGACACCCTTTCGGAAAAAGATCGCAGCGAACCCGGCCACGATACCGACCGCCAGTGCGATAAACCAGAACTGAACCTGACCCGGCCCGTGCTTGCGGATGTGAACGAGACCGTCGCGACAGGAGCTGACCGCCATGTCCAGTTGTCGTGAAATGTAGGATCGGTCGTTGTCAGGCATCCGTTGCCCGCCCGGGGGATTGCGGATTTTCAACGAGAGGCGCACACCGGTGCCTGATCATCCGCTGCACCCCTGAACAGCGAGCAATGACCTCGCGGCCGCACGGGCTTCATCGGTAATGGTGTCACCCGACAGCATCCGGGCAATCTCGTCTATGCGGTCGTCGCCGGGCAGCGGGACAACTGTCGAGGTGGTCATGCCGCGCGAGACCTGCTTTTCCACGCGCCAGTGATGCGTGCCAAGGGCTGCCACCTGAGGGGAGTGGGTCACGACCAGCACCTGGCCGTCCGCTGCCAGCGCTGACAGGCGACGCCCCACCGCATCCGCAGTTGCGCCGCCGACACCGCGATCGATCTCGTCAAAAATCATGGTCAGGCCGGTCTGTCCACGCGTCAGGCACACTTTGAGGGCCAGCAAAAACCGGCTGAGTTCACCGCCCGAGGCGATCCGGTTGAGCGGCCCTGAGGGCGCGCCGGGGTTGGTGGCGACGCTGAACGCCACCGCATCATGGCCCTCGGGACCGGGCGCATCAGGCGTGATCTGTGTCGTGAAAACCGCGCGCTCCATCTTCAGCGGTGCGAGCTCTGCACTGACGGCCTTATCAAGTGACGTTGCCGCTGACTTGCGGGCCTCGCTCAGATGCGCCGCTGTGTCCCTGTATTCCGCCTCGGCCTTGTCGAGCGCCTGCCGGAGCTTTGAGAGATCAGCATCCCCGGCATCAAGGGCATTCAGCTTTTCACGCAGGGTATCGCCGAATACAGCAAGATCATCCGCCAGTATATCGTGCTTCCGGGCGAGGCCGCGAATGGCAAAAAGGCGCTCTTCTGTGTTCTCCAGATCATTGGGGTCAAAGGATAAGTCCTGAACGGCGTCACCGATGCCGTCGAGCGCCTCACCCAGTTCGGACATCGCGCGGGACAGTGCCGCCATCGGCGCCTCCAGCCGCCCTTCAGCATGCGTTGCCGCACCATCAAGCCAGCGCATCGCCTCACCAAGCGCTGCTTCAGCCCCCTGCGCCCCCAAAAGCTCATGCGCGCGCACAACATCGTTGCGGATCTTTTCCGCGCCCTGCATCAGACGCCGCTTTACATCGAGGCTGGCCTCTTCACCGGGCTCCGGTGCCAGTGCATCCAGCTCCGCCACCGCGTGCCGGAGATAATCCTCTTCTTCGCGAATGACGGCCATCGCGGCCTCAGCCGACTTCAGCGCTTTGGTGGCCTGTCCGCGCGTGTTCCATGCCGCCCGGACCGCTGCGCGCTGCGCCTCCAGCCCGCCAAATTCGTCCAGGATGACCCGGTGACCACGCGGGTTCAGAAGCCCCCGGTCATCATGCTGGCCATGCAGTTCCACGAGTGTGTCCGAGAGTTGCCTTAGCACTTCACCGGAACAACGGCGGTCATTGACCCATGCGGTTTTACGCCCGTCGCGGCTGTTTATGCGCCGCAGGATCAGCTCATCCCCGTCCGGCAGGCCCGCGTCACGGAGCACCGTACGGGCCGGATGACCGGGCGTGAGATCGAACCAGGCCGTTACCTCGCCCTGCTCCGCCCCCTGCCGCACCAGATCCGCCCGGCCGCGCCAGCCCAGCACAAAACCCAGCGAATCCAGAAGGATGGATTTGCCTGCTCCGGTCTCCCCGGTGAGCACATTCAGACCGGGCTGAAACGCCAGTTCCAGCCGGTCGATGATGAGCATGTCGGCGATGTCCAGTCCGCGCAGCATCGGCGTTATCGGTCCTCTGGCGGTGGCCGGGTCAGAGCCAGTTCCCTTTGATGGTCTGGCGATAGACCTGCCGCAGCCATCCGTCACCGGCCGCTTCCAGGGTAAGCCCCTGCCCGGTGAGCAGCGCATAGCTGTCCTCGTACCACGAGGTCGAGCGATAGTTGTACCCCAGAATGGCGCCTGCTGTCCGTGCCTGATCTGTAAGGCCAAGCGAGAGATAGGCCTCGACAAGGCGGTGCAGGGCTTCAGGTGTCTGTGTGGTGGTCTGAAAATCCTCAACCACGACGCGGAACCGGTTGATCGCAGCAGAGTAATGCTCACGACGCAGGTAATAGCGCCCGATCTCCATTTCCTTGGCCGCAAGATGGTCAAAGGCGAGATCAAATTTGAGGATGGCCGAGCGTGAGTAGTCACTCTCGGGATAGCGCTCGATCACCTCGCGCAGGGACTGCAGCGCCTGAAAGGTCAGCCCCTGATCCCGACCGACTTCGTCGATCTGATCGTAATAGCTCAGCGCGAGGAGGTACTGCGCATAGGCCGCATCATCGTCGTCAGGGTAAAAATCAATGAAACGCTGCGCGGCGGACCGGCTGTTGGGATAGTCTTCGCCAGAGTGATAGGCAAAGGCCTGCATAATCAGCGCACGTCGGGCCCAGTCCGAATACGGGTAAAGGCGCTCGATTTCGGAAAAGTAAAACGCGGCCTCATCCGGCTGCGACCGGCTCAGCTCAAACTCCCCGCGTTCAAAAATCTGCTCAGCAGAATAGGTTTCCAGTGGAATTTCCTGCGGGTTGAAGAAGCTGCCGGTGGTCCGGCCACTGTCTTCGGCACAGCCGCCAAGTGCCACACCAACGAGCAGCGCGCCGATCACTCCGTGACGCGATCTGATCATTCCCATGCCGGCTTTCCTCATCCGTTTCCCCCGGGGCGCCGTATCCATGCGCATTCAGGTGTGTCGTAGCACAGAAAAAAGGCGCGCAAAACGCCCTTTGCACCTAATACATTGTTTGTGATGTTAAAAGCAGCCTGCCCTTCAGGCAACTGCGGGAATTTCATCCCAGACCAGTCCGTAACCCGGAAGACGCGCTGCGGTATCTTCATCACAGACGATCATGCGTACAGCACCCGGTGTCGCAAAAACCTTGCGCAACAACGTGTTGGTCAGCGAATGGCCTGCACGCACACCGGTATAGTGACCGATCAGCGGCGCACCCGCCATCGCCAGATCGCCCAGAGCGTCCAGCATTTTGTGGCGTACAGGTTCGTCACTGTGACGCAGACCGCCCGGGCTCAGCACCTGGTCGCCGTCGAAGACGACCGCGTTCTCGCCTGGGTTGCCGCCAAGCGCCAGACCACTGGAGAGCATCGCATCCACATCCGCCTGACGGCAGAAGGTGCGGCTGTCGCAAAGCTCGCGGGCAAAGCTGCCGTTGTTCATCACGAGCGATTTGCGCTGATGACCGATGGCGCGGTCTTCGAAGTCGATCTCAAAATCGATAATCAACGTCTCCGCCGGGGCCAGCGTTGCGGAGGCCTCGCCGTCGGTCACGGTAATTTCTTTCATGATTTCAAAAGCGCGTACCGGCGCATGCAGGTCACGCAGACCGCGCTGCATGATGCCGCGTACGAAGGGAGCGGCAGAGCCATCAAGGATCGGCACTTCGGGACCGTCGATCTCGACAAGCGCGTTGTGCACGCCACAGCCGGCAAGCGCCGCCATCACATGCTCGACAGTAGAGACCTGAAGACCGGAACTGTTTTCGATGCGCGTGCAAAGCGGTGATCGCAGAACAGCGTCCCAGCGCGCGGGCACCATACGGTCACCCACGGCCACGTCGGTCCGTGCAAACCAGATGCCGTGCTCGGCAGTTGCCGGCCGGATGGTCAGCGTGGCTTTTTGACCGGAATGCAATCCGCGGCCCGTAAAACTGACCGGCGATTTAATGGTAGTCTGCACAGTAACCTCTCAATCCCACAGGTTTTTCACCCGCTTGACAGCTAGTTAGGTGCTGACGCCCCTGGAGCCAACTCAATCTTTGCAACCGACTGAAACACTCCTGTTACATTTCGGCGCAAAGACGCCTGCACGATGCCAAATCCTTGATAACAATAAAAAAAGGGCTGCGTTTCCGCAGCCCCCTTCTCGTTATTCGTGATGGTTTCAGTTCGCTTGGCGACGCAGAAATGCCGGAATTTCGATGCGTTCCTGATCGGGGTCCACCTGATCCTGAGGCATCGGAGCGGGTGCGGCACTGCGATGCTGAACCTTTGGTTGCTGGCGCGGCGCTGGCTGCGGGGCACCTTCGCCGTGACCTGTCATCCGGTTGATCAGCGAGTTTATCCCAAAGCGCGGGCGTTCGCCCTGTTGGGCAGCTTCGCGGGCAACGCGTGCCTGGTGATCGGAAACGGTCTGCGGTGCGGCCTTCTCGGCAGCCGCGCGCAGGCGGGCAAGAGCTTCCGGTGAGGGCGTGCCGGGGGCAGGAGCGCGCGGTGCGACAAATGCTTCGGCCTGTGCTTCGGGCGCATCGCGGCGCGGCTCGAACGCCGCGACTTGGGGCTGATACGCAGGCGGCGGCAGATCGTCAGCGGCCTGCTGCGTGTCCTCGGCAAAGATATCCTCGGCCATATCGGAGGCCGCGGCCTGTTCAACGTCCAGGGTTTCAAAGAGACCCGGCTCGTCAGTGTCGCGCAGAGCGACTTCCTGCTGCGGTTCGGGTTCGACGGCCACGGCGGCGGGCGCCACTTCTTCTTCGACCGCGGCAGGCTGGCGCAACGGTTCGGAAAGCGACCGGCGCGGAACCGGCATATCGGCATTCACATCGGCGGCGTCGATGCCGGTGGCAACAACGCTGACCCGCATCAGGCCGCCCATATCGGTGTCGAGTGTGGAACCGACGATGATGTTTGCTTCCGGGTCCACCTCTTCGCGGATCCGGTTGGCCGCCTCATCGAGCTCGAAGAGTGTCAGGTCATGCCCGCCCGTGATATTGATAAGCACGCCCTTGGCGCCGCGCAGGCTGATTTCATCCAGCAGCGGATTGGCGATGGCTTTTTCTGCCGCCTGAACTGCACGATCTTCGCCGTCAGCTTCGCCGGTGCCCATCATCGCCTTACCCATTTCGTCCATTACGGCGCGTACATCGGCAAAATCGAGATTTATAAGGCCCGGCCGGACCATCAGATCGGTGACACCTTTGACGCCCTGATAGAGCACATCGTCCGCCATCGAGAATGCTTCGGTGAAGGTGGTTTTTTCATTGGCCAGACGGAACAGGTTCTGGTTGGGAATGATGATCAGCGTATCGACGACCTTCTGCAGGGCCTCGACACCGTCTTCGGCCTGGCGCATCCGCTTGGCGCCCTCAAACTGGAAGGGCTTGGTGACGACGCCGACAGTCAGAACACCCAGCTCACGCGCGGCCTGAGCGATGATCGGCGCCGCGCCGGTTCCGGTGCCACCCCCCATACCGGCGGTGATAAAGCACATATGCGCGCCGGCCAGATGATCCACGATCTCTTCGATGCTTTCCTCTGCGGCTGCGGCGCCGACGGATGCGCGCGCCCCCGCGCCAAGTCCTTCGGTCACTTTCACGCCGAGTTGCACGCGGTTTTCCGCGCGTGCTTGCTGCAGCGCCTGGGCATCGGTGTTGGCGACAACGAATTCAACACCATCCAGCTCTTTCTCGATCATATTGTTGACGGCATTCCCGCCGGCACCGCCCACACCAAACACGGTGATACGGGGTTTAAGATCTGCCTGTCCGGGCATCGAAAGAGTAAGTGTCATGGTTAAATCCGCCTGTGATGAAAACCCGCATTCGCGGGTATTTTTTCCGGTCCTGTTCCTTGACGACTTTATCCGTTGCCGGCCCCAGGGTCACGCAAAAAACGCAAATTTGCCACAAAATGTAGGGTGCAATCAGGCGTTGAGAGCCTGGTAGCGGGGCTATCGGCAAGATGTTGCGCAAAATCAAAGCGCAACACCTGGAACATGATGCAACCCTAACGAGAACGGCGCAGAAGCTGTGCCGGACGGTGGGGTGATTCACTACTTAGGGGCGCCTGCTCGATCGCCTTCAGACCTCTGTCGGGCCTTGTGGATAACTTATCATGCGAGTCATTGAGCGTCACCCGATTCTTTCAGCGGAACAGACGCAACCGGACACGTATCGGAAACAACTGTTGCCGGCGTGGAAACAACCCTCCCTCACCAGTTGTCCCGGAACCACCGCACCGCACGCTTCAGCGACCTGTTCGGATAGCCCTCGGCAGGAATATCAAAATCCCACCATTCATCCTGCGGATGCGCCGCAAAAAGGGACAGCCCGACAACCGAGGCAAATCCCGGACCGGTAGCAGCTTGCGGCAGCCCGTGCACACGCAGCGGCCGGCCCAGTCGCACCTGCTGTCCGAGAATCCGGCTCGCCAGACCATCGAGCCCGGGGATCTGGCTGCCGCCGCCCGTCAGTACAATTTGCTGGCTCGGAAGGTGGTCAAAGCCCGCTGCATCAAGCCGTGCGCGCACCTCTTCGAGTATTTCCTCGACCCGCGGACGCATGATCCCGATCACCTCAGCGCGGCTTACGGTCCTGCGATCGTGTTCAAAATCACCCGTGTCACCGCCGATTTCAATCATTTCGCGGTCATCCACACCCGTGGCATGTACGCCGCCGTAAAATGTCTTGATCCTTTCGGCATTGGCCATCGGGATCTGCAGACCCATTGAGATATCAGAGGTCACGTGATCGCCGCCCATCCGCACGGTGTCGGCGTAAATCATGTGTTTCTTTATGAAAATCGACACACCGGTTGTGCCGCCCCCCAGATCGATACAGGCCGCGCCAAGTTCCTGCTCATCCTCCACCAGCGAGGAATACCCGCTGACATAGGCCGACGAGGCGATCCCTGCGAGTTCCAGATCACACCGCTTGATGCAATGTGCCAGATGCTGCACGGCCTGTCCGTCTACGGTGAGCATATGCATATCCACCGACAGCATGGTGCCAAGCTGTCCGCGCGGGTCGACGAGACCCGAGCGGTGATCAATTGCAAAATTGACCGGCTGTGCATGCAGCACCTCGCGGCCCGGTCCGTAATCCGGTACATCACAGGCGGCCAGAACGCGTGCCACGTCCTGCTCTCCTACGGCTTCGCCCTCGAGCGGCAGAGCGGCATCAAGCCCGTAAGAGCGCGGCTCGGCACCAGCGAAACAGGCGATCACATGATCGACACGGATCCCGGCCATCTTCTGGGCACCCTGCAACGCCGTGCGGATCGCGCGTTCGGTCTCCTGCATTGCGCAGACCTCACCGAATTTCACACCGCGTGACCGGGTTGTGGCCGCACCGATCACCCGGAACCCCGATTGTCCGGCAAGCGAGCCGATCTCACCCTCATCGCCCAGCGGGCCGGTGCCGTCAAAGCGCAGCACCAGACAGGAGATCTTTGAACTGCCCACATCCAGGATCGCCACCACACCGCGCTGCATCGCGGCCTTGCGCATCTGTCTCATCTGCCGCTGATTGTCGTATAAGTCGCTCATTCTACTGCCCTGACACTTCCCGCATCTCCCACCAGGTCCCGGTGGCTGCCTTGCTCATCTGTACTGTCGGCCGCTGTCCCAGCCGCAGATCGATCCGCCGGATATCGCGGGCCAGCACGTCCTGCACGCCGTCCATCGCAATCACCCGGTCAAGCGCACCAACGGCGTCGGTTTCGGGCAGCAGAATACGCTGCCCCCGGTCGAGCACGACGTCCCACCGCCGCTCGCCCATCCGCACGATCCCGCGCAAACGCCCTCCGAGGGGAGCCGCGGCCCGGTAAATCTCCAGCGCTTCTTTGACATGCTCCTGCGCCCCGGCTCCCGCAATCAGGGGCAGATCCGGCCGGTCCATGCGGGCGGCCAGCGTATCAACCAGAACCCCGTCCACATCGACCATGTTCAGGCCCCCGGGACGGCGCCAGACCACCACAGGCCTGCGCGGCACAACGTCCACCTGCAGGATACCGCCCGGCCGGATACGCACGGTCGCGCTCTTTACCGGGGGCAGATCAGAGATCGTCGCGCGGATAGAGCTGAGGTCGAGGTCAAATGAGCTGAGCGGAAAGCCAAGCGGCACCACCTCGCGGATATCCGCCGCAAGCGCGTCGCCGGCCCCGTCAATCGCCATCAGGCGCACCATGAACTCCGGGCGGGTCTCAAAGGCGGCTTTTGCCTCGGAAACCGTTTCGCGGATCGCCTCGCGGCGCGTTTCATCCGAAAGCCAGACAGTGCCTGCCGTAAATGTCAGCGCCATCGGCAGGCCCGCGCGCAGCATCAGCCGGAAGGCCGGCGTCAGCATCAGACGCTGCATCCGCCAGGACCAGCGTGAGGGCGCAGGGTCACAGGCCGTGTTGTTTTTGCCCCGGAACCTCAGCGCGCGCATGAAGCGTCCTCCACCATCCAGGCACAGAGCGCACCGAAACTCATCCCGCAGGCCTGCGCCTGTTCGGGCGAGAGCGAGGTCGCGGTCATGCCGGGTTGCGTATTGGTCTCAAGTAGGATCAGCCCGTCCGCGCCACGGCTTTCGTCCCAGCGAAAATCCGTGCGACTGACACCGCGGCAGCCCAGCACTTTGTGAGCACGCAGCGCATAGTCGAGACAGAGGGCGGTGATCTCATCGGGGATCTCTGCCGGCACGATATGCCGCGAGCCGCCGGGTTTATACTTTGCATCGTAATCATACCAGCCGTCGGTCAGAATATCCGTGACCACCAGCGCCCGGTCACCAATTACTGTGGTGGTCAGCTCGCGTCCCGGTGCGAAGGCTTCCACCATGACTTCATCAGGCATATCAGCGGCCAGAGCCGGCGGCCCGTTGCTCGCCTCATGCACCAGATAGATGCCGACGGATGAGCCTTCGTTATTGGGTTTGACCACATAGGGCGGGTCCATCACGTGGCCTGCGCACACTGCGTCGCGGGATGTGATGAAGCTCTTTACCACTGGCAGTCCGGCAGCGACAAAAGCATCTTTGCTGCGCTGCTTATCCATAGCGAGGGCGGAGGCCAGCACGCCGGAATGCGAATAGGGAATGCCCAACCATTCCAGCAGGCCCTGAACGCAGCCGTCCTCGCCCCAGCGACCATGCAGGCAGTTCAGCACCGCATCAGGAGAGATGTCCTGCAGAACGGAGCACAGGTCGCGGCCCGCATCGACTGCGACCACTTCGTATCCTTCTTCCCGCAAAGCGTCAGCGCAGGCCTGCCCGCTGGACAAAGACACTTCGCGCTCAGCCGAAGGTCCGCCCATCAATACTGCCACTTTCGGGGGTGTCCTGCTCGACTTACCCACCTTGGTGCCTCTGGTGGACCGTTTCGGTCCGTTTTATTTTATAAGCTCCGGCTTTGCGCCGGTTCACCGTCTTTATCTGTGCATCCGAGCGTGGCGGTTTATGGTTAAATTGCCGTTAATTCTCGCCGACCCGCATGATTTCCCATTCTAGCGTGATACCGCTTTGGGCGTAAACCTTTTTTCGCACGTCCTCGCCCAATCCCTCAAGATCCGCCGCAGTGGCATCCCCGGTATTGATCAGGAAATTAGAATGCTTTTCGCTCATCTGCGCACCGCCACGCCGTGCGCCGCGCATACCGGCGTCGTCAATCACCTTCCAGGCCTTGAGATCATGCACGTCATCCGACTGCCCGGTCGATGAAAACCCTGCCGGATTGCGAAATGTCGATCCTGCACTGCGGTCTTTCACCGGCTGGGACGCGTTGCGCTTTGCCAGCTGATCTTCCATGCGTGCATGCAGCCTGGCGGGATCCTCCCGGGGTGCGTTAAAGACCGCAGCCGTGAGCACAGCCCCGTCCGGCAGCACGCTCTGGCGGTAGGCAAGCTGCAGATCTGATGCGGGTATGGTGATCACTTCGCCGGAACGCGTGACTGCCCGTACCTCCGAAAGGACATCCGCCGTATAGCTTCCGTAACAGCCGGCATTCATGCGCACGGCCCCGCCGATACTGCCGGGAATGGTACGCAGAAATGTCAGATCGAGCCCGGCATCCGCCGCACGGCGCGCGACATGCGCATCAAGGGCTGCCGCCCCCGCCGTCACCTGCGTTCCCGTGCAGTCAATTGCGTTAAACCCGCGGCCAAGGCGGATCACCACGGCACGCAGACCGCCATCGCGCACGATCAGGTTGGAGCCGACACCCATCGGGAAAACCGGAACCTCCGGCGGCAGGGCTGCGAGAAATGCACAGAGATCTTCTTCGTCCGCCGGTTGGAAGAGCCAGTCGGCAGGACCGCCCACACGCAGCCATGTCAGATCATTCAGCGTCCGGTCCGGCGTCAGCCGCCCGCGCACCTGTGGCATGTCCGTCATCAGGGCCCTCTCAGCGCAGCGTGATGCGTCTGATCCAGCGGCCAAGATAAATCACCGGCCAGCGCAGCACCGACATGCCGGCGACCATTACCAGCATTCCGATCCAGGGACCATGCGCCCAGGTCACCAGACCGACAATAGGGATGCCCACGGCGATCAGAATATAAGCATTGCGCCAGTGGTGGTCCCTGCTCGGCGTCATAGCGAGGATATTGGCAATAAGCGCCCAGACGGCGGCGAGGATCAGGGGCGTGCTCATCGGGGTATCTCCGGTCGTTCGCCCCGTGCCCGGGCAAGAAAATAACGCAGCGGATTGCGGAACATCGACACGAAGGCAAAGAGCGCAAAGCCCGCCACCCACCAGTTCCAGGCAAGCCCGGCCAGCACGATCAGCACCGGCGCCATCAGGAGCAGGGCGATGCCAGGCACATATTGCAGCCGCATCGGCAGCATCGCGACCGCCGCCGAGGCGAGAACCCATGCAATACAGATCCAGAGCAACATAGCCTTCCCCCTAGTAATATCTGATTTTTGACACGCCGCCACCGATTGCAAACCCCGCGACTGCGGGCACAAGGTATCCGCAGAGGACGAAGGCGCCGACAATGTTGTCATTCCCACCCGCGCGCGCGAAAAACATCGCGGCACCGATGCTCGCCGCGGCCACTGCGAACGCCGTTCCGGCCAGGGCGTATCCACGCATTCGCTTTTCCGTCAACAGACCCCTCACCCCACTGGCGACAGATATCCCGGCCGTAATGGCAATCAGTTTCATACCCGCGCTATGCCACCTTTTTCTTCAGCCGGTCCGGCAGAGCGTTGGCCCAGGCGCTGATCGTACCGGCACCAAGACAGACGACCATATCACCGGGCCGCGCCTGTTCACGCACAAGGCGCTCCAGATCATCTTCATCAACGACGGCGCGCGCATGCCGGTGTCCGTGACGGATAAGCCCGGCCACCAGATCGTCGCGCCCGTATCCTTCAACCGGGTCCTCGCCGGCGGCGAAAACCTCGGCGATCCCCACCACATCCGCATCGTTGAAACAGGCGCAGAAGTCATCAAACAAACTGGAGAGCCTCGAATAGCGGTGCGGCTGGTGCACGGCTATCACCCGGCCCTCCGTCGCATGACGGGCCGCTTTCAGCACCGCCGTAATCTCGACGGGATGGTGTCCGTAGTCATCAATGATTGTCACGCCGTCAATTTCGCCCACCCGGGTAAAGCGCCTGTTAACGCCGCCGAACGCGGCTAACGCGGTCTTAATCTGCCCGGCCTTCATACCAAGATGGCGGGCGACAGCGATAGCAGAGAGCGCGTTGGAGACATTGTGATCTCCGGGCATGGGCAGGCTGCAGCCTTCGATGACGATGCCTTCGGCCTGCAGGGCCACATCGAAATGCGCGACCCCCGATTTGTAGATAAGATTGATTGCCCGCACATCCGCCTGCGCATTGAACCCGTAGGTGACAACGCGACGGTCGGTGATCCGCCCCACCAGCGCCTGCACATCCGGGTCATCGGTGCAGCAGACGGCGATGCCATAAAACGGAATATTCGAGACGAAATCGTAGAACCCCTGATGCAGGGCTGCTTCGGTGCCCCAGTGCTCCATGTGCTCGGGATCGATATTGGTGATGATCGCGATGGTGGCAGGCAGACGGTTGAACGTGCCGTCGCTTTCATCAGCCTCCACAACCATCCACTCGCCCTCGCCGGCCCGCGCGTTTGAGCCGTAAGCGTGAATGATCCCACCGTTGATCACCGTGGGGTCGAAATCACCGGCATCGAGCAGCGTGGCAACCATAGTGGTGGTCGTCGTTTTGCCGTGTGTGCCCGCCACAGCGACATTGGATTTCAGCCGCATCAGTTCGGCCAGCATCTCTGCGCGGCGCACCACCGGCAGGCCCTTCGCGCGGGCGGCATCCAGCTCCGGGTTGCCCGTTTTGATGGCGCTTGAGATCACGACGACCCCGGCGTTTTCGACATTGTCCGCCTTCTGGCTCTCAAAGATATGCGCCCCGAGACCCGCAAGCCGCTCGGTAATCGGAGAGGATTTCAGATCCGATCCCTGTACCCGGTAGCCATGGTTCAGCAAAACCTCTGCGATGCCCGACATGCCGATCCCACCGATGCCGACGAAATGAATAGGACCCACGTCCCCTGGCAGTTTTGTTGCAGCACTCATGTCTCATGTTCCTTTCCGGCAAGCCGCTCGACCATCCCTGCCAGCAGTTCGGTCGCCTCGGGTTTTCCGAATTTTGCCGCCGAGCGGGCCATTTGCATCGCCCCCTCTGGATTGTCCAGCACAGAGGCGATCATTTCCGTAAGTGCCGCCACGTCTGCCTTGGATTCCGGCACCATGATCGCGGCGCCGGCCTCGACGAGACCGCGCGCATTTGCCGTCTGGTGGTCACCGGTCGCCGCGGCAAACGGGATCAGGATCGACGGCCGCCCGATGACAGAGATATCGGCAACAGAGGACGCCCCCGCCCGACTGATCACCAGTTGCGCTTCTGACATCCGGCGCGGGACATCTTTGAAAAAGGGTTGAACATCGGCTTTGATGCCGTTGTCAGCATAATATTTCGCCACCCGCTCCTGGTCTTCCTCGCGGGCCTGGTGGCTCACGCGGATGTTGTCGAGGATGCGCATCGGCAGCCCGGCCACAGCAGGCGGCACCACATCGCTGAGAATGCGCGCGCCCTGGCTGCCGCCGATGACCAGCAATTCCATCGGGTAATCCCCGGGCGAGATATAACCCGCCTCGGACCGGTCGAGCACCGCGCGCCGCACCGGGTTGCCGGTATGCTCGCCCACCACACCTTCCGGCAGATCAGTGGGCCAGGTTCCGCAGGCAATCGCATTCACCCGCGTGGCAAAAACCGTGTTGACCCGCCCCAGAATACCGTTCTGCTCGTGGATCATGCGCGGCAGCTTCATCACAAAGGCCGCAGCCATCGCCGGGATCGCGGGATAACCGCCAAAGCCCACCACAACTGCCGGCCGGTCCCTGCTGAAGGCCATGAGCGCACCCAGAACACCCGCACCGATCCGGAAAGGCGCCGCAGCTTTAGCTGCAAGTCCACCGCGCGAAAAGGTGGCACTGCTGATCTCTTCGATCTCGGCACCGTCCGGAAAGGCGCCGGTATAGCGCGCGCCGCGGGCATCGGTGGAGAGCTTTACCCGCCAGCCACGGTCCAGCATCGCCTCGGCCAGTGCCTGAGCGGGGAACATATGCCCGCCGGTTCCGCCGGCCGCAATCACGAGAAGCGGCGCGGAACTCATCCTGAACGCCCGCGGGTCAGCAGATCGCTGATACCGCCCTGCGGTCGCGTGCGGGTAAAGGCCAGCAGCATGCCCACCGCGATGCCTGAAGCGATCACCGAGGAGCCGCCATAGCTTACGAAAGGGAGCGTCATGCCCTTGGCGGGCAGCAACCGGACCGCGACCCCCATATTGATCATCGCCTGAACACCGAGCGTACAGGCCAGCCCGGTGCCGGCCAGGCGAATAAACGGATCACGTTCGCGCACCAGCCGCATCAGAGAGCGCGTCACAACAGTTGTATAAAGCGCGATAATAACCAGCACGATGATCAGCCCGTATTCCTCAGCGGCCACGGCAATTATAAAATCGGTATGCGCATCGGGCAGCGACCATTTCACCTGCCCCTCGCCCACACCGACACCGAAAAGCCCGCCCTCGCGAATAGCATTGGCAGCATATCCAAGCTGGGTCGTGGGGTCGATATCTGCGCTCAGAAACCCGTCGATGCGGCGGGCGAAATGCTCAGAATTCGAATAGGCAATCGTGCCGCCGACAATTGCCAGCATTGCCATTCCCACAAGCAGAACCATCGGCGCACCGGCCACGAAATACATGACCCCCCATGCAAAAAGCACCAGACAGGCCTGACCGAAGTCAGGCTGCATCGCCAGCATCAGGACGATCGAGATACAAAGCGCAAAAGACCACGTTTTACCCGGTGGTCCGTTCACATCAGCAGAAGCGGCCATCAGCCAGGCCGCAACCACCACAAAGCCCGGTTTGAGAAATTCCGAGGGTTGCAGCGAAGCAAAGCCGAGCCCGTACCAGCGCACAGCGCCCTTTCCGAAATCCGTACCGAAAAACGGCAGCATTGCCATCGCCACGAAGGCCACCAGAAACCCCAGAACCGCGAGCCTGCGTACAAGAAGCGGCGACATCATCGAGGTAATCATCATCGCCAGCAGCGCGACGGTGCCGAAAAACGCCTGTCGCTGTACGTAGTGGAAGGGTTCAAACCCGTTTTTCGCCGCCAGCGGGGGCGATGCGGCAAGCCCGAGTAACAGCCCGACCGCGAACAGGATCAGGATGCAGGACATCGTCCATTTATCGACGGTCCGCCACCATTTCGGGAGGATCGGTTCGCCATCGCGAACCGGTACTGCGCCATAGACCATTTCCGTCATAGGGGCCTGCCTTGAAGTTTACACTGCCTCGATGCGCCCCTTTCCGGGGTCTGCTGGTGCGACAATAACGCGAATTCGCCCGTCGCGCCAGCCTGAACCCTTGTCTTTGAGCGGTTTTCGGGCCAATGGGCTGGGATGCAGACAGATACAGCTATCATCGGTGCCGGCGCGGCCGGTATGATGTGCGCGGCCCACACCCCGGGACGTGTGCTGGTGATTGACCACGCGCGGGCGCCGGGCGAAAAGATCCGGATCTCCGGCGGCGGTCGGTGCAATTTCACGAATATGCACTGCGATGCGCAGTCATTTCTGTCCGGGAACCCGCATTTCGCCAAATCCGCACTGGCGCGCTATACCCAGTGGGATTTCATCAGTCTTGTGGATCAGTACGGCATCGCCTGGCACGAAAAGACGCTGGGCCAGCTTTTCTGCGACGGCTCTGCAAAAGAAATCATAGCCATGCTGCTCGATCTGATGCAGAAAAACGGCGCGACACTGAATTTGCAAACGACAGCCCACGACTTTGCAAAGGGGCCGGAGGGGTTCACTTTTGCCATGACCCGCGAGGGCAGGACGACGCAGGTGACAGCAAAAAACCTCGTCATAGCCACCGGGGGCAAATCCATTCCGAAAATGGGCGCTACCGGTCTTGCCTATGATATCGCCCGGCGGTTCGGCCTGAGGGTTACCGATACCCGGCCCGCGCTGGTTCCCTTCACGTTTCCCGAAGGACGCTTTGCGCATCTCGCAGGGGTCGCGGCCCCCGCGCGGATCACAGCGGGCGGAACCGCCTTTGATGAGGCTTTGCTCTTTACGCATCGGGGGCTTTCCGGGCCGGCCGTTCTGCAGGCGTCAAGCTACTGGCGCGAAGGCGACACGGTGACGGTCAGTCTGGATCCGGAGAATACCCTGTCCGGGGCCCTGCGGGCGCAGCGTCAGAAGGCGGGCAAACGAAAATTCGTCACAGAACTCGCACAACATTATCCGGCACGTCTCGCAGACCATATCGCCAGTGAGTTCGGGCTCACAGGAAATCTTGCGGACCAGTCAGACGCGCAGTTACAGGACCTTGCAGGCCGCCTTGGAAACTGGGAAATGCTCCCCTCGGGCACCGAAGGCTATCGCAAGGCCGAAGTCACCCTTGGCGGGGTCAGCACTGATGACCTGTCCTCACAGACCATGGCAGCCAAAGATATCCCCGGGCTGTACTTTATCGGTGAGGCGGTGGATGTCACAGGCTGGCTTGGCGGGTACAATTTCCAATGGGCCTGGGCATCGGCCATGGCCGCAGCCCGCGCGATTTAAAATCGCATCCTAAGTCTCGATCTGACGCGTTACACACGTCGCGGAAAGGCTCCGGCCTGGCTGAACCGGACCTCAGAGATACTTTGACACCTCGGCCACAAAATCATCGCCGCGCTGCTCGAAATTATCGTACTGATCAAAGCTTGCGGCCGCAGGGGCCAGCAGAACCACATCGCCGGACACAGCATCTTCAGCAGCCCGGCGCACGGCCTCCTCCATTGTGGTGCAGACCTCAGCCTCCACCGACAACTGCAGAGCAAATCCGGCAGCTTCCCGTCCGATAACGTAAGCCTTGCGCACCGATCCGGCGGCATCCGCCAGCCCGGACAAGCCACCCTCTTTCTCCAGCCCGCCACAGATCCAGCGCACACTGTCAAAGGCGGCGAGCGCATGCGCTGCAGCATCCACGTTGGTCGCTTTGCTGTCGTTCACGAACCGCACACCGCGCACCTCGCCCACAAGCTGGCTGCGGTGCGGCAACCCGGGATAGCTGTGAAAGCCTTCCTCAATGACTTTGGGCGCCAGACCCAGCGCCCGGCACGCTGCCCATGCAGCACAGGCATTCTGATGGTTATGCGACCCCGGCAGCCCCGCGATGCCGCGCAGGTCAACCGATGCCACCTGCCGCTCCTTGCGATACTCTGCCAGGAACCCTTTGCGCGCAAAGACCTGCCAGCCCGGACCCGTGAGTTTGCGTTCAACCGACACCCGGATCACACGGTCATCGCCCTGACCCTCAGATAACTGGCCGGCCAGAAACCGGCCTTCGGCCTCATCGACGCCAATCACGGCCCTGTCCGGTCCGCCTTCCGCAAAAAGCCGCCGCTTGGCCGCGAAGTAGCCGCCCATGCCACCGTGCCGGTCCAGATGATCCGGTGAGAGATTGGTAAAGACGGCGATATCCGGCGTAAGACTGCGTGCAAGCTCTGTCTGGTAGCTGGAAAGCTCCAGCACGACGACCTCACCGTCATGCGGCGGGTCAATATCGAGAACGCCTCGCCCGATGTTCCCGGCAAGCTGGCAGGTCCGCCCGGAGGCCGAAAGAATATGATGAATGAGTGCGGAGGTGGTCGATTTGCCGTTGGATCCGGTCACCGCGATCACCCGCGGGCTGGCGTCAAACCGGTGCCAGTCGCTGGTGGCAAACGACTGAAAGAAAAGCCCGATGTCATTGTCTACCGGCACCCCCGCTGCGAGCGCCGCGGCGACCACGGGGTTCGGTTCCGGGTAAAGATGCGGGATGCCCGGGCTGACGATGAGCCGGGCGACGGCGTCAAAATCCCGTGCCGAGTGGAAAGCGCGACAGGTGAACCCTTCGGCTTCGGCGCGCGTGCGCGCGTCTGCGTTATCGTCCCAGCACAGGGGTTCCGCCCCGCCGGCAGCCAGAGCGCGTGCGGCACTCAGCCCCGAGCGCCCCAGCCCCAGAACGGCAACCTGCGCGCCTGCAAGGCCCGCGACCGGGATCATCCGGGCACCTGATGGGTGTTGGTGATATAGGCACCGCGGCTGTAATCAAGGCCAAAAGAGAAAAAGCAGCTGGTGTGAATGCGTGCCTTCACCGCCGCTTCAATATCGGCCATCAGCGCCCGGGTAAAAGCATCATCCCGATGCGGTTTCTCCAGCATCGTAAGGCTCAGCAGCAGGTGGGTGTGGTGCGTCTGCGCGCAGGGATACGCGCGGCCCTTGCACTCCCCGGAGCCCGCATCGTGCTGCAGAATAATATGTTCGATCTCAGCCAGAACCGCCGGCGCATCAAGCGTCAGGCTGTCAGAATATTTCAGCTCCGCATGGGGCATCAGCGCACCTTGAGCGTGGCCAGACCGATCATCGCGAGAATGAGCGAAATGATCCAGAAGCGGATCACAATGGTACTCTCCGCCCAGCCCTTCTTTTCATAATGGTGATGAATGGGCGCCATCAGAAAGACCCGCTTGCCGGTCTTTTTGAAATAGAGCACCTGAATGATCACGCTCAGCGCTTCGACCACAAAAAGACCGCCAACGATGGCCAGAACGATCTCGTGCTTCGTTGAGACGGCGATGGCGCCCAGCGCGCCGCCGAGGGCAAGGCTGCCGGTGTCGCCCATAAAGACAGCGGCCGGTGGCGCATTATACCACAAAAACCCCAGCCCCCCGCCGAAGATCCCGGCGGTAAAGATCAGAATCTCACCGGTGCCCGCCACATAATGCACATCGAGATATTCGGTGAAGTCGACCCGGCCCACTGCATAGGCGATGACGCCAAGCGTACCTGCGGCAATCATCACCGGCATAATCGCAAGCCCGTCGAGCCCGTCAGTGAGATTCACTGCATTCGCAGATCCGACGATCACGATCATCGCGAAGGGTACAAAAAGATAGCCAAGATTGATCAGCGTATCTTTGAACACCGGCAGCGCGAGACGGTTCTGCAACGCCTCGGGATGATAGCGCGCGGCCAGAATGGCGGCAGTGGCAGAGATCACAAAACCAATCGCCAGACGCATTTTGCCTGAAACGCCGGATGTCGTCTGTTTAGACACTTTGGCGTAATCGTCGAGAAACCCGATCAGCGCAAATGACACGGTCACAAAGAGCACAATCCAGATGAACGGGTTGTCCAGTCGCGCCCAGAGCAGGGTCGAAGTCAGAAGCGCGCCGATGATCAGCAGACCGCCCATGGTGGGTGTGCCGGCCTTCGCGAAATGCCCCTCGGGGCCGTCATCGCGAATGGGCTGACCCTTGCCCTGCCGCTTGCGCAGCACCCCGATCAGCGGTTTGCCAAACAGGAAACCGAAGACCAGTGCCGTCATGAACGCCCCGCCCGCGCGGAATGTGATATACCGGAAGAGGTTGAAAAAATCCCCTCCGTCCGACAGCAGCGTTAACCAGTAAAGCACGGCGATTTCCTATTCCATGTCCAGCGGGGCATGTCCCATTTTGCGGATGGCGTCAACGATGAGGCCCAGTTTCATACTCAGAGATCCTTTGGCCAGCACCACATCGCCGCTGTCGAGATGCCGCTTCAGCCGCGGCAGCGCGTCGGATGATGTTTCAAACCACTGGCCGCGCCGGGCTTCGGGCAGAAGGTCATAAAGCGACCGCATCAGCGGCCCGATGCAGTGGATTACGTCGATCTCCTGCACCGCGTCCAGATGTGCAAGCCCGGCATGCAGCGCGATCTCATCCGCACCAAGCTCTTTCATATCGCCCAGATAGGCGATGCGCCGTCCCTTTGAGACACGCCCGATATCGTTCTGCACCTCCGCGGTGCCCAGCACCTCAAGGGCGGCGGCCATAGAGGTCGGGTTGGCATTGTAGCTGTCGTCGATCAGATCAAGCGTCAGACGGGTGTCGACCGCATCAAGGCAGATGCGTTCGCGTTGCCCCCGGCCTTTGTAAGGCCGCCAGCGCCCGATCGAGGCCACCGCAAGCGCCATATCAGCGCGCAAGGCCGCCATAACCGCCAGCGCGCCAAGTGCGTTCACCGCAAAATGCCGCCCCGGGGTGGAGAGTTTAAAAAGCAGCGGGTCGTTACCCATCTGTGCCTGAACGACAGTTGTTTCACCCTGCACAACCGCTTTTTTCAGTTGAAAATCATAACCGTGCTCGCCAAAGCTGATGTCTCGCAGTTTGCAGTCCTGTGCCTTGGCCATCAGAATGGCAGAGGTCTCGACATCGGCGTTCAGTACCGCAATTCCGTTCGGGACGACGCCCTCGAAGATCGACGCCTTTTCGACCGCGATACCGGTGATATCGTTAAAGGCCTCCAGATGTGCGGCGGCCACCGTGGTGATCAGTGCTACATGTGGCTGCGCCATTTTCGCCAGCGGTGCGATTTCGCCGGGGTGGTTCATGCCGATCTCGACAATTGCGAATTCGGTGTCTGCCGGCATCCGCGCCAGCGTCAGTGGCACGCCCCAGTGATTGTTGTAGCTTGCAACCGACGCATGGGTCAGACCCTGATCGGAACACATGGCGAGCAGCATCTCTTTCGTCGAGGTCTTGCCGACGCTGCCGGTCACACCGACCACCCGGCCCTGCATCCGCGCGCGCCCGGCCTGCCCGAGCGCCTGCAGCCCGGCAAGCACGTCACTCACCACCAGAAGCGGCGCGTCTTCCTGCACCCCTTCGGGCACATGCGATACCAGCGCCGCGGCCGCACCATTTTCGAGCGCCTGCGCCACAAAGTCATGGCCGTCGCGCACATCTGTGAGCGCCACGAACAGATCACCCGGGTTCAGTGTCCGTGTATCGATCGATACGCCGCTGGCAGACCAGGCCCTGGTGGCACGCCCGCCGGTGACCGCCGCCGCCTCAGCAGAGGTCCAGAGCGTCACGCGAACCGCCCGTCCAGGGCGGAGACAGCGACACTGGCCTGTTCGGCATCATCAAAGGGGAGAATATCATCACCGACTATCTGCCCGGTTTCATGCCCCTTGCCCGCGATGAGCAGCGCATCCCCGGGCCCGAGCGCATCTACACCGCGCAGGATTGCCTCGGCACGGTCGCCCACTTCCAGCGCATCGGGCGCCCCCAGAAGAACCGCCGCACGGATCGTCGCGGGGTCTTCTGAGCGGGGGTTGTCGTCGGTGACGATCACCAGATCTGCGTGATCGGTCGCGGCCTGCCCCATCAGCGGACGTTTGGTTGCATCCCGGTCGCCGCCGGCACCGATGATCGCTATCAGACGCCCCAGCACATGGGGGCGCAACGCCTGGAGCGCAGTCGCGACCGCATCAGGCGTATGGGCGTAATCGACAAAAACCGCAGCGCCGTTTTCGCGCGTCGCTGCAAGCTGCATCCGCCCGCGCACGGTGGTGAGGCTCTCAAAGGTATCGAAAACAGCCGCCGGCGCGTCGCCACAGGCAATCGCGAGGCCAGCGGCAACCATGACATTTTCGGCCTGAAAATCCCCGATGAGCGGCAACCGGCGCACAAAGGTCTCGCCCAGATACCGGAAGGCCACAGTCTGGCCGGTCGGATCTGCCTGGACCTGACCCATATGCAGATCGCCGATCTGGCGACCGACGCTGATCACCGGGCAGTGACGCGCCGTGGCGATCGCAGCCATATCCGTGCCGCGCTCTTCTTCGATATGGATGACCGCGTGGGCATCTTCAGGCAATACACGGGCGAAAAGCCCGGCCTTGGCGTCGAAGTAATCCTCAAAGCTGGCGTGATAGTCGAGATGATCCTGAGTGAAATTTGTGAACCCTGCGGCCTTCAGTGTGACACCGTCCAGCCGGCGCTGATCAAGACCATGCGATGAGGCCTCCATCGCCGCATGGGTCACGCCGTGGGCCGCCGCCTCCGCGAGCGCGCGGTGCAGCGTGATCGGCTCGGGCGTGGTATGTGCAAGTGGCGCGGTCCAGGCCCCTTCGACGCCGGTGGTGCCAAGATTGATCGCCTGATGGCCGAGCAGCGTCCACATCTGGCGCACGAAACTTGCAACAGAGGTTTTCCCGTTGGTGCCGGTCACAGCCACCATGGTCGCGGGCTGGGCACCGAACCACAGCGACGCCGTACGGGCCAAAGCCTCACGCGGGGCCTGACTGACCACGACGGCGCACTCGCCTGATGCCAGCACATCGGCAGCGAGATGTGCTCCCTCAGAATCGGTCAGCACCGCGACGGCCCCCTGATTGAGGGCAGCTTCGATGAAACGCGCGCCATGGGTAGTCACCCCGGGCATCGCTGCGAAAAGACAGCCGTCGCGCACATCGCGGCTGTCCACAGCAAGGCCGGTTATGTCAGGGTTCCGGCCGCTTCTGGCGGTCAGACCGAGTGATGAAAGCTTTTTTGAGGTCTCGCGCATGGCCCCCGCCCCGGCGTTAGTTCTGAGTAAGCGTTATATCCATCAGTTCAGCAGGTTCAACGGTTGGTCTGAGCCCCAGCAGCGGGGCGATCCGCCGGATCATCTCGGCTGCAACCGGCACCGCTGTCCAGCCCGCTGTGCGTCGCGGCTCGTCCGAGGTGGTATCGACCGGCTCATCGAGCGTGACGATCAGTACATATCTGGGGTCATGGGCCGGAAAGATCGAGGCAAATGTCGCAATGACTTTATCATCGTAATATCCGCCCTGCGGTCTTGGTTTGTCGGCTGTACCCGTCTTGCCGCCCACCGCATAGCCCGCAACCTCGCCAAAACTTGCCGTGCCCTCGGTCACCACTTTGCGCAGCATCTTACGTGCGGCTGCCGACGAGTGTTCCGAGAAAACCCGCTCGCCTTTGCGTGGCCCGTCCTGTTTCAGGATCGTCGGCTGCACTTTGAGCCCGCCGTTTGCAATCGCCGCATAGCCCGCCGCGAGATGCATGGGCGAGGTTGAGAGCCCGTGACCATAAGAAATCGTCATCGCACTGATTTCAGACCAGTTTTTAGGAAACAATGGTTTTCCCGTAGCCGCCTCGACGATCTCAAAGCCGGTGGCGTCCAGCATGCCAAGCCTTTGCAGAAAAGAACGCTGTCGCGTCGCGCCGATTTCCATGGCAAGCCGCGCGGTACCGATGTTGGAACTTTTTACAATAATTTTGGTGACCGACATCTCGTCGCCGTAGTTGCGGAAATCGCGGATACGGAATTTGCCCCAGCGCAATGGCCCTTTGGTGTCGATGAGAGTATCGGGATTCACCAGACCGAGATCCATGGCCTGGGCCACGGTGAAAATTTTGAAGGTCGATCCAAGCTCGTAAACCCCCTGCACCGACCGGTTAAAAAGCGGCGTGTCTGAGGCATCGCCGGAGGCCAGCGGGCGTGGACGCGCATTGGGGTCGAACGTTGGCAGAGACACGACGCTGATCACCTCTCCGGTGTGCACATCCATCAGGATCGACGTGGCGCCTTTGGCATTCATCAGCTTCATGCCGCCGTAAAGTACCCGCTCCGCCGCCGCCTGAACGGTCAGATCAAGCGACAGCTGCAACTGCGAATTGGCCGGGTCCCGCAGATAATCATCGAAGTATTTCTCGACCCCTGCAACACCGATCACTTCAGCCGCCGAGACGCCCTCTTTGCCAAACCCCGCCCCGCCCAGTACATGCGCTGCCAGCTGTCCGTTGGGGTAAAGCCGCATGTCCCGCACGCCGAACATCAGACCGGGATCGCCGATCTCATGTACCGCCTGCATCTGCTCAGGGCTGATTTTCTTTTTGATCCACAGGAACTTACGCTTGCCTGTAAAATCCTCCAGCAAATCCTGTTCTTTCAGATCCGGGAAGACCTTAGCAAGCTCGCGGGCTGCATGGGCCGGGTCAACCATCTGGGGTGGCTGCGCATACAGTGCATGCGTTTCAAAATTCGTCGCCAGCAACGCGCCGTTGCGGTCCACGATATCTGCACGCGCGGCATGAATCACCGAGCCGGGCGCCTCCGCTCTGGGCTCGCGCGGCTCAGAGGTGGCCATCATGCCCATACGAGCGCCCACCACCATAAAGGCCATGAGGAAAAACACCCCCAGCACGAGCAACCGGCCCTCAGCGCGCTGCCGTGCCTGGTCGCGCATCTGTTCGTGACGGATACGTATGTTTTCACGTTCAATAGCTTCGGGACTTTCGCCCTTCTGGCGCGCGTCAAGGATCCGTGCGAGCGGACGAAGGGGGGTGCGGATCATTGCGTCACCCCTGACGGCGCGGCACCATCCACAAGGTTCGATACATCTACGCCGTCGGTGAATTCCAGTTCCGGCGCAGGCGGATAGGCAACCTGATCGATATGCCCGAACTGGTCGGGCCGCAGAGGCAGCAGCCCCAGCCGGTCGAAATTGATATCCGCAAGATCGCGCAGCCTGTCGGGTCGGTTGAGATAGGCCCATTCGGCGCGCAGAACGGTCAGGCGCTCATGCGCCTCGCGGATTTCCTGGCGCAGCGCTCGCGTCTCTGCGAGCGCCCCCTGTGTCGCGTAATTCTCACGATAGGCCCAGAACGCAAGGCCGATCACACTGAGCGTGGTGAGGATATAAAACACCGTCCGCATCACTTAACCTCTCTGACCACCGGCATGCCGATGGATTTTGCATCTATGTCCCCTGCCGGCGCGTCCGTGCGCCGCGCCACACGCAACCGGGCGGACCGGGCGCGCGGATTGGCCTCGACCTCAGCCTCATCCGCCGACACTGCTTTGCGCTGTGGCAGGGTAAACTGCGGCGGCTCTTTTTCAGTTTCAGGCGCAAATCTGTTGGCGTTGCCGCCGGCACCCGCACGGGCTGTCAGAAAGCGTTTTACCATACGGTCCTCGACGGAGTGAAAGGTGACGACAGCAAGCCACCCGCCCGGCCCAAGCGCCCGCTCAGCGGCCATAAGCCCCTGAAACAACTCCCCGTACTCATCATTCACTGCAATTCGCAAAGCCTGAAAACTGCGCGTTGCAGGGTGTGACTGGCCGGGCTTTGCCCGCGGCAGACAGCTTTCGATAATGCCCGCCAGACGTAAAGTGGTGGTGATGGGTTCGAGCGTTCGCTCGCGCAGAATGGCTTTTGCAATTCTCCGGCTCGCCCGCTCTTCCCCGTACTGAAAGAGGACATTGGCAATCGTCTCTTCGGAGGCCTCGTTGACGATATCAGCAGCAGAAAGTCCGTCCTGACTCATGCGCATATCGAGCGGCCCGTCGCGCATGAATGAAAAGCCGCGCTCGGGTGTGTCGATCTGCATCGATGAGACGCCCAGATCGAGCACCACGCCGTCGAGATCTGACGCAAAGCTGTCCATTTTCGAGAACACACCCTGCCGGAGGATCAGCCGGTCGCCATAATCTCCGGCCCAGCTTTCCGCCAGTTCGAACGCCAGAGGATCGCGATCAACCGCAATGACCTGAGCGGCCCCGGCCTCCAGCAAACCACGCGTGTAACCGCCGGCACCGAATGTGCCATCAAGCCAGCGCCCCTGCACCGGAGCAACAGCGTTCAGTATAGCAGGCAGCAGAACGGGGACATGAGGCGCAGACTGATCAGAAGTGGCCGCAGCAGCCATCACCTACTCCCCCTGCTTTGCATCCAGGAAGACCAGCGGATCAAAATCCGGCGGCAACTCATCAAGCCATGCTTCGGTTTTGGCGGCCTCTTCGGCCTCATAGGTGCCGGGCTCCCAGATCTGGAAGGTGTCACCTGCGGCGATAAAGAAGGCCTCCTTGTCGAGACCGATTTTCTGGCGCAGCTTTGCCGGCAGCACGAGGCGGCCGGTTTCATCGACGGACGTAGGGAAAGACTGACCATGAAAGAGCCGCTGCAGCATGCGCCGCTCCATCGACCCGCGCGGCAGCGCATCAATCTTGTCATCCACCTCGTTGATGGCTTCGATCGTGTAACACTCAAGGTAGTTGCGGCGGTGGTCGCCATAGACAATGACCAGTTCGGGGGCATCGCCCGACGTCCAAGCCGGATCAGCAGCTTCGATCACACGGCGGAAAGAGGCCGGTATCGAGACCCGCCCCTTTGCATCGACCTTATGCCGGCTTTCGCCTCTGAACCTGCGGCTCACTGCCTTATCCCAACTTCATGCGCTGCCTCAAGTTTCGCGCGCTTCCCCCTGATTTAAAATGGAAACGGCGGGTTGATCTGCTGCCACTGATCAACCCGCCGCCCTCGTCCCGCGTCTGCGGGGAAGTCCGACTGCGCGCGCCACCTGGGGGGATGTCTGCTCGCTCGCGCGCCGGATCTCTTGGTCTGATGAAATCGAGGTGCCTGTATGAAACCTGCTAGAGTTTTTATTGCATGGGGTCGTTTGGTGCCCCGGTCCCGCTCTCATCTGATGTAAAAGGTATAGCGTGGGAAATCGTGGTACAGCAAGGGATTTTTAGCTAACAAATCCCTAAATCCAGGCTTCAGTGTTAGTTAAATCAAGATATAGAGGCTCAATCCACGAATTTTTTCTACAAATTGATGAAATCTCACACTTATATACCAGATATAGATATCATCGGTCAGGGCAAAAATTTCCCACGATTTCCCGAAATTTTTGGCCCTTCAACAAATCTGGCAGAATGTTCTCATATTGTTCCCGCCACGCAGCCTCGAAATCAACGAAGAATAAGGCGTTCTTGCAGGTTTTGATTCGAATCAATGGCTGAAATAGATGCCGGACCATGATTTCCCATCAGGCCACAGGAAATCGCACTGACCTCGTCCGAACAGGCCGCAAGGCGCGATACCCCGCGCGAAAAGGAGCAGTTTCACTATATACTATGTCGCTGTTTGCAGCGTTCCGAGAAAGATCAGGCCCGTTCTGCTCAGGCCATCCCCCCGCGGATCAGCCCTTCAGCAATCCGCGCATAAGCGTCAGCCA
>NZ_JAHEHZ010000087.1 GCF_024639605.1 Roseobacter sp. | reverse complement strand
ACCAGATCGTATGACGACAGTGTTTCCGGGATTGCGTCGAGCTCTTCAGAGAGCTGCACATCCAGCTGTTTGCGGCCCATCCTGGTCATCAGCGCGTCCTTATCCTCAACCAGCAGCATTTCACCCCGCGCTATAACGCCGATACGATCAGCGATGGCTTCGGCCTCTTCGATGTAATGGGTGGTAAGCACAATGGTCACGCCGGTGGCTTTCAGGCCCCGGACGACATCCCACATGTCTTTTCTGAGCTCGACATCCACGCCCGCCGTCGGCTCATCGAGAAACAAAAGGCGCGGCTCATGGCTCAGCGCCTTGGCAATGAGCACCCGGCGTTTCATCCCTCCGGAAAGCTCGCGGATCTGGTTGTTACGTTTGTCCCATAGCGAAAGCTGTCTGAGCACACGCTCGATCAGCGCATCATCCGGGCGCTTACCAAAAAGGCCGCGCGAAAACCGCACGGTGTTGATGACCCGTTCGAAGGGTTCAAGATTGATCTCCTGCGGCACCAGACCGATCATAGCCCGCGCGGCGCGATATTCACTCACCGTATTATGCCCACCCACATGAACGGTGCCCGACGTCGCCATTGTGATCCCGCAGGCGGTGGAAATCAGCGTTGTTTTGCCCGCGCCGTTGGGACCGAGCAGCGCCACGATCTCTCCCGCTTCGATTTGCAGGTCAACGCCTTTGAGCGCCTCAAACCCGTCGGCATAGGATTTGCGCAGGTCTGAGATATCAAGAATAGGTGGCATACGGACCTCTGTTTTTCCGGCCCTGCTACGTATGCCGGAAACCGCCGGCGCAACAGAGCACAAATGCACAGATATCTGTCAGACTGTGCGCAACCCGGACAGTGGCTGGCTCAGGCCTTGCCGGTGATGCGCTTCAACCAGCTCTTTTTCTCGGCTTCCGGCGCATCATCCGACGGGGCCTCATCAGACTGTGCCGGTCCTTCGAGCGTCTCCTGCAGATTGGCAAAAAACTGATCCGCCATCTTTTTCGCAAACCCGTCGATGATCCGGCTGCCCAGCTGCGCCAGTTTCCCGCCAACCCTCGCTTCAACGTCATAGCTAAGCTCGGTCCCGCCGTCTTTTGCGGTCATGCGTACCTCGGCACCACCTTTGGCGAAACCGGCAGCACCGCCTTTGCCCTCGCCTGATATTTTCAGGGAACGGTCCGGCACCATATCAGACAGGGTAACACTGCCTTTGAATGTCGCTTTAACCGGCCCGACTTTTTGCACGACCGTGGCCTCGAACCCTTCTTCGGGCGATCCGCTCACGTCCTGCGCGCCCGGCACACAGGCCTCCAGCACCTCGGGCGTCAGCAGAGCGGCATAAACCTGTGCCGGTGTTGCGGCGATCTGGCGGGTGTCTGACATCTGCATGGGAGCCTCCTTTGCGCCGGTGTCTGAGCAAAGCCTAACCCAAGCAAACGGGCCGTGCCATTCGATTTTGCCGATGTCGTATTCGGGCTCGACAGCACGCTGGCGGCTGATAGGTCTGGCACATGGCCACGCTTCCCGAAAACCGCGCCGCAGCCGGCATTCTCTTTGTACTGGGTGGGGTGCTGGCTATTTCGTTCAACGACATGCTGATCAAACAGCTTTCCGGGGGGTATCCCCTGCACGAGCTGGTATTTATCCGGTCGTTCATCGGGATCATTCTGTCGCTCTTTCTGATCCGCATGGAAGGCGGTCTGCAGATCCTGCGCACCAGCCAGCCGATGCTCCATGCGCTGCGCGGCCTGCTGATCGTGATCGCCAACATGTGCTATTTTGCGGCGCTGGCGGCGATGCCCCTGGCCGATGCCACAGCACTCTTTTTCGCCGCACCGCTGATTATCACGCTCCTCTCCATACCGATGCTGGGCGAAAAAGTCGGGCCTTTGCGGCTTTCCGCTGTCACTGTCGGCTTTGCCGGAGTGATTATCATGCAGCGTCCCTGGGCCAGCGCAGAAGAGTTGCAGGTCTCCCGTCTGGTGCTGGTCTTACCGGTCATCGCGGCCCTCACCTATGCGTTAAACCAGCTGATGACACGCATGCTGGGGGTAAACAGCAAGGCATCGGCGATGTCGGTTTATGTGCAACTGGCGTTTATCGTCGTCTCCTCGGGGTTTTTCCTGGTCGCGGGCGACGGACGCTATGCCGAAGGTCTCGACAACCCGTCGCTGTTCTTTCTGTTGCGGGCATGGGTCTGGCCCACGCCACAGGACTGGGTCTGGCTGGTTGCGATGGGGGCTAATGCGGCGATCATCGGGTATTGCCTGAGCCAGGCATACCGGATCGCCGATGCGGCCACCGTGGCGCCGTTTGAATATGTCGGGTTGCCGCTTGCCGTGCTCTGGGGATGGCTCATCTTCGGTGATCTGCCGGCACTGGAAGTCTGGATCGGGATCACGCTGATCCTCGGCTCGGGCCTTTTCGTGTTCCTGCGTGAACAGCACAAGGCCCGGATGGTTGCCCGGGGCCCGGTGAAACGCAGATGACCGGTCAGTGCCCTGTCAGCACCAGCGTCTGCAACGGTAACAACAACGACTGGATCCGCAGACCTGCCGCGTGCACCAGCCCGACAGTATCAACCACATGCATGCTCACCCGGGTAAGAAAACCCAGATCGGCATCAGGGTCCTCCAGTTCGGCGTGAAAGCTGGTATAGGCATTGGCCACGCAGCGGCTGCCGGGTGGTATATCATCCGTCTGGCCGGGATAGATCGGTTCCATAAAGACAGTGACCGAGCCCGGCGCGCCCTGGTTTTGCGGATCGACAAGCCGGTCGGAGGGGCGGATCTGTCCGGCGGCGATCACATCCTGGACACCCGTAATGACCATCGGAATGATCGTGAAAGGCTTGGATATACAGGTTATCTCGGCCACACCGCCGGGCTTCACCACCTGGGCGGAAATCTGCGAAAAGCCGGCCTGAAACCGGCCGCTGCCTGAGCCGCGCGGGACAAGAACACCCGCAGGCCTGAGAATGGGATTGACGATATCGCCCACCTGCAGCGCGAACTGCTCCACCACGGCGTCTGTGCCGGCGTAGACGGTCATTTTGTCCAGCTCGACCTCTGCCTGTTCCAGCGCGGCTTCGGCACTGGCCCGGCGGGCGGGAAGCAGGACGGTGATATTGGCCTCAACCGCGTCGATACCCGCGAACGCCGCATCAAGTGCTCCCTGTCGCACATCGCGTTCGTTCTCAAGGATTTCGACATCCCGCTCGGACACCGCAGACGAGCCGCGTTCAAAGAGGCTTCTCTGACGTTCGAGATCATCCGTGGTCTGTGTCAGTGCGGCCTGGGCCTGATCGACGGCTGCCTCTGCGGCTGCACGGTCAGACTGCGCAAGAGCAAGCGATGCATCGACCTCCTCGATCTGGCGCATTGCGGTCTCAAGCGCTGCTTCCTGACGGGTGCTGTCGAGCCCGAAGATCCGATCCCCCGCAGACACTTTGCTGTTGTTCTCAACATAAACCTCAGCGACCCGGCCCGCGGATTCCGACAGAATGGTCACAGTCCGGAAGTATGACGACACGTTTTTGGTCTGCGGGTGATAATAAAAGACCACCGTAATCAGGCTGATCGTGAGCATCGCACACAGCGTGATACCCCAGCGCAGTTCATACCATACGGTGAAGAAATTGATCTCACGGCCCCACCTTTTATCCTGAAATTTCCGGCGCAGCAGGTAATCGGGCAGAATGGTCACAAGAGAACAGATAATCAGTTCAAGCACTTCAGCGTTCCCTGTTCACGAGACTGTTCAGCGATTGCGCAATATTCTGCAGCGGTGTCACGATGTCAGGCGGCCGGAAGGCGGCCAGCACCAGCGCGCCGACCCAGAAAACGTTGTTATGTGTGAAAAGGGCCAGCATCGCGAGGATACTGATGAGCTGCAGCTGTGTGCTGTTGCCCTGATGGGCCATCTTTTCGGGCATCGCATGAAGGGTAAAATAGGCAATTCCAAGAAGCAGAATGACACCGACGACAAGAAAGATCATGACGGTAAACAGGTGATCGCCTCCATCAGGTGTCGAGAAGAATGGCGGAAGGTGATGAGGTGCAAGTGGGTGGATATTTTCCGACATGACTGCCAAGGGCCCCCGTATGTTTTCTGAAATACCGCCACGCTACAGTTCCGGGCGTCAGTCCGCTATATCAAAATGCCGCGCACCGGCGGCTCAGCTGATGCGGACGACGACTTTTCCGGTGGCTTTGCGGGTGCGCAGCAGGTCAAGGGCGGCATTGGCCTCCTCCAGCGGCAGCACGTGGCTGACGTGCGGATGGATGCGGCCCTCAACGTACCAGGCGATCAGTTCACGAAAGCTGTCGGTCAGCACGGTTGGGTTAACCCTTGTGTATCCGCCCCAGTAAAAACCGATCACCGTGAGGTTTTTGACGAGCAGGTGATTTGCCGGGATTTGTGGCACCTCGCCCGAGGCAAAGCCCAGCGGAATAAGCCGTGCCTCAGGATTACAGGCCCGCAGAGCCGCCCGGAACTGATCGCCGCCGATCGGATCGTAAACGACATCGGCCCCTCCGAGCCCTTTGACCACCTCGCGAATATCATCGGTTTCTGAGTTGATGAGGTGATCTGCGCCGGCCTGCTTTGCCACCTGCAGCTTTTCCGCGCCGCGGGCCACGGCGACAACTTCTGCGCCCATCAGTTTTCCAAGTTCCACAGCTGTCAACCCCACACCGCCAGAGGCCC
Source organism: Roseobacter sp. (assembly GCF_024639605.1). GTDB lineage: Bacteria > Pseudomonadota > Alphaproteobacteria > Rhodobacterales > Rhodobacteraceae > Roseobacter. The sequence continues at coordinate 10,021 of NZ_JAHEHZ010000087.1, read as the reverse complement.
CCAGCACCAGAAGCCGTTCTCCCGGTTTCAGACCCGCCTTGTAAGACAGCGCGACATGGCTGGTGCCATAGGCGATCAGAAAGGCCGCGGCGTGTTCATCGGTCATTTCGTCCGGCACGGGCACGCAGACATTCGCAGGGATAGCCGCGTAATCGGCCAGCGCGTCAAACCCGCAATAGGCAGCGACCCGCTGCCCGGGCACCAGATCTGTGACGCCGTCACCCACCGCGGTGACAGTGCCGCACAGTTCCATACCCAGCGTGAACGGCAGCTGTGGTTTTTCCTGATAGGTGCCTTTGATGATCAGAAGATCACCGAAGTTCAGCCCGCAGGTATGAACTCTGACCACCACTTGTCCGGGGGCGGCCTGTGGCTCCGGGATATCTTCAAGGGTCAGCGGCTGTCCGAGTTCTGTCACCTGCATCGCGCGCATGGGGTTCTCCTTCTCTGACCGGCCCGGTGCGATGTGGCCAGAGCAGGCGCGCGAAGGCAAGGGGCGACGCCCCGGAAAGTGCGCATCAAAAGACTTCTGTTACACAAACAGAAGAGTATGGTGCAGGCTACCTGCCTGATGGAGAGCCGGGGTGGATTTTACACGATACGGAATTTATTACACAGCCCCCGGGGGTGCTTTTGCGCGCGCCGGTGCGACCTGGCTTGGCTGGGATATCGCCACCGGTGAGCGGGTCGGCGCGCCAGATGAGAACATGATCGGGCGGCCGCGCCGGTATGGCTTTCACGGCACGATCAAACCGCCGTTCCGCCTTGCCGCGCAAAAAGATGCGCAGTCGCTGAAGAAAGCCTTAACGGATCTCTGCGCGACGCTGAGCCCGGCCACCACAGAGGCGCTGGAGATCAGCCGTCTCGGACGGTTTCTCGCGCTTACACCCGTCGGTGACACAAGAGATCTGGCGCGGCTGGCAGCCCGTGTGGTCCGGGACCTGGACCGGTTTCGTGCACCACCCACGTCTCAGGAGCTTGAAAAACGGCGCAAATCGCGGCTGACAGCGCAGCAGGAGGCCAACCTTGGCCGCTGGGGGTACCCTTACGTGATGGAGGAGTTCCGGTTTCATATGACGCTGACCGGACCTCTTAAAGAGCCGCTGCTTGCGCAGACCCGCACAGCGGCTGAAGTGCATTTCGAAGGTGTTTGTCCGGATCCCTTCAAGGTGGACAGTCTGACGCTGACCGGCGAGGACGCGTCCGGACTGTTTCATGAAATCCTGCGCTGCCCGCTCGGCGGGAGGGACTGACCACTGACCACTGATCAGATAAAGCCAATAAGTTCCAGAGCCTTGCGGGCCTCGTCCTGCTCTTTGGGTGTGCCGTCCAGCATATCCTGGTTCAGATGCGCCACCAGAGTACTGAGAGTGCGGTCTTTGAGACATCTGCCGATGAACGGCGGCACGTCGGCCGGATTGATTGACAGGATGTATTGTGACGCCTGCGTTTCAAAAACCTGTTGGTGTTTCATGCGGCCCCCCGGCATTTTTCGAACTGAATAAAGGGTATCCGGCGGAGTTGGGGCGTGTCACGGATTCGTTAAGAGTTATCCACAGGAGCGCGTCGCCGGTATCTGATTCGCTCACAAACTGATCGAAATGATGCCGTTTTTTTCAGCGGCCCGCGACTGACAGAGGATCATACTGTCCTGCCGCTGAGCACGGGAGAGAACGAAATCGCGGTGCTCTACTTTTCCTGCCCTCACCCCGCAACGGCAGACGCCACAAAGGCCGTCGCTGCATTTAAGATCCACCGCCACGCCGTTTTCGATCAGCACAGCAGCAGCCGTTTTATCAGCCGCAACATCCAGAACGCGTCCGTCCGGAAGTTGCAGCCGGAACGGGTGGTTTTCATATTCCGGCACTTCAGGGACGGCAAAATACTCAAGATGCACCGCATCTTCAGGGAAGCCCGCAGCGCGGGCCGCATTGGTCACAGCAGCCATGTACGCATCCGGCCCGCAGGTATATATGTGCTGCCCGGGTTTATGCGTGCCCGCGAGTGCCGCCAGATCGGCCCGCGTGCCCTCGTCTGACACGAAAACGCGCACGCGGTCCGCCCAGGGAACGCGGGAGAGATCATCAATGAATGCGCCTGAGGCGCGGTCAGGCACCGAATAATTAAGCGTGAAAGGCTTTTGCGAGCGGTGCAGCGCATGCGCCATGGCAACCATCGGCGTGACCCCGATTCCACCGCCAAACAACAGATGCTCGTTCGCCTCCGCCATCAGCGGGAAGTGGTTGATGGGGCGGGAGACGAACACCCGCCGGCCCGGTGTGAATATGCGATGCAGCAAAGCTGAGCCGCCGCGCCCGGCGTCTTCACGCAGCACCGCGATTTCATAGCGTGAGCGGTCTGCAGGGTCGCCACACATCGAGTACTGGCGCAGTTTGTCAGGCGAAATCACGACATCCAGATGCGCACCGGCTTCCCATTGTGGCAGATCCGCGCCGCCCGGATCCTTGAATACACAACGCAGAACGCGATCCGACAGGGTATCGACCGATGTTAGAATCAGATGCAGCACCGGGCTGTCAGTATCGTTGGTATAGCGGTGATCCCAGGGGCCCGTTTCGCCGGCGGCCCGCCGTTCCCGGTAGGTCTTGGCCGGGATCATCTGGCCGTAGGCGTCTATTCCGGCCTCCCTGTCCATCGGGAAAGGATAAGGCCAGGGGTGCGGCGCCAGAGGTGCGGGATAGACGGCCAGCGTCTGGTCTTCGTATTTCAGATTAAGCCCGGGCTGCAGCGCCCGCGCGTTCACCGGATTGCGGGCGGGCTGATAGCTGCCGTTATCGGTCAGCTCAATGTCCCACCACCATTTCTTTACCGGATTAAGCCCGCCGCGCTTCAGCCTGTCATCGAGTTTCGCGAGCACCGGGGCAGCCCCAGGCAGGTTCATCGCAGCCCAGCGAAAGGGTTTTTCGGCAAAAAGCCCCTCAAGGTTCCAGGGGCAGGTCTTCATGCAGCGTCCGCACATCGCACCGCCCGGCGTGGTGATCCGGTACGTTGCGCATTTCTGACTGTCGGATTTCCAGATCTCATAGCCGTTAAACATCAGTTTCGGCCCGGCGGTGATCGCGCCTGAGGGGCATTCACGCGCGCATTTGTTGCAGCTTTCGCAAAACCGCTGCAGTCCGAAATCGATTGGTTTGTCGTGTGTGACCGGCATATCGGTGGTGACCACACCCGATTTCAGGCGCGGCCCGAGAAAAGGGTTCAGGATGACCTCGCCGATGCGACTGACCTCGCCAAGACCGGAGAGAAGCAGCAGCGGGGGCTGCAGCACCTCTCCGTCCATAACCGTATGCGCTTTTGCACTGTAACCGAGGTTGCGCAGATGCTGAGCAATCACACCGCCCAGCAGCGAAAACCGCAGATAGGCACGCATGGATTGCGCCACGCTGATCCAGTCGTCGCCGCTTGCCCCCTCCATCGTTTCATAGCCCTGATCGACAATCATGCTGATCGCCTGGTCATGGGGCGGCTCGATCACCGCACCTGTGGCGTCATGGCTGTACCATGTCCAGTCCGGACAGCCGCTGATGCCCACAGCGTCGATGCCCAGATAGTAGCATGCGGCTTTGATATTCTCCGCATTCAGGTGGGCATCGGTCCGGGGCGGTGCTTCCGCCTTCGGGCCGTCCTGCAACAATACAAAAGCACCAAGCATGCGCCGCTGCGCCATCGACGGGGCGGCTTTGCGCGCGTAATGCCCGCCGGCGGCGGCCTCCTGACTGGTTTTGCCCATATCCCCGAATTGTGCGCGGGCGAACATATCTGTACGTTTAGGCACCCTGGCGACCCGTGCCGCGTCAATATAGGTCGTGGGGTCCTCCAAGCGTTTCAGGGTCTCAAAGGGATGCGGACCATCAACAAAATCGCGCCGGGCAAAGGGATCGCGGTTGCGCGACGAGGTACCGGTGCCAAAACCCGTGGCCCATGCCAGCCGGTCCCGCAAAGATGGCACCTGCTTTGCCATTGGCGCGAGTGGTGCGTCTTGCTCAAGCGGCATTGTAGTTGTTACTGCGGCGACACCAAAGCGCTCACCGATCAGCGGGTTGACCAGAACATCTCCCTCAACCACCGCCAGCCCGGCAGCCACCGTCGCCTGATTAAGGTCGATATCGGTGCTGGTGAGGGTATGCGCTTTGGCATCCCAGCCGAGCAGCCGGATGTAATTGGCAATCACAACCGCGGTCTCGGAAGCCCGCAGGCAGGCGCTGTGATGCCCTGCGTCACGGATCCAGTCCGTGCCCCGCTCTCCGGGACGCAGTTCGCGCGGCAGTTCATAAAGATAAACGATAACGCGGGTATGATCTGTGATGGTGGCGGGCGGAGCCTGCATGCTGTCGCGCAGATCGGCCATGATAATGTCGATACCGGAGGCCAGGGTCTTTGTTTGCCGCGTGCGGAGACCGGCGGCGAGCCGGTCGATATCCGGGTTGCGCCGCGGCTGGTCGAGCAGGGCCGAGGCGGGCAGCGGCCCGATGCCCGCCATCGAAGCATCGTTGAAATAGCCAAATGATTTGAGATGCCGCGCCCGCTCGCCGGTATTCTCCGGACACCCCGCGCGGGCGTTATTGACCATGCCGTCGCGGATCGCATCCATCGTTGCCTGATAATCGGCCATCGCATTAACGATCGATGCGGGCTCCTCCGGCCTGCGAAACGTAATCTTTCGCATCGGCGGCACTGCTGCATAATCGGGAGCCGGCCCGCGCACCAGCCGTTCCAGCGGATAGGGGCCCAGATGGGGCGCCCGGTCAGCACTGGAGAATAACCTCCCCGACATCAGCTCAGCTTTCTGCTCCGGACCCACAACGGTTCTGTGCCGCCCCAGGTCTCTTCATGAGCGTCAGATTTTGGCAAAACCGGCCCGGAAAAACAATCCGTCCCGGGCCGGTATGACGCGCCGGCAGTCCCCGCGCGGAACCATATGAGCTCAGGCGTCTTCCAAAATCAGATCCGATGCCTTTTCACCGATCATAATCGCCGGCGCATTGGTATTGCCCGACACGATTTCGGGCATAATCGAACAATCGGCGACACGCAGGCCCTTGATGCCATGCACCCGCAACCTGTCATCGACAACCGCATCGGCATCGCTGCCCATTTTGCAGGTGCCCGTGGGGTGGTAAATTGATGCTGTGTTGTTGCGCGCCCAGTCGAGGGTGGCGTCATAGTCCTTTATGTCGAGACTTGCGTGAGGCCGGTATTCCTCCGAGATTTTGGAGGTCAGCGGCGCGTGTCGAGCGATGGTCCGCGCTATATTGACCCCTGCCACAATTGTCCGGCAATCGGTTTCGGTGGAGAGATAGTTCGGGATGATCTTCGGATATTCCCTCGGCTCGGACGAACTCAGGCGGATTTCGCCTTTGCTTTCCGGACGCAGCTGGCACACGGACATTGTGAAGGCCGAGAACTTATCGGCACCTTTTCCCGGGTTTTCCGCCGAGAGCGGCTGTACATGAAACTGGATGTCCGGCGTTTCCAGATCATCGCGGGTCTTCAGGAAACCGGTGGCGAGGCTCGCAGCCATCGTCATGGGCCCCGCACGGAACATCAGATATTTCAGCCCGATCTTTGCCTGACCCATCAATGTCGAGACTTCATCGTTCAGGGTGGGCTCATTGCATTTGTACACCAGTCGCGCCTGCAGGTGATCCTGCATGTTTTTGCCCACACCGCGCAGGTTTTTTTTCACCCCGATCCCGTGCTCTGCGAGCTGTTCTGCCTCACCGACGCCGGACAGCATCAGCAGTTGAGGTGAGTTGATGGCACCGCCGCACAACACGATCTCTTTGCGCGCGCCGATGCTGACCTGCCGTCCGCTGCGATCCCGGTATGTCACGCCGGTGGCGCGGTTATCAGTTATGTCGACTTTGTCGACCTGAGCGTGCGTGATGATCTGCAAATTGGGCCGTTTGCGCGCCGGGTTGAGATAGGCCACCGCAGAGCTGCACCGCCGGCCATTGCGCGAGGTCAGCTGGAAAAAGCCCACTCCTTCCTGATCGGCGCCGTTGTAATCGGGGTTGAACGGATAGCCCGCCGCCTGTGCGGCTGCCACCCAGGCATCGGTAATCGGGCGCTGAATGCGCATGTTTGAAACCGACAGCGGCCCCTGATCGCCGTGGAATTCATCGGCACCGCGTTCGTTGTTTTCGGCACGGCGAAAAAGCGGCAGGACCTCGTCCCAACCCCAGCCACGGTTGCCCATCTGCTGCCAGCGGTCGTAATCCTGCGGCTGCCCGCGAACATAGAGCAGCCCGTTGAGTGAAGAAGACCCGCCCAGAACCTTGCCGCGGGGCCATTCGATAGAGCGACCGTTCAGCCCCGGATCGGGCTCGGTTTTGTAACACCAGTCGACAGACGGGTTGTGAATTGTCTTAAAGTAACCGACCGGAATATGGATCCAGGGATTGATGTCGCGACCGCCTGCTTCCAGCAGAATCACGCTGTTTGAGCTGTCCGCGCTGAGGCGGTTTGCCAGCACACATCCGGCCGAGCCGGCCCCGATTACAATAAAATCCGCTTCCACGAGAGCGCCCCCTATGTAGTATGAAAAAAACTCTAGGCAAAAACCTAAAGTCATACTAGTGTTTTTGGGACAAAATGTCTCAATAATACACGTTCAGGGAGGAACGCATGAAAACATCAAACAATATTAACGGCATATCGCGCCGCGACCTTTTCAGGGTTGCCGGGCGGTACGGCCTGAGCTCCACGCTCCTCGCAGCGGGGACGTTTGGCGGCGCAATGAGTGTTGCAAATCTCGCCAAAGCTGCTGAATCCACGTATGAGAAGCGTTTTGCGAAAGAAGCCAAGCACACACTGAAATTCGGCGCATCCGGCTTTAACGCACGCAACCTGCTGATCGAACGTGCCGGCGCTCTGGAATTTGCACGTGATCTCGAAAGCCGTACCGACGGCGAGATTCGCGTTGAATTTATCGGGGACAACCAGATCTGCGGCCAGACATCCTGCGTTGAGAAAACCCAGCAGGGAATCGTCGACATATATGCGGCCTCCACACAGAACTCGGCCGGTGGCGCCCCTTATCTGAACGTTCTTGACTATGCGTATATGTTCCGTAACCGCGCGGATCAGTACCACTTCCTTTATTCACCGGCATCCATGGCACTGCTGCGCGAGCCCTATGAAAAACGTCACGGCCTGAAGTTCCTTTTCAGCCACGCGGAACTCCGCGGTATCCAGCTGGGTCTGAACTTTGCCGACAAGCCGACCGTGACCTCCATTGACGAACTGGCAGGCACGAAAAACCGTGTCACGGGCACACAGCTTGGCCGGATCGCCATGGAAGCACTCAACCTCAACCCGGTTCCGGTTGCCTGGGAAGAAACACTCGATGGCCTCAAGCAGGGCCTCATCGACGGTGCGGAAACATGGGCTTCTGCAGTTGCCTATGCGAACATGGCACCGGTTGTCTCGCAGTCTGTTCACCTGAACTTCTTCTGCGGCACCGAGCATACGGCAATGTCGGCATCTGTCTTTGACGGTCTTGGTGGTGAACTGCAGGATGCTGTGATGGAATCGTCCTATCTGGCGCAGGTCCATGTTCAGGCGGCGAACGAGGTTGCGCTTATCAACACCGTTGGTCAGTCCGATCCTCAGCTTCCGAATACCATTTTTGCCCAGAATGGCGTGCGCAATGCGTTCCTGTCTGAGGCTGAGATTAAGAAAGCCGAAGAGATGTGCTCGCCTGAGTTCCAGCCACAGCTCTGGGAAGACTGGCGCGAGCGGCTGAACGGCTGGTCCGGCGGCCGCGATACATACCAGGAAATCTACGACGAGGTTCGCACGATCCCTGGCGACACGCTGCCTGAGAACGTTGAGCCCCGCCGGTGGTGGAAAGCCTGATACAGGCGGTAGCCTGAGAAGAGAAAGGGTCGACCTGAAGAGGAGTTCGGGTCGGCCCTGTTTATCTCAAAACCCCGTTTTCTAGCAGTGGGGTTCTCAAAATGAGGGGGAGGTCAGTATGTCGGCATTTACTGAAGTCGCGGCCATCGTTTCTGCAATTTTCTCGGGCAGCGCCTGGGAAATGCGGAGTGCGTTCGAGGCCGAAGGCATGTGGTTGTTCTGTTTTGTGTTTACGCTCGTCGGGGGGTATCTGGCGCATCTGTTTTACAAATATGTGCCCTTCGCGGAAAAGCATCTGGAGCGCGGGATATCCGTCACGATGTATCTCATTATCGCGGGCATCATCTGTTGGGGCGTAATCGACCGCTTTGTGTTCTCAAGCCAGTGGTCCGGATCGACAACAATCCCCCCTTTCCTGTTTATGGTCATGGCGTGGTTTGCGTGTTCCTATAATGTCAAACTGCGCACACACCTGAGCTTCAGCGAATTCCGGGCGAAAATGCCGCCAGCGGGCCAGTTGGCGACACTCACTCTGGACGCGGCGCTCTGGCTGGGCTTTTGCTGGATCGCCATTACAACATCGCTGCGTTTCACGGCGCTCTCCGCAGACAATTTTCAGCTGGTCGACGGTGTCGATGATGTCATGAAGTGGTGGTTCTACCTCACCGTTCCGGCTGCATTCACCCTGATGTCCGGTCGTGTGATCGGCAACTGGCTGGAAGACTGGAACAACTACCGTTCGGGCCACCAGATCATTGAACAAGCAGTTATCGGCGGAGATGTATAATGTCTGACGGATCCTGGATTACACTAATTTCGATTGCCGTGACCATGCTCTTCATGCTCGGCACGCCGGTTCTGCTGGTTATCTTTTACTGGGTGATCGGATGCAGCTTTGTCATCGATCTGCCCCTCTCAAATACCGGCAACGAGCTGATCAACGTCTTCAGTAAGGGCTTTGCCCTGCTGGCCATGCCCCTCTTTATTCTGACAGGGGACCTGATCAACCAGTCAGGTATTGCCCGGCGATTGTCGAACTTTGCCTATTCCTGTCTGGGGTGGCTCCGCGGCGGCCTTGCGATGGCATCCATCGCAGCCTGCGGACTTTTCGCGGCGATCTCCGGTTCAAACTCGGCCACGACGGCGACCATCGGCTCAATGCTTCACCCTGAAATGGTGAAAGGCAATTACGACGAACGTTTCTCGGCAGCGACAGCTGCTGCGGGCGGTACGGTCGGCATTATCATTCCGCCGTCGATCATCTTCATTGTCTACGGCTTCCTGATGAACCTGCCGATTTCAGAGCTGTTCATTGCGGGTATCGTACCCGGTACGCTGATGGTCATCGCCATGATGACGGTTGCCTTCATCGTCTGCACCATCAACGGCTGGGGCATCCTGATCGCACTGTCGTTCCAGCGGGTTATTAAGACCGCTTTTGGTGCCTGGCTCGGCTTTTTCGCCATCGGCCTCGTGCTCTGGGGCATCTACACCGGTAAGTTCTCGCCGACCGAGGCTGCGGGCATCACCGTCGGCTTTTGTGTGTTTGTCGGTTTGCTGTGCTATCCGCTGAACAAGCTCCTGGGCAGCGCCGAGGATGTGCCGGTTGAGGATAAGAGCTTTTTGTCGATGTTTGTCGTCGAAGGCTTCACCCTCCCAAGCGTTCCTTCCATCGTGTCACGCTCTGCTCAGATCACCGGCATCCTTGTACCGCTGATTGCAGTATCGGTGGCGATGCAGCAGGTGCTGTCGTCGCTGGGGGCGAAAGAGTATATCGGTGATTTCGTCACCGGTATGGGCGGATACTATGCGGTGCTCTTTACGGCCATGGCCATCGTGTTTGTCACAGGCATGATCCTTGAGTCGCTGCCTGTAACGATCATCCTCGCCCCTATTCTGGCGCCGATTGCGGTGTCGGTCGGTGTGGATCCGATCCACTTTGCGGTGGTCTTCCTTGTGGGTGCATCCATCGGCTTCATTACCCCGCCGTATGGCCTGAACCTTTACGTGGCGTCGGGTGTGACGGGGGTGCCTTACTTCCGGTTGCTCAAGTATTCTACAATGTACCTGGTCGCGCTTATGGCCACCTGGATTCTTGTGGCACTGACACCTGATCTGGCGCTTATGCTGCTGCCTGAAA
>NZ_JAHEHZ010000210.1 GCF_024639605.1 Roseobacter sp. | reverse complement strand
TCTCAGGCCGGGATGACCCGTTTTCTGATGAATTTCCTGCCCGAAGACAAACGTCCGCAGGAGGTCATCGGCTTTATGCAGGGCCGGCTCAAAGCGGCCTATACCGTGCTGAACGACCGTCTTGACGGGCGCAACTGGATCGTCGGCGACGACATCACCAACGCCGACCTGAGCTGCTGTGGCTATCTTTATTATCCCGAGCCTTACGGCTTTGACCGCTCCGACTGGCCGCATATTGATGCCTGGCTCACGCGCCTTTCTGACACACCGGGATGGCAGCATCCCTATGACCTGATGCCCGGCTCCCCTGCCGACCGGGCCTGATAAAACTGGTGCCCTGCACCGCAAGGAGACTTAAATGACTGACGCATACATCTATGACGCGCTGCGCACCCCGCGTGGCAAAGGCCGCAAAGACGGCAGCCTGCACGAAGTGACCGCCCTGCGCCTGTCGGCACAGACGCTGAACGCGTTGAAAGAGCGCAACAATCTCGAAGGCCACGCCGTGGAAGACGTGATCTGGGGCAATGTCACCCAGGTTATGGAACAGGGCGGCTGCCTTGCGCGCTCTGCTGTGCTTGCCTCTGATCTGGACGAGCGCATTCCGGGCCTCGCGATCAACCGGTTCTGCGCGAGCGGCATGGAAGCCGTTAACCTCGCTGCCAACCAGGTGCGCGGCGGCGCTGGTCACGGCTATATCGCAGGTGGCGTTGAGATGATGGGCCGGGTCCCGATGGGCAGCGATGGTGCCGCCATTGCAGTCGATCCCACGCTGGCAATGGAAAAGTATTTCGTGCCGCAGGGCATCAGTGCGGACATTATAGCCACAGAATACGGTTTTACCCGTGACGAAGCTGACCAGCTTGCTGTCGAATCCCAGCGCCGTGCAAAGGCCGCATGGGACGGGGGCCGCTTTTCGAAATCCGTAATTGAAATCCGCGACCAGAACGGTCTTACCATTCTGGACCACGACGAATACATGCGACCGCAAACCGATATGCAAAGCCTTGGCGCCCTGAACCCCGCGTTCCAGGCAATGGGCGAGGTTATGCCCGGTTTCGACAAGGTCGCGCTGATGAAGTACCCGCACCTGGAGAAAATCAACCACATCCACCACGCGGGCAATTCCTCGGGGATCGTCGATGGCGCCGCGGCGCTGCTGATCGGCTCAAAGGAGTTCGGCGAGAAGCACGGGCTGAAACCCCGCGCACGTATCCGGGCCACGGCAAAGATCGGCACAGACCCGACCATCATGCTCACCGGCCCCGTGCCTGTCACTGAAAAGATCCTCGCCGATCACGGCATGGACATCAAAGATATCGACCTTTTCGAGGTAAACGAAGCCTTTGCTGCTGTCGTGCTGCGCTTCATGCAGGCCTTTGATGTGGATGCTGACAAGGTCAACGTCAACGGTGGTTCTATTGCAATGGGTCACCCGCTGGGCGCGACCGGAGCGATGATCATCGGCACCCTGCTGGATGAGATGGAACGGGCAGACAAAGAAACGGGTCTGGCCACACTCTGCATTGCTTCCGGCATGGGGTCCGCCACGATCATCGAGAGGGTCTGAGTGCCGTATGTCCGCTGATGCAAGGATCATTTACCAGAGGCTGCTGAGCCATATGACGGTTGCCATCCTGGAGCACGACTCTGAAGCGTGGGTAGCCGGAATGGCCCTGCCGCATCAGATGTCCACGGCAGAAGGTAAACTGGTTCTGGAGACGGTGCGGGATGTGCAGATCGGTTTCACCGACTACATTTCTGCGCTCGCGCGCGTCGGCGTGGCGCATGTCGAACGGACATGCTGTGTGGCGCACCTGGTGGCACCCGGAAGGATCTCGGGCTATCATTCGACGGTGATGTTCCGCGACGACGGTGAGGCGCTTCCTGAATATTTCGTCAGCTGGCGCCTGCACCAGGGCACCGATGACATCTGGCGGGTGATGATCTCCGAGTCTGCGCTCAGCGTGGATCAGTGGGCTGATCTGCCACACAACGAACTGTCACAGTTTCAGCGTGAGGACACCGACAGCGAAATGCGTCTGCGCAAAACGGTTCAGGCCTTTTTTCATCAGGCCGACCCAACCCTTCTGCACGGCGAATTCGGAGAGTGGACCAGATTTTACCAGCTGCCGATGGTTGTAGAATTCGACCGGGATCAGACCATTATTCATACCACTGAGGACCTGCGGCGCGACTTCGAGTTTTACCGCAACAGGTTCGTGGCCGGCGGGGTGACCGACATCACCCGTGTGGTCCGCACCGCAGAACGTGTCGGCGATGCCCTGCTGATTGCCACTTATCGCGCCCATGTGCTGAGCGATGCGGACTACATCGTTGATCCGTGGAACGGTGCCGCGACCATGCGCTGGGAAAACGGGCGCTGGCGGATCGTCGGCATTCTGAATGCATTGCCTTTCGCAGACTGGCAGCCGGCCAGCGGACCGGGCGCAAAGACATCAAAAGAAAACCGGGTAAGTCAGGGCAACCTGACACCTGTCACCGAGACCCCGACATCAGGGAGAAACTGATATGACCGACTTTACCATGAAGACAGATGCCGAGGGCATCGCAACGATCACCTGGGACACCAAAGACAAGTCCATGAACGTGATGACGCTGGAGGCCTGGGATGATCTTGAGGCGCTGATTGACGAGGCGCTCGCCGATGACGCCGTCAAAGGAGTGATCCTGACCTCGGGAAAACCTGACAGTTTTGCCGGCGGCATGGACCTCAAGGTGATCGCGAAGATGAAAGAGATGGCAGGCGATGACCCTGCCCGCGGTCTTTTTGACGGCATCATGAATGCACACCGGATCATGCGTAAAATCGAGCTTGCGGGAATGGATCCGAAGACGCTCAAGGGCGGCAAGCCAGTGGCGACAGTGCTGCCCGGGACGGCCCTTGGCATCGGGCTTGAAATCCCGCTTTCGACGCACCGTATTTTTGCCGCCGAGAACCCCAAAGCGAAGATCGGCCTGCCTGAGATCATGGTCGGCATCTTTCCGGGTGCCGGCGGGACAACCCGCCTGACACGCAAGATGGGTGCCATGGCCGCCTCGCCCTTCCTTCTTGAGGGCAAACTGGTGGCCCCTGCCGCCGCCAAAGCTGCCGGGCTGATTGATGAGGTCTCAGATGATCCGATGGCCGCCGCCCGCGACTGGGTACTGAACGCCAAAGACGCTGATATCGTGAAGCCGTGGGACGCCAAGGGCTACAAAATGCCCGGCGGCACACCTTACCACCCCGCGGGATTCATGACCTTTGTCGGCGCCTCCGCCATGGTCAACGGCAAGACACAAGGCGTCTATCCGGCGGCCAAAGCGCTGCTCTCGGCGGTTTACGAAGGTGCGCTGGTGCCTTTCGACACAGCGCTGAAGATTGAGGCGCGCTGGTTCACAAATGTGCTGATGAACCCCTCCTCCTCGGCCATGATCCGGTCGCTTTTCGTGAACAAGGAAGCGCTGGAGAAAGGCGCTGTGCGCCCTGACGGTGTCGCCGATCAGCGGGTGAAAAAGCTGGGCGTTCTGGGTGCAGGCATGATGGGTGCCGGAATCACACTGGTGTCGGCGCAGGCTGGTATTGAAGTTGTGCTGATCGACCAGACACAGGAAGCGGCTGAGCGTGGCAAAGACTATACCGCGACTTTCGCCGACAAGGGCATCGCGCGTAGAAAGACCACGCCTGAGAAAAAGGAGAAGCTGCTCAGCCTGATTACTGCCACCACCGATCTGGACGCTCTTGAGGGCTGCGATCTGATCATCGAGGCTGTGTTCGAGGACCCGAAGGTCAAAGCCGAGATGACGCAGAAGGTCGAGGCGGTGATCCCTGATGACTGCATCTTTGCCTCCAATACCTCGACGCTGCCGATTACCGATCTGGCAAAAGCCAGCGCCCGGCCCGGGCAGTTCATCGGCATCCACTTCTTCTCACCGGTCGAAAAGATGCTGCTGGTCGAGATCATCAAAGGCCGCGAGACCGGCGACCGTGCCGTTGCCAAGGCGCTGGATTTCGTGCGCCAGATCCGCAAAACGCCTATCGTCGTGAACGACGCGCGGTTCTTTTACGCCAACCGCTGCATCCTTCCTTATGTCAACGAGGGGGTGCGCATGCTCAAAGAGGGCGTGGAGCCCGCACTTATCGAGAATGCCGCCAAGCTGGTTGGCATGCCGCTGGGCCCGCTGCAGCTCACTGATGAGACCTCCATCGATCTTGGTGCCAAAATCGCGCGCGCGACCAAAGCCGCGATGGGCGATGCCTATGACGATTATGCCGATGAGGTGATATTTTTCATGGAGAAAGAGGGCCGTCTGGGACGCAAGGCCAATGCGGGCTTTTACAGCTATGACGAAAAGGGCAAGCGCCAGGGCCTCTGGGAGGGTCTGCGCGAGCAGTATCCGCCGCGCGCTGAACAGCCTGATCTCATCGACGTCCAGCACCGCCTGCTCTTTGCACAGACACTTGAGGCCGTGCGCGCGCTGGAAGAAGGCGTGCTGATGGACATCCGGGAGGGCGATGTCGGTGCCATTCTTGGCTGGGGCTTTGCGCCATGGTCAGGCGGTCCGCTGAGCTGGCTCGATATG
>NZ_JAHEHZ010000209.1 GCF_024639605.1 Roseobacter sp. | reverse complement strand
GCAACGGCGTTGTGCGCGCCACACCACACCGGGTTGTCGGCGGCGATCACGAGCGCATTTCGGTGCCTCTCTTTTTTAACCCGTCATCGGATACAAATGTGGCCCCGATCGGGTCGGGTGAGATACTGCGCGCAGGCGACCACCTGCAGGCGCGGTTTGCCGAAACCTACGTTCATCTTCAAAAGAAGTGACCCGACGGGTCAGCCGAATTTGATGGATTCACCGCAACCGCAGGCTTCGGTCACATTGGGATTACGGAATTTGAAACCAGATTCCAGAAGCGTCGTCTCGTAATCGATTTCAGTGCCGAAAAGGAACATCTGCGCCATCGGGGCGATCATCACCCGCGCGCCGTCCTGCTCGACGACCTCGTCATTGGGGTCCGTCGCCTCGACGTACTCCATGGTGTATTCCATGCCTGCACAGCCACCCTTTTTAACGCCGATGCGCAGACCGGCGTGACCTGCGGACTGCATCAGTTTTGCCACCTGTGCGGCGGCCTTGGGGGTCAGTGTGACCGCTTGTTTGCCGGGAATACCAAACATGACAAAACTCCTTTGAAACCAAGTTAATCAGTTGCAGGCTTTGCTACAAGCGGGCGCGCAGGATTTCCCGCAACTGTGATGCCGGCGGGCACATCGTGTGTCACCACAGCGCCGGCGCCGATCACCGCGTCATCGCCGATGCCGATACCCGGCAGGATGATGGCGCCACCGCCGATCCAGACGTTGCGCCCGATCGTGATCGCACGGCCAAACTCAAGACCGGCATCGCGGGTTGCTGCATCACGGGGGTGATCCGCCGTAAGGATCTGCACCATCGGTCCGATCTGTGTCTTATCACCGATGCGGATCGCACAGACATCCAGCAGCACACAGCCGTAATTAAAGAAAACATCATCGCCGAGATATATATTGCTCCCGTAATCGGTATAGAGGGGCGCACGCAGAGCGCAGCCTGAACCATAGCCTCCAAGCCACTGATCCAGAATGGCTTTCCTTTTATCGGTATCGGCAACCGTCGTGGCGTTGTAGTCGCGTTGCAGCGCCTGGCTGCGCGCGCGACCGGCAACAAGCGCGGCATCTCCGGGACGGTACAACTCGCCGGCAATCATTTTCGATTTTTCACTGAGCACGTGGTGGTCTTTCGCCTGATGCTCCGGCCGGGCTTACATAAAGCCCAGTTCGAGCCGCGCTTCGTCAGACATCATGTCCATACCCCATGGCGGCTCCCATACGAGTTCGACATCCACCTGTTTTACGCCGGCCACAGGTTCGACCGCATCTGCGACCCATCCGGGCATCTCTCCCGCGACGGGGCAACCGGGTGCCGTCAGCGACATCTTAATCTGCACTTCGTTTTCCTGGTTGATGTCGATGGTGTAGATCAGGCCCAGCTCGTAGATATTCACCGGAATCTCCGGATCATATACCGTCCGGCAGGCATCAACGATCTGCTCATAAAGCGGATGGTCCGTTGAGGATGGTGCGATCAGCGGTGCGCCTTCAAGTGGTTCTGGTGCGTTGTTCATCGGGGACCCCGGCTGTTTTCCTGAGCATTTATATAGGAATTATCGCGTCAGGGGTAAAGGGGGGACGACGGTGATCAGCCCGCTCCGCCCCGTAAAGACACGCAATCACAGCAATCCCAACCGTTTACACAACAAAACCGGCCTCCCGGCGGTCTGTCTTTCACCTTCATGCGCCCCCTTTGACCAGGATCAAAGACAGTGGCGCTGCGCCCCTGTTTTATTCCGGTGACAACAAAGGAGACCAGAATGACGGAGCAGGTAAAGACAGCCCCCGTCGCCGCAGTGGAAGCGGCCGCCCCCGAAGAGGTAAAAGCAACCGTCCGCCAGGTGCAGCGCGCTTCTGTGTCGCGCGGGCGCATGGGGCGTCGCGAGTATGAAGCGGCTAAGGCGGATCTTCAGGTTGAGCTTCTCAAAGTACAGCACTGGGTGCAGGAGACAGACCAGAAGTTCGTGATGCTGTTCGAGGGCCGCGATGCAGCCGGCAAGGGCGGCACGATTAAGCGGTATATGGAACATCTCAATCCGCGCGCCGCACGTGTTGTGGCGCTGAACAAGCCCACCGACGAAGAGCGCGGTCAGTGGTTTTTCCAGCGCTACGTCAAGCATCTGCCCACAAACGGCGAAATCGTGCTTTATGACCGGTCCTGGTACAACCGCGCCGGTGTGGAGCGGGTGATGGAATTCTGCAAACCGGGTGAATACCTGGAGTTCATGCGCCAGACGCCGGAATTTGAGCGGATGCTGGTCCGCTCCGGCATCAGGCTTTTCAAATACTGGTTTTCTGTGACGCAGCGCGAACAGCGCGCGCGTTTTGCCTCTCGCGAGACCGACCCGCTCAAACGATGGAAACTGTCGCCGATTGACCGCGCAAGCCTCGACAAGTGGGATGATTACACCGAAGCCAAAGAGGCGATGTTCTTTTATACAGACACCGCGGACGCGCCCTGGACGGTTGTCCGCTCTGACGACAAGAAACGCGCGCGCATCAACTGCATGCGGCACTTTCTGTCCTGTCTGGATTATCCTGACAAAAACCCGGAAGTGGCGGTGCCGCCCGATCCGGACATCGTACACAATGCCGGGCGGGTCGTGCACGCGGCGGATCACATTCTGGCAAGTTCGCTGCACCCGCGCAGCCGCCGGTCAAAGGAGGGGGTCTGATGTCCCACGTACCACACGAACTCGCAGCGGATTTTCCCGAAAAGGCCGGTCTGATTTCATCCTTGCGTCAGAGCGATAGCCACTTTGCGCGGCTTGCTGATGCGTATCATGAGATCAACCGCGAGGTGCATCGCGCCGAAACCGATGTGGCGCCGGTGTCGGATGAATACCTGACAGAGATGCGCAAGCAGCGCATGCACCTGAAAGACCAGATTGCCGCCCGACTTGCAAAAGGCTGAGGCGGCAGACCGCGCGGCCTGAATTTTTCGTGGCCGGGAGGGGCGTTCCGGACGGGACCGGGGCAGCAGGCCATCCGCGCAGCGGATGGATTCCTGTCTGTGTCCGGGGCGGGCCGGCTGCGTTTCAGGCCGTGCGGTTCATACACTGACGAAAGAGCACCTCAGCGAAGTGGTGGCAGGAATGCCTGCCGGCCTGCCGCCTGCGGTGGCGCGCGGGCTCCGGTACTGTCAGAACGGTCAGGATCATGCTGACTGTAGACCGACCACCGGGTGAGCGGGCGACCGGACGACATTCCGGCTCCATTAAACGGCCCGACCCGGACGCCCGACCGGTATTTTGTCCGGATAAAGGGCCCTGAACCGCAATCGCCGCCGTTTTTACTGCTGCGCCAGTGCAAAGCAATGTCTGAAAATCGTTTTTCGACCTCGGGCGTTTCGCGGCGCCAGACACGAGCACAGTCGGGCGTGATCAGGATTACCTCTACAGCATGGGAGCGGTGTGGCACGTTAAACGGGAACGAGCCAACGGGCCGCGCATGCATAAAAACCCTCTCCGCAGGAGGCCTGCACAAATAATCATTCTCTCCCTCTGATCTCCCTGGCCCTGGCCGCAGCGGTTACCGTTGCAGGTGGTCCGTCCTGGTCCGCAGTCGATCGCGACACAATTCTGGTGCGGACCGTGGCAAACCATAACCTCAGTCCTGAGACAGACGGTGCTTCGGCTTGTCTCGATACCTGTCTGCCCGAGGGTAAAGGACAGGTCTGCGGACGCGCCCTGACGGGAGAGATCATGACGCCGGCGTATCCCGCTCAGTGCCTGTCGGCGCCGGACGGGGTGCATCACGGCGTGTCGGTGAAACTCACGCAATGCAGCCTCGCAGATCATCAGCGCTGGAATATCAAAGGGGCGACGATCAGGTTAAAAGGCAGCAAATTCTGTCTCAATCCCCGGGGCGGACAGAAGACGGCGCGCGGGCCCGTTATCATCGGCTCCCGCGCTGTCGCGGAACGCCGGAAGTTTTTCAACTTCGCGCTGCGCGACCCGATGACCAGCCAGGATGCGGCAGATCTGGGCTTTGCCTCTTTTGGAACCTGTCAGGAAAAGGGTCGCGGCAACACGGGCTGTTACATGACACGGGAACTGAACGGCACGGCGCCCGCAGATTTCCGGTTCGGGTTTCATGCCGGCGCCGGACACGGACATGGTCCCACATCACTGGATTTAGCCCCTGACTTCAGCGAAAGCGAGCAGGGAGTACTGCCCGGCGTGGACCGCTGTTCTTTGAAACACGACTGCGCAATGTGTGTCAGCGACAAGGTCGCCGGCTGTGACAACGACCGTGGTTTTCTGCAGTGTATCCGCAAGGTCGGGCCGCGCACCGCAGAAGAGAAAACCGCAAAAGCGGATGTCAGTTTCTCCTATTCAACAATTGTGACTGAATGCGACGTGACGAATGCTGTCAGGAATACAGGAAAAGATTTCGGGACCGCCGCCAAAAAGACCGCAGGCCGGATCAGAGGTCTGTTTCAACTACGCCTGGTCAGACCTTCCGTTTGCGCACCGGCTGTGGCCTTACGCGGGTTTCGATCTCGTCGTAGAGCTTGCCGACAATATCCTTGCCGCTGGCCTTTTCGATGCCTTCGAAACCGGGGGAGGAGTTG
>NZ_JAHEHZ010000208.1 GCF_024639605.1 Roseobacter sp. | reverse complement strand
CTGCCCACCAAAATGGCACATTTTCAGGTTTTAAGGCGGGTTGGTTTTTTGGCTTTGCTATCTTTGACGGTTTGGGCAGGATTTCGGAAAGGTTGCCATTCAACAGAGCTGGATTGACACAGGTGCAATGCCCGGAAACCGTGGCCCATGACAGAACGTTTTCAATGCGTCCCCGTAATCGTTTGGTAGCGGTAGTTTTGGTGAGCCAGATCGGTTGCAGAACACGCAGCACGTCCTGCACGCTGATCTCCGATACCTGTTTCCGACCCAACACAGGTTTTGCATAGGTATCCAGAGTAGAGCGCCATTGCTTGCGGTGCTTTTCATTTCGGAACTCATCCAGCTTGAGATCCAGATATTTTTCTACCGCCACCTCAAATGTCATTCCCTCGGAGGCCTCGCGCTTCTCCTGCAGAGGGTCACCGCCAAGCATGGCCTTGACCCGATTTTCGAGAGCGACCCTTCGCGCGGTGTGCAATGGTACGGCGGGAAAGCTGCCCAGTCCGATCTCACACCGCTTTCCGCGAATGGTGATATGTTGCACCCATTGCTTGCCGCCGTTGGACCGGACGCGGAGGAACAGGCCTTGCCCGTCGAAATACTTGCCGGGTTTGCTTACGGTTTCCACGAAACGGGCGTTCAATGCTCTTTGCGGCGTTCGAATGCTTTTGACCGGCAAGCCTTATCCCCCGTGATATCCCCCACGTAAACATGGATTAAGAGGGACTATGATGGATGTTCTCGGATTAAGTGACGGGATGGAGTTCATATTTACAAAAACATAACCGGTCAGGGGAGGAAGCTGACGGAACATCCTGTGGTGGTTCCAGGGTCCGCCACTACAATCAACTGAATTCATGTTGTTGAATGATAAAGTTCGGGAATTTCATCTGCTTGCCACCGCTCTTGCCACCGTCTGGATTTCGTCTGCTCATCTCTTCTCTCCGCCCGACGCATGGGCACAACACGGAAGAAAGCCCTCATAACTTCAATTGTAACCGCTGATAAGCATGTCAAAGGCCGCTCGCCTCTGTCATCGCCGGCGGATCACGTTCAATGGCTGGCCGTCTGCCGGAAAGCTATGTCAATTTTGGAAGCGGCGCCGGATGGGTCACCTCAGGATGCAGAAAGCATGGAGGCTGCGCAGGCTCTGAGCGTTCTGCTTGCGGAGACACCTGCGACAACACCTG
Source organism: Roseobacter sp. (assembly GCF_024639605.1). Classification (GTDB taxonomy): domain Bacteria; phylum Pseudomonadota; class Alphaproteobacteria; order Rhodobacterales; family Rhodobacteraceae; genus Roseobacter. Next base: position 3,493 of record NZ_JAHEHZ010000208.1, on the reverse strand, counting down.
AATGCCTCGTCTCGCAGATTGAGTGGCTTGCGGAAGACTATTACGACTGTGTCCGCTGCAATGCGTTGCCGGCACATGACTTGATCTTTGCAACGCTGGCAAAGGGTGTCGGCAATATAAAACAGTAAGGATAAATGTGGGGTTTCAGTATTGACGATTGACCCCCACTCACCCCGTTCACCATGATCGGATCAGAACTCCCGGCACTCAAAAATCGGGGGCACGATCCTGCATCCACGCACAGCCCCTCTGTCGAATGCGATTTTGTGTTGAGATTTTCCTGGTGTGGAAAAAGCCCGGAACGGCTTCAGAATTCTGAAAGCATAGCCAACCGATCACGGCCCGGCATGAAATCATAAGGATCGCAACTACTGAGCCTCGCGTAAACGATCAGCAGGTCGCACGCATCCGGACGTAATGCCGGAACTTTCGCACAGACCGGCGCCCGTCCTCCCATGATTGCCCCATCAGCTCCGACAACAATCTTGTTTGTAACGGTGACGTCCTTTTGCCGGATGTCACGGCGATAACCCCGGATGATAACATGCCGGATCTGCTGCGCGGGCTACCGCCACACTTGAGGAGTGCGACTTTTTGCATGGAAAGAATGCTATTTTACACTCCTCAACGATACGCTTCTGACCGGAAAGGCGCGGGTTGCGCGAAAGCCGCGCATCAAAAGGCTGAACGGCTGTGGCATATCCGGCCTAGGGATACTGCCGGTGACCTGCCTTCTGTTCAGCGAGAAAGCGCATGAGGCTTTCCGGAACCGGAACCTTTCTGGCAATCAGACCGGGAAAACCAGTCATTATCCGACCAGATCGCAGACGGCTGGACAAGACAACCACTTAATCGTATCCAAAGGGATACAAGAAAGTGAACCGATGCCGGAAACGTCCAGATCAAGCGGTGAAACAGCATATGACGCTCTGATCATGGCGCTCAGAAACGGCGCTTTTGTGCCCGGAGACCGCCTGCGTGAAGAAGATGTCGCAGCGCGTCTCAGCCTTTCACGCACGCCCGTCCGCGAGGCGCTGCGCCGTCTGGAAAGTGACGGCATTATCGAGCACCGGCCGCGGATCGGTGCTGTGATCCGGGTGCTGGCTCACACCGAACTGGTCGAGCTTTATGAAATGCGCACAGTTCTCGAAGCCACCGCCGCTGAAATGGCGGCACAGCATGGTGCAACAGCGGAATTCGATGCGCTGGAGGCGATGAACGATCGCATTGAGTCCGCTCGTGATGACCCCGCAACAGGGGCTGCGATCAATCAGGATTTCCACCGCGGGCTTTGCCTGGCCGCGCGCAACAGGTTCCTTGTTGAATCCGCCCGCGCGCTGAACAATGCACTGTTGTTGCTCGGACCTTCGACTTATTCCGATCCCGCGCGTATCGACGTGGTTGTACAACAACACCGGGACATCATAACAGCACTGCGTGCCCGTGACGGCGCAGCAGCGGCAATGGCCGCGCGACAGCACCTTGAAACCTCACTGCGACACAGACTGGGGAGTGCCTCTGCGTGATCCGCATTGCCTCCGCCTTTGCGACAGCAGCCTTTGGTGTGACAGTGTTTCAGGTTCTGGCGATCCCGCTGCCCTGGTTGCTGGGGCCGATCTTTGCCTGCCTCTTTGCCGCTCTGGCGGGTTTGCCCATGGCTGGCATCAAATGGCTCAATGACGGCATGCGCACAATCCTCGGCGTGGCCGTTGGCGCCACAATGACACCCGCAGCACTCGCACTTTTTCCTGCGATGTGGCCCACGCTGCTGATGGTGCCTCTGATGGTCGGTGTGATCGGTGTGACCGGTGTTCCTTATTTCCGCAGGATCTGTGGCTATGATTTCCCGACGGCGTGGTACGCGACCATGCCAGGCGGGTTGCAGGATATGATCGTCTTCGGTGAGGAAGCCGGCGCCAGTGTGCGCGCACTCAGCCTGATCCATGCCACACGGGTGCTTGTGATCGTCGTCGCCCTGCCGTTCCTGCTCAAGGGCATATGGGACGCGGATCTGTCCAGCCCACCCGGTCTGCCGGCTGCAGAAGTGCCACTCAGTGAACTTGCAATTATGGCTTTCTGTGCCATTGCAGGCTGGCAGGGCGCCAGACGCATCGGATTATTCGGCGCATCGATCCTCGGGCCGCTCATTCTGACCGCGGCAGTCACCCTCGGCGACGGGTTGCACTACCGCCCGCCGGCAGAGGCCATTCAGGCGGCTCAGTTCTTTATCGGCATGAGCATCGGGTGCAAATATGCAGGCATCACCATGCAGGAAATCCGCCGTGACCTGGCTGCGGGTCTGGGCTTTTGTGCGCTGCTGATGATCCTTACCGTGATTTTTGTCGAAGCGATCTACAGCACCGGCCTCGCGCCGGGCATGGATGCGTTGCTGGCCTTTGCCCCGGGCGGACAGGCCGAACTCACGGTGCTCGCCCTCGTTGTCGGCGCTGACGTCACCTTTGTGGTGGCCCATCATGTGCTGCGCATTTTTGTTGTGATCCTCGGCGCGCCGCTGGCGCAGCGGCTTTTTGACCGCGCCACGTGATGCAGGGCAGCCGCGGACCGGCGGGCGATCTTATCTGCTGACCGACCTGTCGTACTGAACATCCGGCCGGGCGCGCATGATACATCACCTGCCTGATACCGGACGCCATATCCTCTCTTCCGCTGCCGACGCCTTTGCATCACCGGCAAATTCCGCCCGCCTGCACATGGCACAGAACCGCCGGTTGCGAAAAACTTTGCGCTTCGCCCTTTCCTCGGACGCCGCGACGTTCATGTTTAACACGGCGGGGGCGAGCCGCCCGGTGCGAGGTATTGTGTGAAACCCGAGTAAGGATCCCGAAAATGACGATCAACCTCAGACTGAACGGAAAAATACATCAGGTGGAAGCGGATCCCGGAACCCCGCTGCTCTGGGTAATCCGGGATGAGCTGAAAATGACCGGTACCAAATTCGGCTGTGGTGTGGCGTCCTGCGGGGCCTGCACCGTGCATGTGGACGGTGAACCTGTACGCTCCTGTCAGACCTATGTCGGTGATCTGGAGGATGCCGAAGTCACGACGATCGAAGCCATGTCCGAGGATAAAACCGGCGCCGCCGTGCAGCAGGCCTGGCTCGAGATGGACGTCGTGCAATGCGGTTATTGCCAGTCCGGACAGATCATGTCGGCGGTCGGGTTGCTCAACAGCAACCCTTCGCCCACAGCCGAAGAAATCGACAGCTACATGTACGGCAATGTCTGCCGCTGTGCGACCTACCAGCGAATCCGCGCCGGCATTCAGCGCGCCGCAGAAATTCTGGAGGCCTGAACATGACACATGCCACAACCCGCCGCCGATTTCTCAAAGCCGCCGGCGCCACCGGTGCCACGCTGCTGATCGGCATTCGCCCCGACGGCGCGCTGGCGGCAACGACAGACGCCACACAGCTGAACCCCTTTGTACGCATCGGTCCCGACGGAACAGTCACCGCCATCGTGAAACATTTTGA
>NZ_JAHEHZ010000207.1 GCF_024639605.1 Roseobacter sp. | reverse complement strand
GCCCGCGCCACTGGAGGATGCCTGCCGTTTTATCGAAGCTTTCGGCGCGCCGGTGCCGGTGGTGGGTGACAGTGCGGGTGGCCATCTGGCCCTGACGCTGGCGCGGAAAATGCCGCAGGCGGTCTCTGCCCTTGCGCTCATTTCTCCCAACACCGACCGTACCGGGCTCAGCACCACGCGCGGCACGGATGCCGATGCGATGAATGACGATGAGCAGGATCGCGCTCTGTGGGAAACGGCGATGCCGGATACCGCACCCGATGATCCCGATGCCTCGCCCGTGACGGCTGATCTTACCGGGTTACCACCGGTATTTGTTACGGCGGCGGTCAATGAAGTGTTGCTGGATGACACGCTGCTGCTCATCCGGGCGCTTGGGCGGGCAGGGGTGCCGGTCAGCGCCGGTATCATCCCGCCGCTCTTTCACATGTGGACGCTCTGGCCCGAAGAACTGGCGCAGGCCCGGGCAACCATGAGCCGGATTTCGCAGTTTCTGGGTCACGCGGCCTGACCGGTGGAACATATCCCGGCCCGGGCGGTTCTTTCCCGAAGGATAACAATTATCAAAGGTAGAATGCCATGAATGAGGAAGTGAAAATACCGGCGCAGTCGCAGGACGACATGCCCGCCCACGAGCACAAAATGCAGCCCGCGCCCGATTTCATGCCGCGCCATCCCGGTGCGGCGAAACTCGACGGCAAGGTGGCGCTGATCACCGGCGGTGACAGCGGCATCGGCCGGGCAATCGCCGTGCTTTTCGCGCGTGAAGGCGCAAAGGTTGCGATCTCGTATTTCGATGAGGACAAGGACGCCGGACGTACGAAATCGCTGGTGGAGGAAGAAGGTTCCGAGGCGCTGCTGCTGCCCGGTGATCTGGGCGACAAGGAAACCGCCACCAGCGTGGTGGAAAAGACCGTTGAGCACTTTGGCCAGATCGATATTCTGATCAACAACGCAGCCATGCAATGGCTTGACGAAGACCTCACAGAGCTGTCTGAAGAGACCCTGCGCCGCACGTTTGACAGCAATGTGATGGCCTATTTCTTTGTCACACAGGCCGCTCTGCCGCATCTCAAAGAGGGTGCAAGCATCATCAACACCTCTTCGGTGAACGCATTTGCCGGGATGGGGTCGCTGATCAGCTATTCCACCACGCGCGGGGCAAGCCTTGCGTTCTCACGCTCGCTTGCGGCGAACCTGGCGGATAAAGGCATCCGCGTGAACACCGTGGCACCGGGCCCGATCTGGACACCGTTCATTCCCGGCACCATGCCGGCAGACGAAGTCGAAGATTTCGGCAGCCAGGTCCCGATGGGACGCGCGGGCCAGCCGTGGGAAGTGGCGACCGCCTATCTCTTTTTCGCTTCTTCGGATGGCAGCTATTATACCGGGCAGACGATGCACCCCAATGGCGGCATGATCGTTGGGGCATAAATCAGACTGGCCGGCAAATCCGGCGATCTATCAGGTCTATCCCCGCTCGTTTCTGGATACCACGGGAACGGGCGAGGGTGATCTGCGCGGTGTCATCGAAAAGATGGGCTATATTGCGGAGCTGGGCGTGGATGCGCTCTGGCTCTCGCCGTTTTTCGTCTCGCCGATGGTGGACGGAGGCTATGACGTCGCCGATCACAGCGCGGTTGATCCGAGGTTCGGCACAATGGATGATTTTGAGGAACTGGTGGCTGCGGCGCATGATGCGGGCCTGAAAGTTCTGATTGATCAGGTACTCAACCACACCAGCGATCAGCATCCGCTGTTTCTGGCCGCCGTTGAGGGCGATGAGAGCGCCGCGGAATGTTACCTCTGGCAGGATCCGAAAGAGGACGGCAGCCTGCCCAACAACTGGCTGTCGCAGTTCGGCCCGCCCGCCTGGACGTGGAACCACAAGCGGCGGCAGTATTATTTTCATCAGTTTCTGGCAGCCCAGCCCTCGCTCAATCTGCGCAATGAGCGGGTGCAGGAAATGCACCATCAGGAGATCCGGTTCTGGCGCGACAAAGGCGTGGACGGGTTCCGGTTTGATGCGGTGACCTCGTATCTTTTTGACGAGAGCCTGAAGGATAATCCGCCGTCCTCGCCGGAAGTGCATGAAAAGATGGTGACGTTCCGGTTCGTGCCCTACAGCTATCAGGATCACGTCTATGACATGCTGCCGGGCGACGGGGCGGCTTATGCCGAAAACCTGCGAAAGTGGGCAGGCGAGGATGCCTGGCTGCTGGGAGAAAGCACCTCCGGGAATAATTCGCTGAAGCTGGTGAAAGACTTTACCGAAGAGGGCCGGCTTGATGCCATGTACACCGTCGACATGCCCGAAGAGGGGGCTGATCCGGAGATGCTCGGCCGGCTTTTTGACGAGGTCAGTGATCTCAGCCGCTATGGCAAATGGATGTCGAGCCATGACCAGCCGCGCCACATCTCGGTGCGGGGGGACGGCTCTGACCGGGACGCACGGTTTTTCTCGATGATGATGGCGGTGCTGCCTGGTCCGTGGATGATTTATCAGGGCGAGGAGCTTGGCCTGCCGCAGCCGCGGCTTTCGCGCGAGGAATCTGTTGATCCGGTGGATCTCATCTTCTGGCCGGACGGACCGGGGCGCGACGGAGCGCGGGTGCCGGTGCCCTGGGGCGAGGGGCCGGCGTTCGGGTTCTCGGAAGGCAGCCCCTGGCTGCCGATGCGCTGGGAAAGTGACCGGGCAGTGAGTGCGCAGACCGAAGAAAGCACGCTGGGGTTTTACCGGCGCGCACTGGCTGCGCGCAAAGAGCATGGCTGGCCCGAAGGCACCGTCACCGGACATAAAACCAAAGGTGAGGTGATGACCATCGATCTGGACGTGGACGGCCGGGCATGGCGCGCGGTCTTTAACTACGGCACAGATACGGTTTCACCTGGTCTGGGCGCGCCGTTCATGGCGAGCCAGCACTGTGTCGGTGACATGCTGGGGCGAACGGCCGCGATCTGGAAGCTTTAGCCGACCAGTACCCCCAGAAGAAACATCGTCGCGGCACCGCCGAAAAACAACAGTTTGCGCGCCTGATCGGCATCCATGATCACGCCCTTGTTCTCGGCGATGTCCGAATATGACCCGCGCGCCGTAGCAGGGTGATCGACCGGTCCGAAAAGGTTATCCGGACGGTCCCCCGGCTCGGGCCGGTCTGATTTCTGCATATCCTTGCCGTCACGCGCCAGTTTGCGGTCGATAAAGGCCGGCAGCACCATATCGCCGAAGAGCAGCTGAAAAACCGAGCGTCCCACGATGACCTCGCGCTGCAGCTTGTCGATGGCCTGCATCACCGCATCTGCCGCGACCTGCGGGTCAAAGACCGGCGGTGCGGGTTGCGGCATTTTATCAAGCCGGTTGCGCGCCCAGTCGAACTGCGGTGTGTTGATCGCGGGCAGCTGCACCAGCGACAGCTCTATCGGCCGGTTGCCGCGCAGAACCTCTGAACGCACGGCGCCGACAAAGCCGTTGATCGCGTGTTTGGATGCGCAATAGGCCGACTGAAAAGGCACAGGCCGGTATGAGAGGCCCGAGCCCACATGCACGATATGTCCGCGGTCCATCGTTGCCAGCGCCAGCCGGGTGCCGTTGACCTGGCCGGTAAAGGTGGTGGCGACGATCCGGTCAAACTCGGCGGCTGTCATCTCGTGAAACGGCGAAAAGCTCGTGGCCATCGCGCAGTTGACCCAGACGACCGGCTTACCGAGCTTTTTCACCAGGCTTTTCACGGCCTTCTCAAGTTCAGCGGCATCGGCGGCATCCGCCGTCGCGGTCTCGATGCCGTCGGTGTCGCCGACTGACCTGAGACGGTCCTCGCCACGGGCGATCACGCCGACCCGGTATCCACGCGCCAGCAAGGTGTCCGTCACGGCGCGACCGACGCCTGCGGTTCCACCGATAACGATGGCAGACTGTTTATTTTTATCGCTGATCATAAGACAAAAATCCTTTGGTTCTGCGCCGGGCCGCGGGGGTGCGGCAGGTCACCGTGGTCAGATATTGCTGTTAAGGGGTTCTTCGGCACTGCTGGGGTGCACACCGCGCGCCCGGTTCATGCCGGTGCGTGACGGCGCGGTCATGGTTACCTGCGCGGCCCATGAGATGCTTTCGGCGGCGGCATGACCGACGAGGGCCGCACCCTGGAGCCCGCCATCCTCTGCGCGCGCAAGACCCCAGGCTTCGGTGGTGCCGGTGCGAAATATGCTGTCTTCGAGAGAGGAGAAACGGTTGAGTTTTGCCAGACCGCTGAGTTTGCCCACCTCGCCCACCGGGGGCATCACAAAGGCGGTGGTGGCCACGTGATCCAGTGCCAGCGGTTCAGGCATCTCATCGGTGTAAAGCTGCCGGGCGAGGGTTTCGCCGTCAGCGGTCGCGACCGGGGTGAGCGGCAACCGGTCGGCGGCATCACCGATTGCATAGAGCCCCGGCACGCTCGTCTCGAACCGGTCATTGATGCTGAGCGCGCCGCTGCCGGCCGTTTCAGGTGCGGGGTCAAGCGCACGAAGCATCGCTGTATTGGGCGTTCGCCCTGTGGCGTTCAGCACATGCGTGCCGCTCAGCGTGCTGCCGTCTGACAGGGTGATGATGCGCGTGTCTCCGTCACGCGTGACATCGCGCGGTTTTACTCCTGTCAGCACACGAACCCCGGAGGCATCCAGATTATCGCGGGCCACGGCCTGGCTGCCGGCGCTGAAACCGGTCAGGATATCGTCA
>NZ_JAHEHZ010000086.1 GCF_024639605.1 Roseobacter sp. | reverse complement strand
CGGCCTTTCGTCTTTATCCCTACGAAAAACGCCGCAGACCCGCCGCAGAACCGGAGCACCACCCGGTCGTGGTTGTGGGTGCCGGGCCGGTGGGCCTTGCAACCGCGCTGGATCTGGCGCGGCGCGGCACGCCTGTGCTGGTGCTGGACGCAGGCACAGGTCCGGGACAGGGCAGCCGGGCGATATGCTTTTCGCAACGAACCTTGCAGATTGCGCAGCGGCTCGGCGCGGCGGACGCGATGCTGGAAAAGGGTGTCGTCTGGAATGTCGGCAAGGTGTTCCACGGGCCGGACCGGATTTATGAATTCAACCTTCAGCCTGAAGAAGGGCACCGGCATCCGGCCTTCATCAATCTGCAGCAGCCGTATTTTGAGAAGTTTCTGATCGAAGCGATCCACCGGGCGCAGAAGAACGGCGCGCCCGTTGAGATCAGGGGCGCCAACAGGGTAACCGGCATATCGGTGCAGAAGGACGGCGTGTCTCTCAGCGTTGACACGCCGGACGGTGCGTATGACCTGCAGGCGAATTGGTGCCTCGCCTGCGACGGTGCGCGCTCAGCCCTGCGCGAAATGACCGGCGAGGGTTTTGAAGGGCGGGTCTTCGAGGATAACTTTCTGATCGCTGATGTACGCATGAAGGCTGATTTTCCGACCGAGCGCTGGTTCTGGTTTGAGCCGCCGTTTAAAGATGCGGGCCAGTCCGCGCTGCTGCACAAACAGCCCGATGACATCTGGCGGATCGATTTTCAGCTGGGCCGGGACATTGATCGCACAGCAGAGCTTGACCCGGCGCGCGTGCGCGCGCGGGTCGATGCCATGCTGGGTGAGGGGGTGAATTATGAGCTTGTCTGGACCTCGGTTTACAGATTTCAGTGCCGGCGCATGCGCAAATTCCGCCAGGGTCGGGTGGTTTTTGCCGGTGACGCGGCGCACCAGGTCTCTCCTTTCGGCGCACGGGGGGCCAATTCGGGTGTACAGGACGCGGAAAACCTTGCCTGGAAGCTGGATCTTGTAGTTCGGGGAGTGGCGCCGGAAAAACTGCTCGACAGCTACTGCGCCGAACGCGAATACGGGGCCGATGAAAACATCCTGAACTCAACGCGGTCCACGGATTTCCTGACCCCAAAAACACGGATGAGCCGGGTGTTCCGGGACGCGGTGCTGGATCTCGCACGCGCGCACAGCTTCGCCCGTCCGCTGGTTAATTCGGGGCGGCTCTCGCTGCCCTGCGTCTATGACGGCCTGGCGCTGAACGGCCCGGATGCGCTCGCAGGGCCGGCAAGGACCCGTCCCGGCGCACCCTGTCCTGACGCGCCGCTCGGTGAGGGGTTTCTGCTCGACCGGCTCTCAGACGACTTTACCCTGCTTGCCATCAATACGCGTGCTCCGGATCCGGGTGACCGTGCGGGGCTGGTCGTCGGCACCCTTGTTCTGGACACGCAAACCGATGATCCTTCAGGTGCGCTCCGGACGCGTTATCTGGGAGAAGCTGAGCAGGCCATATACCTGATCCGACCGGATCAGCATGTGACGGCACGCTGGCCTGCTGCGCGAACGGCGGATATTGCCAGCGCGCTGCGGCGCGCGATCGCCAGAGAGGACTGATTGGTGGCACTTAATCTCACCCCGAATATACCTGACCCCGACGGGTTTTATGATGAGCTGCTGGCGGCCCATGACGGCCTGACGGAGGATGAAAGTGATGCGCTGAACGCGCGGCTTATTCTGCTGCTGGCAAATCACATCGGCGACAGGGAAGTGCTGCGTACGGCGCTTGATGCCGCCCGCTCGGGCAAGCGCTGAGCACCGGGCCGCCCGGGCAGTTTAAGGTATCGCACGGGCGCCGGATCAAAGGTCTTACGCCGGGGTTGTTTCGCTCCGGGATATTGCGGCACAAATCAACACGGAACGCCATCCTGATCGGCGCATGGCCCCCCGTCAGCGTGGGCAGCAATCACCGGCCCCGTCTGACGCCACAGGGAGCAGGCCGCTTATCCGGTTCAGCCGGCGCTCTTTTCCAGTTTCACCAGCATGGCCCGCAGGCTTGAGACTTCCCCGGGTGACAGCACACTGGTGATGTCGCGTTCATACTGCTCAGCGGCGGCCTGCAGATCCCGGAAAACCCGATGTCCGGACGTCGTGAGCGACAAGGTCTCGACGCGCCGGTCCTGCGCGGAGGTGGTGCGTCTGAGATAGCGTTTTACTTCGAGCGCCCGCACAGCACGGCTCACTTTGGTCTTGTGGATCGAGGCCAGCCCGCAGATGCGCCCGGCTGTCATTTCGCCGTAACATCCCAGATGAAACAACACCCGCCACTCTGTGCGCAGCATGCCGTAGCGGTCGCGGTAGTAGCCCTGAAAATCCCGGCTGACAGCTTCTGCGGCCTGGTTGAGCAGATAGGGCAGAAACTGTGGCAGAACGAAAGACATGGCATCTCCTGAGGCAGGCTGTTTAATTGTTGCGGATGTAACTGACCGGCCCGGGTCTGTCTATCCTGCGCAGTACTGCGGGCGCCGGGATGGTATCGGGTAACGGGCACCAGCGGGAAAGGGTCGCTCCCGCAGAGCTCTGCGGCTAAGGTAGCGCTGCGCCCGACAGGCGCGAATACCGCCGGGTCCCGCCTATGCATAAACACATCCTGAGTCCGCTCCACGCCGCCCTGCTGATCCTCGCGGCGGGCTGTGCGGTTTTCGCGGTCATTGCCGGACTGCGCGCGGCAGGGGCTTTGCAGCGGATCGAACTGGTGCACTATGACCGGACAGTTGCGCGCCTGGCTAACACCGAACCCGCCGGCGATGTGGTCATTGTCGCGATCGGGGAAGAGGATCTGGCCCGCTGGGGCTGGCCTTTGCCCGATGAAAAACTGGCAGAGCTTCTTGAAGCGCTGAAAGGGGCAGGGGCCACAGCCATCGGGGTCGATATCTATCGCGACAACCCGGTGGCGCCCGGCAGCGCGGCGCTGACGCGGGCCTTTGATAACAGCAGATCGGTCTGGATCACGATGCTGGGTGCGTCGGGCGCCAATGCGATCCGGGGTCCTGCCTTTGCCGAAAGCGCCGACAGCACAGGATTTGCCGATGTGCCGGTCGATCCTGACGGTGTCGTGCGCCGCGCTCTGTTGCTGACCAGTGACGGCGCCGGGGTTTCGCTGTCCTTTGCGGCCCGGCTGGCTTTTCTGGCTGCAGGGCAGGCAGGGCTGAAATCTGCGCCTGATGATCCGTCGGTGCTTCTTTTCGGCGACACACCGGTGCCGCGGCTGCGTGACGGCTCCGGCAGCTACCGTGGCATCGATGACACCGGATATCAGATCGCGGTCGCCTGGCAGAACGGCCCGCCGGTGGCAAAGGTCATTTCCGCCGCAGACCTGTTGGACGGTCGCGCCGGTGCTGGGGATATTGCAGGCCGTGTCGTGGTTCTCGGGCTGACCAGCATCTCGATCAAGGATAATTTCCGCACCCCGCTGAACCGTCCGCCGCACCGGCCTTTTTCATATGGCGTCTCGGTGCATGCCGCTGTGGTCCAGCAACTGATCGACATCTCGGCGGGCAGACTTCGTCCGCTGCGCTCACCGCCACCGCCCCTGCACCTTGTGATGATCCTTACCGCCGCACTTGCCGGGGCGGGTGCGGGGTATTTCGCGCGGTCGCTGGCAGGCGGAATTTTCTTTGGTCCCGGTCTGGCTCTGGCAGTCGGCGCAGGCGCTTCGGCTGCTCTGGCGCACGGGCTCTGGCTGCCCGCGGTGCCGGTCGCCTTTGCCTGGTTTGCGGGCTTTCTGGTGGTTTTCACGATCATCAGTGTGCTGGCCCGCCAGCAGCGTCGCACCATCGCCACGCTTTTCTCCGATCATTTGTCGCCCGAGCTTTCAGCCCAGATCTGGCAGAGCCGCGATGTACTGCTGTCGGGTGGTAAACCTGTGCCCATGCGGCTTTACACCACCATCCTGTTTGCCGATCTGGCCGGCTCCACGACCGTGGGCGGCACGGCGGACCCAGAAGCTTTCATGACCTGGGCCAGCACGCTTCTGGATGAGATGAGCCGGATAACCCGCGCACAGGGCGGATTTGTCGAGAAGTTCACCGGCGACGGAATCCTTGTGGTCTTTGGTGCGCCGATGCCGTCAGAGGCGGCCGATGCCAGATCACGCGATGCCACCCGCGCCTGTCAGGCCGCCTCGGAGATTGCCCGCGCGGTGGAACGCTTCAACGCAGACCCCGGTCTGCTCGCCCCGTACCAGGTGCGGATCGGTCTGCACAGCGGCGAGGTTCTGAGCGGGACACTCGGGACAACCGGCAGCCTGCAGTATAACGTCATGGGAGATACCGTGAATATCGCCGCACGTATCGAGGCTTTCGGCAAAACGCTGAAAGATCGACAGCAAAGCTCTGTTGTCATATGTTTGAGCGAAACCACTGCAAAACTTTTACCGGAGCAGGAGGGCCTCCGCCCGGCCGGGCGTATGGTGCATGACGACGGTCAGAGCGCGTTTGAAATTTATGAACTGACGGGCTGCTCTTCCGCACATGGCGGCGCGCCGGAGGATCAAGGCTGATGGGACAGAACCGGCAACACGCTCTGATGTCTTCGGGGGTCGCGGCCCTGCTGGCTCTGGCCGTTCTTTTTGCATTCGCCGCGCGCGGTGAGGAACAGGCCAGCGGCACAGACCCCGCGCCAGGCGAAGTGATCTTCGTGCCCCCTGACGCCGGAGCCCCTGCCGACCGGGTGGGCGCAGGCACGCGCGATCTTGCCCGCGAGCGCGGCCCGCTGGTGTTGCTGGCCCCTGAGGGCGGCGGGCTGACCCGCTCTGCGCAGCCTGCCCTGGTCTGGTATCTGAGCGAGAATTTCAATGGCGCTGTGCAGGCGCAGATCGTCCCGGTGACCGGTGGCGGAACCGGCGTGGCCCGGATCAGCGAGGGCCCCCTGCGCGCAGGTTATTACGCCCTTGATCTTGCCCGGTCTCAGATGGTGCTGGAGCCCGGGCAGATTTATGAATGGAAGGTGCTGCTGCTGACGGGGCCGGACGGCGACGTGATCGCAGATGCGCGCACCTATGTGGAACGGCAGCCTGGTGAACTTCAGACGGGCGATGACCCTGCAGCCCTTGCCGCAGCCGGATTGTGGTTCGACGCGGTCGGGGCACTGGCGCGCATCGGCCTTTCGGGCAGGGTGCGGATTGAGCCCGGGCCGGGCTTTGCCGCGCTCGTGTCTTCCGCGGGCATACCGGGACTGCCTGAAACAGAATGATCAGAAGGGCGCCTGATGCGCCGGAAAAGGAGGATGCAGATGACAGGCAGGGCAGCAGGGGCCGGACAGACCGCATTGGCATATATCGCGTTAATTTTGCTCGCTGTGATCCTCAGCATGATGGCCGCTCCGGCGTCCGCGGCGGAGGGCAAACGCGTGGCTCTTGTGATCGGAAATGCGGATTATGAACATGTCTCGACGCTGACCAACCCTGCCAATGATGCCGCTGATCTTGCCCGCAAACTCACCGGTATCGGCTTTGAGGTCACCACCGGGCTTGATCTGGATTACACCGGAATGCGGCTTGCGGTGCGGGATTTCACAACGGCGGCTGTCGGTGCCGATGTTGTGCTGATTTATTTTGCCGGCCACGGGATCGAGATTGAAAACACCAATTATCTGATCCCGGTAAATGCCACCCTGAAAAGCGACCGGGATGTCGAATTCGAAGCCATCCGGCTGGATGCAGTGGTGAATGCGGTGTCAGATACCGGGGGCCTGAAGGTGATCCTCGTCGATGCCTGCCGGAACAATCCGTTTCTGTCACAAATGAGCCGTACCGGAGCCACGCGGTCCATCGGTAATGGTCTTGCGGCTATCGAGCCCGGGGGAGTTGTTGTCGGATATGCCGCGCGCGGTGGCACGCTTGCGCAGGACGGCGACGGGCGCAACAGCCCCTATGCCGCGGCGCTGCTGGAATATATCGACGAGCCCGGGCTGGAGCTTGGCAAGCTTTTCCGCAAGGTCCGCGACCGGGTTTACCGGACAACAGACGGGTTTCAGGAGCCTTTTACCTACGGCTCTTTGCCGGGCGAGGACATCTTTCTGGTGCCGCCGGTCGAAAAGGTGGCGATGCCGGCGCCCGCCCCGGTAAGCCGGGCTGCGGTGCCCGGGCAGGCGGCACCTGCCACTCCCTTCGAAGCGGCCGCGAAAGTGAACACGCTGCGAGGCTGGTCACTATATGCCCGCACCACCGACGAGCGCGCTTTCTCCGACCCGGCAGTGCTGGAGCACATCCGCGCGATGACCCCGGAGTGGATCGCTGCCGGAAATGAAAAGGTGATGGAGGAGTTCCTGCTGCCTGACAGAGAGGCGCGCCAGGCTTTTCAGGCAGCGCTGAACGAGGCGGGCGCAGACGTGGGGACACCGGATGGTGTCTTCGGCCCGAAAACCCGCGCGGGCATCCGCATGGTTCAGAGCGGCGCGGGCCTGCCGGAGACCGGTGTTGCCGGTCCGGCCGTGCTGGCGACACTGAACATCGCACTCGCAGAGGACCCGGGAGGGAGTTTTATCTCGGCTCCCTTTGCCACCCGTCACAACCCGGTCGCATTGCGTATGATCGGCGAGGACCCGCAGATCGCTGGTATTCTCGAATGTCTTGGGCTTCGCAAAAGCGTCTATGGTGTTTATGAAGGACGGCTCTACGTGGCCGTCATGCGGTCCGGCAGCGTTGCGGCAGCGCGCGAGGATGCGCAGAAATGCGGTCTTGATCTCGCCTCTGTCACTTCGGCGGCGGAAAACGCGTTCGTGGTGCGTATGTTCAGTTCTGATCCGGGTTTTGTCAGCATGGGTTATGACAGCAACACAAACACCAGCTATAAATCCGGCCCCTATTTCGGACTGCGCAAAGATCGCGGTGAGAACAATGCCGTGATCGGCTGGCGCTGGTTCAGCGGCGAGCCTGTGCGATATGAAAACTGGCTGCCTGGCAAGCCGGATCAGCGGCACGGGCGGGGCGATAAACACTATGCGCAGTATCAGTATGAGCGCCGGGGACGCGCCGATCTCAGTTCTGTGCGGGCCACACAGTGGTTTGACGGCGCCGGTATCCACGGGCACGCTGTTATTCTTGAGGGTGATTTCTGAACCCGTCGCCGGTGGGGCGCTGCTCTGCATCTTTCAGCGCTGTACCGCGTTCCCCGATCCGGGCTGCATTCTCTCACGCGGTGGCGACCCGCTTGCAGAGGGCAGTAATTTTACGGGCTGGCACGGGCCGGCTCATGCCATAGCCGTTCGCCCCCGACGCGCACCGGGTTGACTTGTCCCGCCATGCGCGGAACCATAGCGCTCTCTACACTCAGCCCCGGGGGATGCCAGCGATGACGGACAACTCAATTCGGACCACAGACGGACGCGGACGTCTTTATGACAGCGTGCTGGACACCATCGGCAACACGCCCGCGATCCGCATCAATAACCTCGCACCCGAGGGGGTCACGATCTACGTCAAAGCGGAATTCTTTAACCCGGGTGCATCGGTCAAAGACCGTCTGGCCGTCAATATCATTGAAGCCGCCGAGCGGTCCGGAAAGCTGAAACCCGGTCAGACGGTGGTCGAGGCCACAAGCGGCAACACCGGTATCGGCCTTGCCATGGTCTGCGCTCAGAAGGGCTATCCTCTGGTGGTGACCATGGCCGACAGCTTTTCGGTTGAGCGCCGGCGTCTGATGCGGATGCTGGGGGCGAAGGTCGTTCTGACTCCGCGCGCTGAAAAAGGCTTCGGCATGTACCGCAAAGCGGCAGAGCTTGCGGAGCAACACGGCTGGTTTCTCGCCCGGCAGTTCGAAACAGAGGCTAATGCGAATATTCACGCAGCCACAACAGCGCGTGAGGTGATGAGTGATTTTGACGGGCATAAACTCGATTACCTGGTCACCGGATATGGCACCGGCGGCACGGTCACCGGCCTTGGACGGGTGCTGCGAAAAGAGCGGCCTGACGTAAAGATCATCCTTACGGAACCTGCCAACGCCCAGCTTGTCGGCAGCGGTCAGGCACAGGCGCGCACCGCTGAACACGCCCCTGCATCAAGCCATCCGGCATTTGAACCGCATCCCATCCAGGGCTGGACACCTGATTTCATCCCTGCCGTGTTGCAGGAAGCCATTGATGGCGGTCTCTACGATGATCTGATCCCGGTGGCAGGTGCCGATGGGATCCACTGGGCCCGTGAACTGGCGGGCAAGGAAGGGATTTTCACGGGTATATCCGGCGGCTCGACCTTTGCGGTGTCGCAGAAAGTTGCTGAAACCGCTCCTGAGGGCTCGGTGATCCTGTGCATGTTGCCTGACACCGGCGAGCGCTATCTCTCGACACCGCTTTTTGAGGGTATTGCCGAGGATATGAACGAAGATGAGATAAAAATCTCGCAATCGACACCCGGGTACCAGATGGGCTGACGGAGCCTGGCGGCGGCACCATGAAGAACGCGGGCCGCAGTAACGCGTTTGCCGGTGCGGGCCGGTCGCCGGATCAGACCATCAGAGCGGAATACAGGAAAGAGCATGCCACCAAAATTCGGTACAAGTGGCCTGCGCGGCCTGGTGACAGAGCTGACCGCGGGGCTTGTGGGCGACTATACGGCGGCATTTCTCGCGGCTTGCGATACCGGTGGCGTGATCTGCATCGGTCGTGATCTGAGGCCCTCTTCACCGCAGATCTCACAGGACGTGGCCCGGGCGGCCGTGGCCTGCGGGGTTACAGTCATTGACTGCGGTGCAGTGCCAACCCCGGCGCTGGCCCTGGCGGCACAGGCGCGCGGGGCAGGGGCAGTCATGATTACCGGCAGCCACATCCCGGCTGACCGCAACGGGATTAAGTTTTATTCCCGCGACGGTGAAATTTCCAAATCAGACGAGACAGCGATCAACGCACATCTCGGCGCGGTGCACACTGCTGTCGCACCCGGGTCTGTGGAAACCGATGACGGGGCGGGCACACGGTTTGCAGAGCGGTACCTGAGTGCCTGCGGTAAGGACGCGCTCAAAGGAATGAAGATCGGACACTACACGCATTCCTCAGTCGGGCGCGATCTGATCAGTCGGGTGCTCAGAGGGCTGGGTGCAGAAGTTGTGGAACTGGGTCGCTCGGAAAGCTTCATCCCTGTTGATACCGAAGCAGTGGCGCCGGATGTGCGCGATATGATCCGCAACTGGTCAACCGAACACGCGCTGGATGCGCTGGTTTCGTCGGACGGCGATGCGGACCGGCCGTTGCTGGCAGATGAGACGGGGGCGATTGTGCCAGGCGATATTCTGGGGCAGATCGTGGCAGAAGCACTGAGGGCGGAAACTGTCGTCACCCCGGTCTCTTCCAACAGCGGCGTGTCGCGCAAAGGCTTTGGCAAGGTCATCCGCACGAAGATCGGGTCTCCTTACGTGATCGCGGCCATGCAGGAGGTCACGGACAAGGTTGCCGGATACGAGGCGAACGGTGGCTTTTTGCTGGGTTATACCGCTGAGGGCCGGGCCGGGCCCATTGCGCCGCTGATGACGCGCGACTGCGTTCTGCCGCTTGTTACAGGGCTCATCGCGGCGCGCGGCGGCACGCTTTCGCAACGGGTGGCACAGGAGCCGCCGGTGACTGCCGTGGCCGATCGTCTGCAGGATGTACCACAGGCTTTTTCAGCCTCGTTTGTCGACGCCCTGGCCGGGCAGGAGACCGCGCGCGCGGAATTCCTGCGTTCTCTGGGCGCGCGGGAGGCCGCACTTGATCTCACCGATGGGGTGCGGATCACGCTGACGGACGGCTGTGTGGTGCATGTGCGCCCGTCGGGCAATGCGCCCGAACTGCGGCTGTATGTCGAAGCTGAAAACAGCACAGCCGCGCAAAAACTGCTGGAAAGCGGGCTGGCGGAAATCTCGCGCAGGCATTCCAGATGGGCGAAGAACGCGGGCTAGACGCCGGCAAGGCTCACCCGTCGCGTGCAAGTCTGCGGCGCGCAGCGGGACGGATCAGATACTCGTTGATTACCATGCCCAGAGCCAGGCCCAGCAACGCGCCGAATGCATCCGCATAAACATCGGCAAGCTCTCCGGAGCGACCGACATGCGGTTGAATGAGCTCGATGGCAACGCCATAGAGCAGGGCCAGGGGCGCCACCCACCGGCAGGCGCGGCGATAGATCAGCGCGGCGGGAAAGGTCAGCGCGGCAAAGGCGACCATATGCCAGAACTTGTCCGATACCGGCATACCTTGTGGCATGTTCACCGGCGTCAGCGTGACAAATCCGATCAGCATACCCACGGCGAGCGTGGTGCCAAGAGCAAGAATACGCCGCTGACGGACATAGGGAAAGGAAGCGTCTTCACGAGGCATATGCAGCCGGATGTCCTGTTTTGTCGGTGAGGTGGTCTTACCGGACAGAGGCCCGGTGTCAAAGCTCTTGCTCAAGCGGGCAGATACTGCGCCTGTCCGCGACGGCTGCCAGCAGGATTTCCGTGCGTGCAACCGCGTCCGGGCGCCTCACCGGGGTGATATCCTCGGCAGGGCGGGGCTAGGATGACGGCCTTTGTCGCACGCCAGGCGATGTCAGCGCCTGAGGATGCCTTATGTATCGGGCACATCTGTCGCAGTGCCGCAGGAGAAAACCGTTCAGAGAAAATTCCCACATGACATGCCGTGATCGCTTTACACCCGGTTTGACACACGTAAGCCGGGAATTGTTGCGGCAAAGTGAGTCTCCCCCGCAACAGTTAACGCCATTCAGTCGAAAACTGATAAGGACGAGAATGATAATGACCGGAGCGGCCGGAATTCCGGTACTCTGCCGCCAAGAACTCTCCAAAGGTTCCCGTACATACGAGTACCGGAAATCCGGTTCTGGTTTATCTCCCGGCCGGCGACCACTGCGCTGTTTCTACTCTCCCTCAGCGCTGGTCGGCCGGGCCTTTTACCCCGCGAACGTCCCGAAATCGTTGTCAGGCATCAGTTCAGACGCTGCAGAAGGTCCTGCGAGGGGTCGCCTGTCACCGGCAGCCCCTGACCGGACTGGTATGCGCTGATCGCCTTGCGCGTGTTCGGCCCGATCACACCGTCTGTTCCTCCGGTGTCATAGCCGCGCCTGCTCAGCCCCTCCTGCAGAGCGATGCGGTCATTTTTTGTCAGACCATCAGCATCCGGCGGAAAGGCGGTGCGCAAAGGGCCCGCGCCTCCGATCCGGTCCGCCAGGTGGCCGACCCCGATCGCATAGGCGTCAGAGTTGTTGTAGCGCTTGATCACGCGGAAATTGGACGTGGTCGCAAACCGTGGCCCGCCCGGTTGCGGCTGCAGGGTGCCTCCGGAGGCACCGGGTGCGACTTCCCGACCCCAGCTTTGTCCCCTGGTCCAGCCGTTCCGCGCCAGATAGGCAGCCGCTGATGCCAGCGCATCTGACGGATCGTCCGACCAGATATCACGTCGCCCGTCGCCGGTAAAATCGACGGCAAAAGCCTGATAAGAGGTCGGGATAAACTGCGTGTGCCCCATGGCGCCTGCCCAGCTGCCGGTCAAGCGATCTGCGCTGATATCGCCGTTCTGCAGAATACGGAGGGCAGCAATCAGTTGTTTTTCAAAAAATGCGCCGCGCCGCCCGTCAAACGCAAGCGTCGATGTGGCCGAAATGACCGGCACGCTGCCCCGGCGCGCGCCGTAAAAGCTTTCAAGCCCCCAGATCGCCGTGACGATTTCCGCATCAACGCCGTACTGGTTTTCGATGGCGTTCAGAACACCGCGATGGCGGCTGAGAGCGGCGCGGCCCTGGCTGACGCGTTCGTCCGAAACGGCGATCGAAAGATAGTCTTCGAGGCTGCGTTTGAACTCTGTCTGGTTGCGGTCCCGGGTCACCACGCCGGGCAGGTACCCTGCGCCGCGAAATCCTGCCGCAAGGACCTGATCAGAGATCCCCTGCTGCGCAGCCCTCGTGCGGAACGAGGCGACCCAGGCGTCATAATTACTGTTGGCGGCAGGCAGAAGATCAGACGCGGTGCTATCTGATGCGCCGGAACTTCCGCTGATGCCTCCGGCACAGGCCGAGAGGCTCAGGGCGGCCCCGGCTAACCCGAAATGGCGACGTGTCAGCAACATGAAATCTCCTTCGGCGGGGGTGTCAGATGTCATGATTGCCGGATGCCGTTGGCCGGGGCAACGCAATTCGCCGCACTTTCGGGTGCCGGGTGAGCACCGGGCAATAAAACGCCAACAACCGGCGGAGATGTGGGGGAGCGGCTGGCGACAATGGTTCGGGTGTCCGGAGATTGATGGGACCGGGTGCCGCCCCGCCGGCGTGAACCGTTACGACACCGATGCCGGTCGGTTCCGGAGCGGAGTGTCCGGGCAGCAGCGCTGCCCGGACGGATGGTTTTATGCGACCAGGTCGAAACGGTCGGCGTTCATCACTTTGGTCCAGGCTGCGATGAAGTCGCGCACGAATTTGCCCGCATTGTCATCCTGTGCATAGACCTCGGCATAGGCGCGCAGGATCGAGTTGGACCCGAACACCAGATCGGCGCTCGTTGCGGTGAAGCGCACCTCACCGGTCTTGCGACCTTTAACCTCATAATGGTTGCCCGCGTCGACCGGCGACCATGTGTTGGCCATATCCGTCAGATTGACGAAGAAGTCGTTGGTCAGCTGGCCTTCACGGTCGGTGAAAACACCGTGCTTTGAGCCACCATAGTTGGTGCCCAGAACCCGCATGCCGCCGAGCAGCACAGTCATTTCGGCAGCCGTCAGCGCAAGAAGCTGTGCCCGGTCGAGCATCATGGCTTCGGGGCTGATACCGTAATCGTCCTTCTGCCAGTTGCGGAAACCGTCCGCGAAGGGCTCCAGCACACCGAAGCTGTCGGTGTCGGTCTGCTCATCCGTCGCGTCACCGCGGCCCGGCGCGAAAGGCACTGTCGCATCATGACCGGCGGCTTTTGCTGCCTGCTCAATGCCGACATTGCCCGCCAGAACGATCACGTCAGCAACCGATGCACCCGAGGAGGCCGCAATCGGCTCAAGTGTGGACAGCACCCGCGCCAGCCGCTCAGGCTCGTTGCCTTCCCAGTCTTTTTGCGGGGCCAGACGGATGCGCGCACCATTGGCACCACCGCGTTTGTCCGAACCGCGGAAGGTCCGCGCGCTGTCCCATGCGGTGGCGATCATGTCGGCGGCACTCAGGCCACTGGCTGCAATCTGCGCCTTGACGGCGTCAACGTCATAGGACGTGCTGCCAGCCGGGATCGGATCCTGCCAGATCAGGTCTTCGGCGGGCACATCAGGGCCGTAATAATTGGCTTTGGGGCCCATATCGCGATGCGTGAGCTTGAACCAGGCGCGCGCGAAGGTATCGGCGAAATACTCAGGATCCGCGCGGAATTTCTGGCAAATCGCATTGTATATCGGGTCAACCTTCATCGCCATATCCGCATCCGTCATCATCGGGTTCTTGCGCTTTGACGGATCAGAGGCGTCGACGGGCTTTTCATCTTCGGGCATGTTGACGGGCTGCCACTGGTTGGCGCCGGCGGGGGATTTTGTGAGTTCCCACTCATAGCCGAAGAGATAGTCAAAATAGCCCATGTCCCACTGCGTCGGGTGCTTGGTCCAGGCGCCTTCGATGCCGGAGGTGAAAGCATTGGATGCCACGCCGCCGTGGCCGGGGTTGGCCCAGCCGAAGCCCTGCGCGTGCACCCCTTCGGATTCGGGCTCGCCGCCGATCTGGTCGAACGCGCCGCCACCGTGGGCCTTACCCACAGTATGACCACCACAGGTCAGCGCTGCGGTCTCTTCGTCGTCCATCGCCATCCGTGCGAATGTCTCGCGCACATGCAGCGCTGTGCGCGCGGGGTCAGGCTGTCCGTTCACACCCTCGGGGTTCACATAGATCAGGCCCATATGCACGGCGGCCAGCGGGTTATACATCGTGCCCGGATCGTCCAGATCACCATAGCGGTCTTCGGATTTCGCCAGCCACTCGGTCTCCGAGCCCCAGAAGACGTCCTTTTCCGGCCCCCAGATATCTTCGCGGCCAAAACTGAAGCCAAACGTCTTAAGACCCATCGATTCGTAGGCCATATTGCCGGCGAGGATGATCAGATCGGCCCAGCTCAGCGCATTGCCGTACTTCTTCTTCACGGGCCAGAGCAGACGGCGCGCTTTGTCGAGGCTGGCGTTATCCGGCCAGGAGTTGAGCGGTGCAAAACGGATGTTGCCAGAGCCTGCGCCGCCACGACCGTCGCCCATGCGGTAGGTGCCGGCAGAGTGCCACGCCAGCCGGATCATCAGGCCGCCGTAGTGACCCCAGTCCGCCGGCCACCAGTCCTGGCTTTCAGTCATCAATGCTTTAACGTCGGCCTTTACACCCTCGTAATCAAGCGATTTCACGGCCTCACGGTGGTTATAATCCACGTCCATCGGGTTGGTGCGGGCGCCATGCTGATGCAGGATGTCGAGGTTGAGCGCATCAGGCCACCACTTGGTCACGCTGTCATTGGCGCCAGTGTTACCGCCGTGCATTACGGGGCAGCCGGCACCGGGGCTCACATTACTTCCGTCCATCAGAAGATCTCCTGTTCATGAGTGGTATATGCAGTTCTGTTTCGGGTTTTAGAACGGTTTAAACATAAGTACCAATTTGAAATTCAAAAAACAGTGATAAGTATGGCAAATGATAGGACTCACTCTCAAACATATCCGCTATTTCGAAGCGCTGGCGGCGCACGGGCACTTCGGCCGGGCTGCGGTGGCGTGCAATATATCGCAACCTGCGCTCTCGTTGCAGGTCAAAGAGCTGGAGACACTGATCGGTGCGCCACTGGTGGAACGCAATGCCAGACAAATGCGGCTGACAGCACTGGGTGAGGATTTTCTGGCGCGGGCGCGTGAGATCATTGTCCGGGTGGATGAGATTGAAAATCTGGCCCGCTCCTCTGCGGGGCCACTGTCCGGCAGGTTGCGGATCGGGGTTATACCGACCGTCGCACCCTATCTGCTCTCCGGTGTGATCCGGGCGCTGTCGGAGCGGTTTCCCGGCCTCGATCTGCAGCCCAGAGAGGCGGTGACGCAGTCGCTGGTGGACAGCCTGCTCTCCGCACATCTTGATGTGGCGCTGGTTGCTCTGCCAGTGTCTGAGCCTGCGCTGCGGGAGTTTGCACTCTTTGACGAAGATTTCCTGCTGGTGCGTCCGGCCTCCGAGGCGGAGACGCCGGTGCCGGGGGTCTCAAGCCTCAAGCAGATGCGTCTGCTGCTGC
>NZ_JAHEHZ010000085.1 GCF_024639605.1 Roseobacter sp. | reverse complement strand
ATTTCGATCTCACACTCGAGAAGCTGAACTTGCGTGATGCAACAGGTCGCGGGCGTTGGTTCTCGATCGGCTCGAACGAGCACCTTACACACTTCGACCTATTGCTCCCATTTATTCGAAGTCAGAACAGAAGCGAGCTACTCGGAACGGTCTTCGTCGGGGCCTGCATGAGAGGCGCACGGACAAATGGCTAATGGCCGGGTCCTGTCACAGGTCCAGCGTCTTGTCCGACAGTTGAACCGTCGCGACCTGCAGGATCTCTACCCAAGAAAAACCCGCGCCGATTTCGTGACTACCCGCGTCGATGCACCAAGTACCTGCAGTCTCGTCGAAGCGCGCGAAAGATCGGTCCGGCATGACAATCGTAACTTCCTTGCTTTCTCCTGGCAGCAATCTGCACTTCGCAAATCCGACCAGCCTGCGCGGCAGATCGGAACCAACAGGCGCGGACGCATAGAGTTGCGCGACGGTACTGCCTTGCCTCGCTCCGGTGTTGACCAGCCGGAACGTCGCATGCACCGCGTCCGCGTGCGCGTCGAGGCGCAATTCCGATAGCGCGAAGGTCGTATAGGAGAGACCGTGGCCAAAAGGGAATAATGGTGCAATCCCATCGCGCTCGTAAGCGCGGTAACCAACATAAACGCCTTCTTCATAGATCACATGGCCATGTTCACCGGGATAAACCTTACGGGCTTTTCCGCCAGTCGGGTTATCTCGCCAGTGTTTCGGAAAGGTCTGTGGTAGACGTCCGCCGGGATCCACGCGTCCCAGTAATACGTCAGCGATGGCATTGCCCGCCTCTTGTCCCGGATACCACGCCTGCAGGATGGCGGGCACGTCATCAACCCAAGGCATTTCGACCGGTCCGCCAGTTTGCAGAACAACTGCCGTCCGCGGGTTCGCGGCAGCAACAGCGCCGATCAGATCATCCTGACGCCCCGGCAATCTGATGTCTTCAAGGTCCGAGCCTTCAGTATCCCATTCACCCGACCTGCCCGCAAAAACGATAGCGACATCGGCCTCCGAAGCGATCTGCGCGGCCTCCTCGATTTCGGTATCTCCCATGGGGACACCAATACCCACATAGACCGCTGCCGACAGAAGCCTGGCTTCCGGGCGCGAGGCGAACTCCACCATGATCTCGTAAGTGCGACCGGCTTCGAGCACCATTTCGCCAACAACCGGATCACAACCTTCTTCAAAGAATGTGCGGCCTCTTTTCCAGTTTTCCCAGACATCCGTCACCAGTTGCCCGTCGACATACAGCCGTGCATAGCCCGCCGCATGTACGCCAAAACGGTGCAGGCCGCTCGTACCTGGCCGGAAACGTCCAGTGATGTGCGCCGAGAAATTCTTGTCGTCAACCTTACCACCAGCAAAGGGCGGGATCCAGATCGCCTCCGCGGCTTGCATGCGTTCCTCGTGCGCAGGTTCCCCTTTGAAGTCGCGGTTTCCATAGAAGGTCGCCGTCAACTCGCCGCGCCAGAGCGGCTCCCAATGGTGATTGGTGCAGCCTGGCGCGTAGAGGAGTGCATTCTCTCCCAGTTGAGCAGCCAGACCGTCCCACGGGCTCACGCTGTAGTGGGCCTTGAGTTGCGCCGATCCGCCGCCCATGATCCGCGCGACTTTGGCATTGGGACCAATCACGGCGATTTTCCTGTCGCCCTCCAGCGGCAGAAGGCAGTCGTTCTTCATCAATACCGTACCCTCCGCTCCGGCTCTGCGGATCAGAGCGCGGTGACTGGGCCGGTTTTCGGCACATTCCTCATGGGGTTGCTCGCCATCCAGCAATCCGACGCGCTCGATCAGACGCAAAACTGACAGTGCGCGCTCGCGGACGGTTGCGCGGCTGACTTCTCCGCGCTCAACGGCCGCCAGCAGCTTGGCCCCGCGATTCCTCGGTGGTCCGGGCATTTCGAGATCAAGCCCGGCATTCAAGGTTTCAGACGTGCTGTGCGAACCGAACCAGTCCGACATGACCAATCCGTCAAAACCCCACTCACCTCGCAAAACCTCGGTCAAAAGCCAGGAATGCTCTGATGTGAAAGTGCCGTTAAGCCGGTTGTACGACGTCATGACCGCCCACACGCCAGCTTCCTTGACCGCTGCCTCGAAGGGAAGCAAATACACCTCCCGCAAGGTGCGTTCATCGACATCGGAAGACATGGTTGTCCGCTCGATCTCGCTTTCGTTGCCGACAAAATGCTTGATCGTCGCGCCAATACCCTGTGACTGCAGGCCTCGAATATGGGAAACCGCAAGATGAGAGGTTAGATGCGGGTCCTCGGCGTAGCACTCGAAATTCCGGCCGTTGGTCACGCTGCGATGGATGTTAACTGTGGGTGCCAACGAGACATGCGCGTCTTTCGTTTTGACTTCTTCAGCCAGCGCCTCGCCGATCTCCTGCGCAAGATCAGGGTTCCAACTGGCGCCTATCGCGATGCCGACCGGGAAAGCCGCCGCCGAAACCGACCCGATCAGAGAGCCGCTACCGCGCGCACCGTTCGGGCCATCCGTGACGCGCAAGGTACCAATGCCGAGCCTTTCGATTGGATTGACCGACCAGAAATCCTGCCCCGACAGAAGGGAAACCTGCTCTTCCAGTGTCAGTTGATCGATCAGGCTTTCAGCCGAACGCATCCTATCCCCTTTTCTAATGTCGCAATTGCATCATTTTCACCGTATCGAAGAAAGCTTCTCGGATCAGCACATAGATTTCCCTAGTTGCAAGCACTGTCCGGCAAAAAGAGAAGGCGGCAGCACGCCGAGTTGACGGTTTTTGGGGCACCGTGCTGCTACCAATCCGCGAGCTGAAACATCAAAACACTGGCGACTGTCGGTACAACATCGTGACCAGCTTCACCGCAGGCCTCTCCGATCTGTCGTTCCGCATCTTTATTCCGCAGGGTTTCTAAGTTGAAGAATCTCCCGAGCCTTTTGCCAGGTCGCGACGGGGCGTTCGTATTTGTCACATATCTCCACAGCCCGCTTTACGAGAGCCGCATTCGATGGCGCGAGTCGCTTTCGATCAAGCCGCACATTGTCTTCGAGGCCCGTGCGCGTATGACCACCCTTTGCAATTGACCATTCATTGATGACGATTTGCGCGGGTCCGATGCCGGCAGCGCACCACTGGGCATCCGGCGCGAGGCGATTGAGCGTTTCGATGTAGAAGTCGAAGATCGGTTCATCCGCAGGCATGGAATTCTTCACTCCCATGACGAACTGCACATAAAGCGGCGCCTTCAGGCGTCCGTCGGCGGCCATGCGTGTAGCCTGTACGATATGCCCGAGATCGAAGGCCTCGATCTCGGGTTTCACGTCATGCGCAATCATTTCAGACGCTAGCCAATCCACGAGATCAGGACTGTTTTCGTAAACGCGCGTCGGAAAATTGTTCGACCCAACCGAGAGCGACGCCATGTCCGGTCGCAGCGGCAGCATCCCGCCTCGTTCTCGCCCCGCTCCGGAGCGTCCGCCCGTGGAAAGCTGGACGATCATACCGGGGCAATGTTCTTCCAGGCCCTCCTTGAGCCGCGCGAACCGCTCGGGGTCCGACGTCGGCTTGCCTTCGTCGTCACGGACATGGCAGTGGACAATGCTCGCCCCAGCCTCGAAGGCTTCCTGCGCGCTTTCGATTTGCTCCGAAACCGAAATCGGTACGGCCGGGTTGTTGTCCTTGGTGGGAAGAGAACCGGTGATTGCCACGCAAATGATGCAAGGATTTGACATATCCGGCCCCTCAGATGTCAAAAAAGACGGTTTCATTTTCACCCTGAACGCGGATGTCAAAGCGATAGACGGCTTGTCCCTCCCGCTCTGATCGCCTGGCGATCAGCGTGCTGCGGCGGTTTTCCCATTCGATCAGGTTGATCACCGGGTCTTTCGCATTCGCCCCGGCCTCATCGTCGAAGTACATCCGCGTGTTCAACCCGATGTTGATGCCCCGCGCGACAATCCAGAGGTTGATATGCGGCGCCATCAGCTTGCCCGAACGGCCCATGACAGCGCCCGGCTTGACGGTGTCGAAGCCCCATGCGCCGGTCTCGAAATCGGTGATCACCCTGCCCCATCCGCGGAACCCCTCTTCGACGTCGCCGCCGCCTTCGGGATGCGCGTAGTTACCGTCTGCGTTGGCCTGCCAGGCTTCGAGCATGACATCCTTGATCGGGGACCCGGTACCATCGATCACGAGACCTTCGACGCGAATGCGCTCTCCCTTCGCGTTGGGTCCGGCAATGTCCCACCCAAGTTCCCGGTCGTAGATGTCGAAGCCTGCAGCCCCCGGCGCGAGACCGATATGAACGTAGGGCCCTGCCGTTTGCGACGGCGTTTCCTTGAGATAGTTGAGCGACTGTCCCATCAGTTCCCCTCCAAACGGTTTTCGAAAAGTGTGGACCGGCGACCGCGCAGAACGATGTCGAATCTATAGGCAATCGTGTCGAGCGGGATGGTCGCGTTCATGTCGAGCTTTGCCGTCAGCTGATCGATTGCATCCGGATCGGGTATCGTCTGCACGATCGGGCAGAGTGGTATCAGCGGATCACCTTCAAAATAGAGCTGCGTAATCAGCCGCTGGCAGAACGAAGCGCCAAAGACCGAAACATGGATGTGCGCCGGACGCCAGTTGTTGACCATGTTGCGCCACGGGTACGCGCCCGGCTTCACCGTCCGGAAGGCATAGTACCCGTTTTCATCCGTGATCGTGCGCCCGCACCCGCCGAAGTTCGGGTCAATCGGCGCGAGATACGTGTCTTTCTTGTGTCGATATCTCCCTCCCGCGTTGGCCTGCCAGATTTCCACGAGGGTATTAGGTACCGGGCGGGCGTTTTCGTCGAGAACGCGACCGTGCACGATGATGCGCTCGCCGATCGGATCGCCATTTTTTGCGTAGTTCTTGATCAGATCATGATCGAGTGCTGCAACGTCATTGTGACCAAACACCGGCCCGGTCACTTCGCTGGCGGATTGCTCGAGGCTTATCAGCGAGTAGCGCGGGGAACGGGCAACCGACGTCTTGTACGCCGGTGTGTATGCAGGCGGGTGCCGCCCCCGGTCACGCTGATAGTATTCTGCTGGTTGTGTCATCTTTCCTCCTCCTCGAATTCAGCAAAAGTGGCTTTCGCGAGCTTGATGGCATGGTTCGCCTTCGGAACGCCTGCGTAGACGGCCACATGCATGAAGGCCTGCAGGATGTCTTCGGGCGATGCGCCGGTGTTGCGGCTGGCCCGGATATGCATCGGGATTTCCTCGAAATTCCCCGTCGCCGCCAGCAAGGCCAGCGTCAGCATTGACCGTTCACGACGCGAAATCGTCTCGTCTGCCCAAAGAGTTCCCCAGGCAGCCTCTGTAATGAGGTTTTGGAAAGGCTCGTCAAACGGTGTTTTACTGGCTTCGGCGCGGTCGACATGTTCGTTTCCCAGCACCTCGCGGCGCACAATCATTCCGGTATTAAAGCGATCAGGCATTTGCATGCTCCTCTAGAAAAGTTGAGAGAACCGCCGCGTATTCCGCCGGTGCCTCGACGCAGGGCAAGTGGCCGACAGCCGGAATTGTGTGGCACACCGCACCAGGTATCAGGGCGCATGTTTCAGCGACAAGGTCCGGATGACTGGCTTCGTCTTCAGCTCCGGCTATGCCGAGCACCGGATGCCGTAGCCGGACAGCCAATGTAGACAGATCGGCGTCGGCGATAGCAGCGCAGCAGCCAATATACCCTGCTATGGGCGTGCGAGTCAGCATTGCGCGCCAAAGCTTGGTTTCGGGTGATGCACGAAATTTTGTGCCGAACCATCGCTCCAGTATTGCGTTGGCCTGAGCCTCAATACCGCGAACTTCGATGTCAGAAATCCGGGTCTGCCACATCTCGGCCGTTCCCATTTTGACAGCGGAGTTCGAGAGCACCAGAGCGCGGACAAGGTCGGGCCGCCTTATCGCGAGATTGAGACCAATCATGCCGCCGATTGAAAGTCCGACAAACAGTACAGACCCGAGGTTCAGCGTTTCGATCAGCGCTTCGACGTCTTTGGTCAGATCGTCGATCTGATATGGTCCTTCGGGGCACTCCGACAGCCCATGACCCCGTTTGTCATAGCGGATAAAACGATATCCCTGCGGCAAAAGCGGGATAAGTGTGTCCCAGAGACGCAGATCAGTTCCGAGCGAATTTGCAAATACAACCGGAGGCCCGTTTGGGTCGCCATCCTCTCTCCAGTGATGCCAAACACTATTTGCTTTTGCGATGTGCATCAGTAGGGCAATCCTACATAGTTTTCGGCCATCGCCCTCTGCGCGGCGTCGTTGGAGCGCAGGAATTCGATCTCGGCGATCTGCATCTTCAGGTCGAACTCCGATTGATCCGGATAGCGGTGCATCAGGGACGAAAACCACCACGAAAAGCGTTCCGCTTTCCAGATGCGCTTGAGCGCCTTTTCCGAATAGCCGTCGATGCCTTGCGTGTCTCCGTTTTCGTAGAAGTCCTTCAGCCCGTTGTAGAGATAGTGAATATCCGATGCAGCCGTGTTGAGCCCCTTCGCCCCGGTCGGCGGCACGATATGCGCGGCGTCCCCGCACAGGAACAGCCGCCCCCAGCGCATCGGTTCAGTGACGAAAGAACGCAGCGGTGCGATCGATTTTTCGATCGACGGGCCCGCAATGAGAGCATCCGCGTGTTCCTTCGGGATCCGTCGTTTCAACTCTTCCCAGAAGGCCTCATCCGTCCAGTCCTCGGGGCTGTCGCTGAGGGAGCACTGAATGTAATAGCGGCTGAGCTTGTCATTGCGCATCGAGCACAGAGCAAATCCGCGTTCCGAATTGGCGTAGATCAGTTCGTGGTTAACCGGCGGCGTCTCGCTGAGAATGCCCAGCCAGCCAAACGGATAGACCTTCTCGTATTCCTTGCGCACATCGAGCGGAATTGTCTGGCGGCTCACGCCGTGAAAGCCGTCGCAGCCCGCCACGAAATCGCATTCCAGCGTGCGGGCGTCGCCCCCTACCGAGCAGCTCACGCGCGGCGTGTCGCTGTCCGCGCCAAGGATCACGACGTCCTCGACATTGAACTCGATCTTGCCGCCGGCTGTCTCGCGTGCCGCGTAAAGATCGCGCGTCACCTCTGTCTGGCCATAGACCATGACCGGCTTGCCGGTGTGCTGCGTGAAATCGATCCTGAAAATCTCATCGCCATAGGAGATAAGTGTTCCGTCATGGGTGAACCCTTCGGAGTGCATGCGCTCGGCGCATCCCGCCTCTTCCATGAGTTCCACGAAACCCTGCTCCAGCACCCCGGCCCGGATGCGTCCCAGCACATAGTCCTTGGTCTTGCGCTCCAGCACGACGCTGTCGATGCCACGGGTATGCAAAAGCTGAGAGAGCAGAAGTCCGGAAGGCCCGCCTCCGATGATTGCGACTTGAGTCTTCATTTTCCCCTCCAAAGCTGTTGCGATCTTTTTAGATACCCTTAAACTGTATGTAAAATTCCAAATTGGGCGGTATAGTTTCAATAATGGAAAGCAAGCGCGCGCGTCAGATCAAGATGAGGCATCTTTATGCCTTTGTCGAAACTGTGCGCTGTGGCAGCCTGAAGCAGGCGGCAGAGAGGATATTTCTAACCCAGCCGGCGATTTCCAAGACGCTCAAGGACTTGGAAACCATTTTGGGCGTGCAGCTGCTGACACGGGACCGCGGCGGTGTCGAACTGACACGAGAAGGTGCTGTATTCAGGCAATTCGCGGAACAGAGCCTTGCCGCTCTGACCCATGGATTGACCAGCCTTAGCGCGCTGAGCACAGGCGTCGCCACACCGCTGCGTATCGGTGCTTTGCCCAGTGTGGCAGCGGATCTTCTGCCGGATGCCGTCTTGAGATTTGCGGAGCTTTCTCCGGCGACGCCTTTGATCGTTGAGGATGGGAAGATCGATGAACTGGTGGACAGATTGCGCACCGGCGCCGTGGATCTCGTGCTTGGACGCATGGGCAGACCCGAGACGATGAAAGGCCTTGCATTTACGCAGCTTTATTCCGAGCAGGTTGTTTTCGTCGTAGCGCCAAATCATCCCCTGGTCGGTTGCGAAGATCTCGAAGCACTGTCGGAATGGCGCGTCCTTTATCCGCCCAAGGAAGCCGCTATCCGTCCGTTGGTTGACAGGTTCATGATCATGCACGGGATCGGCGAATGGCCAAATCGCCTGGAAACCGTCTCCGGCGCTTTCGGCCGTTCGATGACCCTCGGCCCGGCGCAGGCGGTCTGGATCATCAGTCACGGGGTGGTTGCGCGGGACATCGCAGCCGGTCGACTTGTTGTGCTGCCCATTGAAACCGGCGCAATGTCCGGCCCGGTCGGGATCATGGCGCGGTCGGAGGAAGATCCGACGCCGCAGATTCGCCTCTTTCGCCAGGCGATTCTGGAGACACAAGGCACGGACACCTCCGAAAATATCGACTGAGACTTAAATCCACGAAGATACTCGAGCGACGGCTTCAGACATGCTCTCGAAATCCGGAATGCCAATCGGAACAGGTGTTTTTTGCGACCCATTTCATTCGGCAAGTGAGATCAAGCACATATATCTGCCTGCTGGATTAGAAGTACGTTCCACAGCCCTCCCTGCTTCCCAAGCCTGCTCCTTACCCTTTAGTTTCCAAAAATAGAAATCATAACGGGCAAAAAGTAATTTTCCATGCCCAATTAGATATTATAACGTGTCTCATGGAGATACGGGGGGAAACATGCTTACGCCGAGCGGCAATTCAGTAGACGGAATGTCGAGCGTGCCTGGTTCCGACACGCCGGCATTGCCGTTGCTCGTAGGTGTGTCCAAAAGCACTCAACCCGGCATCGTCTGCGCCAGTGAGATCGTGATTGCATCGCGCGAGGTGGCAAATTGATCGGCGTATTCGACCATCCCTGCCTCGCCGGACTTTTTGCCGATGACGACGCCTGCCGCATCTGGTCCGCCGAACGCCAGTTGCAGCACATGCTGTCATTCGAGGCCGCCTATTCGCGCGCGCTTGGCACGGCTGGCGTCGTTGAAACCGATGTCGCTGCTTCGGCTGCACTTCTGATCGAAAAATTCAAACCCGACCTGCAACAGCTGCGCGACGGCACGGCCAGAGACGGCCTGCCGGTCCCGGCTTTGGTTGCGCAACTGAAAAAAGCCGGCGGGTCTCTCGCGCCCGCAATCCACGCCGGTGCAACATCTCAGGACGTGCTCGATACCGCACTTGCGCTTACACTGCGCGAGACCACCGATCTTCTGGTGGCCCGGCTGAAGACGCTGGCCACTGATTTAGACAGCCTGAACGATGCATTCGGGGCGAATCCCCTGATGGGCCGGACGCGTATGCAGGCGGCAATGCCGATCAGGGTCTCCGACAGATTAACCACCTGGCGTGCGCCGCTGGACGCGCATTGCGACCGTTTAATGGAACTGCGGCCCCACACGGAAAAACTCCAGCTCGGCGGGGCAGCAGGCGACCGCAAGGAACTGGAGCCTTTTGGCGACCGAGTAGCCCGGGCGCTTGCGGCGGAACTTGATCTGGCCGTATCCGATTTCACATGGCACGCGGCGCGCGACGGAATTGCCGCCTATGCAAGCGTGCTTTCGCTGATCACCGGCACGCTCGGTAAGATGGGCCAGGACATCTGTTTGATGGCCCAGCAGGGACTCGACGAAATCCGGATTAATGGCGGCGGCGGGTCCTCCGCCATGCCCCACAAAGCGAACCCCATACTTGCCGAGCTGCTGGTGACGCTTGCGCGGTTTAACGCGACGCAACTGTCCGGCATCCACCAGGCTCAGGTCCATGAACAGGAACGATCCGGCAGCGCCTGGGCTCTGGAATGGATGATCCTGCCGCAGATGGCGGTGGCCGCAGCCAGATCGCTCGGCGCCGGTTCTTCGCTGTGCCGGAACGTCACATCCATGGGTGGAGCATCGAATTGAGAGAAGATCGGACGCGCCAATTCCGTCGAAAAGGTCCACGGTCCTGAAAGGCCCGGATCGAGATCAAGACAACGAACGAAACACCAAAGGAGGAAACCGAAATGAAAATGAGAACGCAGTTTCTGAGTTCGATTGCCGCCGTCGCTATGACGGCAACGGCCAGCATGGCCCAGGAGGTGACGCTGATCATGCATCATTTCCTGCCGCCCGTGGCCAGTGCGCACAAGGACATGCTTCAGCCTTGGGCGGAAAAGGTACAAGCGGACAGTGGCGGACGCATCGCCATCGAGATTTTCCCTGCCATGTCGATGGGCGGAAAACCGAACGAACTCTACGGACAGGTCCGAGACGGAACGGCTGACATTGTCTGGACGCTACTGGGCTACACGCCCGGTGTCTTCACCCGCAGCGAGGTATTTGAGCTTCCGCTGGTGCACGCGGGATCTGCCGAGGCGACCACGATTGCAATGAACGCCTCGCTTGACCTGCTGGCGGAGGATTTCGAGGATGTGCATGTTCTGTTTTTGCACACACATGACGGAAACCTCATCCACTCGGCAAGCACACCTGTTCGCTCGCTTGAAGATGCATCCGGCCTGAAGCTGCGCACGCCGAGCCGGACCGGGGCGTGGATCATCGAGGGGATCGGGGCCGAGCCTGTCGGCATGCCGGTTCCAACGCTGCCCGAGGCACTGTCAAAAGGCGTCGTCGACGGGGCGCTCATTCCTTTCGAGATTGTACCGGCGCTCAAACTCCAGGAACTCGACAAATCCACGACCGAATTGCCCGGCGGTGATCGCTTCGGCACCTCGACCTTCATGGTCGCCATGAACAAGGACGCGTATGAAGCGCTGCCCGATGATCTGAAGGCAGTTATCGACGCGAATTCCGGAGCCAATGTGGCCGCAGAAATCGGCGCGATCTGGGAAGGTTTCGAGACCGGCGGCGAGACCGCCCTGTCGGATGCCGGCGTCGAGCGCATCGTTCTCTCGGATGAAGAGGCGGCCAAGTTCAACGCCGTCAGCGAACAAGTTGTTCAGCGCTGGATCGACGACGTTGCTGCCAAGGGGATCGACGGCGCTGCTCTGGTCGAACAGGCACGTGCCGCCGTCACCGCCGCTACGCCGCGCAACTGACCCGCAACAGTCAGGAGAGGCAATACCGCCCCTCCTGACATCGAAGCACAACGAAGGGAAAATGCCATGACCGCCTTTCTCGGGCGACTGGCCGATGTCTTTGCCGTCCTCGGTGGAGTAATTCTGCTGATAATCGTCGCCATCACGACCACGAACACGACCGCTTTCATCCTGGACAGGATTGCGGGGCTGTTCGGCGCAGACGTCTCCGGACTACCGGGATACGAGGATTTCGTGCAGCTTGCCATCAGCGGCGCCGCATTGATGTTTTTCCCTTATTGCCAGGCGCACAAAGGGCATGTCGCCGTCGAACTCTTCATGGATCGGTTGCCGGAAGGCTTCCAAAACGGGATTGACAGGCTGTGGCTCGCCCTGACAGCCGCCGTTGCCCTGTTCCTCGCGTACTGGATGATTTTTGGCCTGCTGGAGGCGCGATCAGACACGGTTGTGACCAGCGTTCTGGGCTGGCCGACCTGGCCATTCTACATTCCCGGCCTGGCGTCGATGGTCCTTTGGGCGCTCATCGCAGTCTCTCAGATAAAAGGAAGCACCAGCGATGCTTGACCCCATCACCATCGGAGTTGTCGGGCTCATCGTGCTTTTTGGCCTGTTGATCCTGCGTATGCCAGTTGGCATCGCGATGATCCTGGTCGGTATCGGCGGCACCTGGGTGCTCAGCCAGACTGTCAGTTACATCCGCTTCGTCCCCTACCTGAGGCAGTTCAAGAGCCTACTTTGGGAAAACGTCGCGAATTACGATCTGTCGGTCGTCCCGCTGTTCGTGCTCATGGGGTACATCGCTGCCGAGGCGCGTTTGTCGAGCGATCTCTTCAAAGGCTTGGAAGCACTCATGTCCAGATTGCGCGGCGGTGTCGCCATGGCGGCTGTTGCAGCCTGCGGTGGGTTCGGCGCTGTCTGCGGATCGTCCCTGGCCACGGCCGCGACGATGGGTAAGGTCGCGTTGCCCGAACTGAAGAAACTCGGCTACGCGCCGAGCCTTGCATCCGGCTCACTCGCCGCAGGCGGTACGCTGGGCATTCTGATCCCGCCGTCCGTTGCTCTCGTGATCTATGCGATCATCGTCGAGGGATCGATCCTGAAAATGTTCCAGGCGGCAATTGTGCCGGGCTTGATCGCCGTTCTGGGATTTATTCTTGTCATCGCGATCCAGGTCCGGATCAATCCTTCACTCGCGCCCGAACCAACGCAAATGGAACCGGAAGATCGCCGCAAGGCAATTCGCCGGCTGTGGCCCGTTATCGGCATCTTCGGCGCGATCATACTGGGCCTCGGGTTTGGTCTTTTTACGCCTACGCCAGCGGCCAGCATCGGTGTCTTCGCCATTGCGACCTATGGATTCATCCTGCGAGGGCTTACCGGTGAGGGGTTGAACATAGCAGGTCTTCTGCGTGCCATCCGGGCGACCGCAATCACCAGCGGGATGATCTATCTCATTCTTTTCGGAGCCGAGGTTCTGAAAGGATTTTTCACGCGGACCAACCTGCCTCAGGCCCTGTCTGAGTGGGCCGCGACCAGCGGCATGGACCCGATGGTCATCCTGATCATCATGCTTTGCATCTTCATCATCCTGGGATGTTTCATGGAAAGCCTTGCGATGATTCTCGTCGTCGTACCGTTTTTCTGGCCGACCTTGATCGCGCTCAACGGCGGTGAATATGTCACCGCCGAAACAGCCGCCTTCGGCATGGACCCAGACAGCCTGAAGATCTGGTTCGGAATTCTCGCCCTCATCGTGGTTGAACTGGGCCTGATAACGCCGCCGGTGGGACTGAACGTCTTCATCATCTCATCGCTGGCCCGTGATACGCCGATGTCCACCGTCTTTCGGGGGGTCATGCCGTTCCTCGGCGCGGAAATTGTGCGCGTCGGTCTCATTCTCGCAATCCCGGCATTGACACTCGCGGTTCCCAGACTGATAGGCGGGTAGTCACTTAAGAAGTTTCGGAGCGGTCTGTACATGGCATCGTCCTTACCGCTCCGAGCCTTGAGTTAAGCAGCTTCGACGCGTTTCGCGTTACGATTCAAATAGCTAACTCGTTGGAACTTCCGTGCCAGGTCCGGCCGGATCGGAAACAAGGCCGATGACCTTTTGGGCGAGATGGAGAAATGTAGCCCGCTCTGCTTCATTCAGCCCCAATAGAATGTCGCCCTGAAGCTGCGTCACAATCGGCACGATCTCGTTGTAGACCTTTAGACCATTTTTGGTCGGCCGCACCTCACGTGCTCTGCGGTCACGCTTGCTGACCGAACGCTCCACATAGCCTTTCTGTTCGAGACGGTCGATCACACCCCCTATCGTCGCCCGATCATAAGCTATCTTTGTGGCGATGCTCGCCTGGTCAATGCCGGGTTCTGCAATGATTGCGTCCATCGCGGCGAACTGAACTGAGGTAATGTCAAATCCAGCTTCTTGAATTCGCTTCGCGAACACCTGTGTCGAGGTCTGGTGCAGGCGTCGAATCAAATGCCCAGCCATCTCATCCAGCTTCATCTTTGCGCCCCACTGCCTTTAGTTGATTTTAAATCTATTAGTAGCAATATCTTAGAATATTTAGTATGTACACATATTTATATTGACTCATTTAGTAAGTATAGATACTAATTTCAGCATACACGGTCCTGCACCATGGACGCGTTGCAGGGAGGAACGACGATGCAATATTACCTGGATGGCTTTCGCGGCGGAGATCCCGACATCAAAACTGCGGCTCGGGGTAGACGTGAACGCAGCCCGTTTTCGGCATTGCCCGAAAAAGTGGACGTGCTTATTGCGGGTTGCGGTCCTGCCGGGCTATGCCTAGCGGCCCAACTGTCGCAATTTCCCGAGATTGAAACGATGATCGTGGAACCAAAACCGGGTCCGATCGAAAAGGGACAGGCCGATGGCGTGAACACCCGCACAATGGAAATGTTTCAGGCATTTGGTTTCGGCGAAAAGGTCAAGCGGGAAAGCTACTGGGTGAACCAAACGGCGTTCTGGGCGCCTGACCCGGAGAACCGCGCGCATATCAAGCGCATCGGCCGTGTGCAGGATGTGCCGGACGACTCCTCGGAGATGCCTCACACTCTCATTAACCAGGCGCGCGTGCATGAGTTGTTTCTGGACGTCATGCGCAATGCGCCCACGCGGCTCGAGCCCGATTACGGCTGGGCGGTTCGCGATTTGACCGTCGACATCGAGACAGATGATCATCCGGTGAAGGTTACGCTTGAAAACACCAGCATCAACGCGGGCGAAACGAAGACAATACGTGCCAACTACGTCGTGGGATGTGACGGCGCGCGATCGAACGTGCGGAAGGCCATCGGCGGCCAGTTGCATGGCGATGCGGCGCACCAGGCCTGGGGCGTCATGGACATTCTCGCCAATACGGACTTTCCCGACATACGCCAGAAATGCCTCATCGCCTCGGCGACCGAAGGCAACGTCCTCGTCCTGCCGCGCGAAGGCGGCTACCTGTTCCGTCTTTACGTCGAGTTGGACAAGCTCAGTCCTGATGAGCGCGTCGCTGGCCGCAATTTCACGGCGGATCATTTGATTGCCGCCGCCAACCGGATCATGCAACCATACCAGATCGACGTGAAAGAGGTCGTCTGGTGGTCGATCTACGAGATCGGGCATCGCCTGACCGACCGCTTCGATGACGTGCCCGAGGGCGAGAGCCGCGCACCCCGCGTCTTCACCGCTGGCGATGCGTGCCACACCCACAGCCCGAAGGCCGGCCAGGGGATGAACGTCTCCATGCAGGATTCCTTCAACCTCGGCTGGAAGCTGGCGCATGTTCTTCAAGGGCGCTCCGATGCCACGCTTCTGCGCAGCTATTCGATGGAACGATGGAAGGAGGCCAAACGCCTGATCGAAACCGATCACAAATGGGCCCGGATCATGTCCGCGCCGCCGGGCACATCCGAACTCGACGGCACTGACATGCCGCGGTTTCAAAAACAATTCATCGAGAACCTGGAATTCACCGGAGGGCTTGCGGTGCATTACGACGCCTCCGACCTCTTCGGCGCGCCAACGTACCAGAACCTAGCAACCGGGTTGACCATCGGGCGGCGGTTTCACTCGGCGCCGGTGGTGCGCCTGGCGGACGCAATGCAGATGCAGCTTGGCCATGTCGCCGAAGCCGATGG
>NZ_JAHEHZ010000009.1 GCF_024639605.1 Roseobacter sp. | reverse complement strand
TCACCGGGCGCGCGGCCATGCTGCATCTGGGGGCTTTTACGGCCACCATCATGAGCGCCAATGTTTTTATGGTGATCATCCCGAACCAGAAAATCGTGGTCGATGATCTGATCAACGGGCGGACCCCGGATGCGAAATACGGCAAGATCGCCAAGCAGCGCAGCACGCATAACAACTATCTGACACTGCCGGTGATCTTTCTGATGCTCAGCAATCATTATCCGCTGGCTTTTGCCACCGGTAACACGTGGATCATCGCCAGCCTTGTGTTCCTGATGGGTGTTACAATCCGGCATTATTTCAATTCGATGCACGCGCGTCAGGGCAACCCACACTGGACCTGGGCTGTGACTGCGCTGATTTTTATTGTGATTATGTGGCTATCGGTGGCGCCGATGCATGGGCTTGATGAGCCAGAAGAGGCCACCGGGCCTGCGTTGCGCTTTGCACAGGCCGAAGGGTTTGAGGATGTGCATGATATCGTTCTGGGACGGTGCTCGATGTGCCACGCAGCAGAACCGGTCTGGGAAGGGCTGCTCTGGCCACCCGGTGGCGTGCGTCTTGAGACGGAAGATCAGATCGCGCGGCAGGCCCGCGACATCTATCTGCAGGCGGGTCTCAGCCACGCGATGCCCCCTGCAAATCTCTCTTTTATAACCAGCGAGGAACGAGCACAGATCGTCGCATGGTATCATGCCGCAACCGGCGGATAGGGCGCGGGCGCGGGACGACACAGATCACGTTTCTGCAGAATTCAGGTTCCAGAATCGCAGTATGCCATGCTAAGTATAGCGGTATGCTCACAGCTAACCCCAACATAAGCGACTTTCGCCCGGTAATTCGCCAGCTTGATGAAAGCGCGGTAAACCGGATCGCTGCGGGTGAAGTTGTCGAACGCCCGGCGTCCGCTGTCAAAGAACTCGTCGAAAACGCAATCGACGCCGGGGCCCGCAATATCACTGTCGAATATGCGGACGGCGGCAAGACGCTGGTACGTGTTCAGGACGATGGCTGTGGCATGACGGCGGAAGATCTGCCGCTGGCGCTTACGCGCCACGCTACCTCCAAAATCGACGGATCCGACCTGTTGAATATCCATACCTTTGGTTTTCGCGGTGAGGCTTTGCCTTCTCTGGGTGCCGTTGGCCGGCTGACGATATCAAGCCGGACGCCGGGCGGCGAGGGGATTGAATTATCGGTGTCCGGCGGGCGGACCTCGCCGGTAAAACCGGCAGCCCGGAACACGGGCACGACTGTCACGCTGCGCGACCTCTTTTACGCAACACCGGCGCGGCTCAAGTTTCTGCGCACAGACCGCGCTGAGGCGAAGGCGATCACTGATGTTATTAAACGTCTGGCGATGGCCGAGCCCTTCATCCGTTTTGTGCTGCGCGAAGTGTCAGGTGACAGCAAAGGCCGCGAAACGTTTGAGGCACCGGCGGAGCAGGGAGATCTTTTTGACGCGCTGCATGGTCGCCTCACCAGGGTTCTGGGGCGGGAGTTTGCTGAAAACGCGCTGCCCGTTGACGCGCAGCGCGAAGGGTTGCACCTTACGGGATTTGCCGCGCTGCCGACCTATTCTCGGGGGTCGGCTGTTGCGCAGTATCTTTTTGTCAACGGTCGCCCGGTGCGCGATAAGCTGCTGATCGGGGCTTTGCGCGGTGCTTATTCGGATTTCCTGAGCCGCGACCGTCATCCGGCTGCTGCACTTTTCATCGAATGTCCGCCCGAACAGGTCGATGTCAACGTACACCCGGCCAAATCAGAGGTGCGGTTCCGCGACCCGGGGCTCGCGCGCGGGCTCATCGTCTCCGCGCTGCGCCATGCGCTTGCTGAGGCAGGACACCGGGCCTCGACCACCGTTTCCGGTGCCACCCTCGGGGCTATGACACCAGAAACTGCGGGCGCACGGGTGTATCAGATGGACCGTCCCGGTGCGCTGGTGCGCGGCGCGTCCTATGCGGCTCAGACCCCTCAGTTTTCGGAAACATCGGCACCATGGGGCCGTGTTGAGACCGGCCCGGACACCGCTCCCGACCAACCGGCGCAGGATTTTCCGCTCGGCACGGCCCGCGGCCAGGTGCACGAAAACTACATCGTAGCGCAAACCGCTAAAGGGATGGTTATTGTTGATCAGCACGCAGCCCATGAACGGCTGGTCTATGAAAAACTCAAAGCGCAGATGGCCGAAAACGGCGTCGCTTCTCAGGCTTTGCTGATCCCGGAAATCGTCGAGCTGTCAGCCGGCGACTGTGCGCGACTGCTTGATGCAACCGAAGATCTGGCAGGGCTTGGTCTGGTGATTGAACCCTTCGGAGGTGACGCGGTTGCGGTGCGCGAAACGCCGGCCGTTCTGGGTGAGGTCAACGCGCGCGCCATGGTGCTTGATATCCTTGATGAACTGGCCGATCAGAACTGGTCAGATACCCTGCGCTCACGAATAGAAGCGATCCTGAGCCGCGTTGCCTGTCACGGGTCGATCCGGTCAGGACGCCGGATGCGCGCAGAGGAGATGAACGCGCTGCTGCGCGAGATGGAAGCTACTCCGCATTCAGGCCAGTGCAATCATGGCAGACCCACCTATGTCGAGCTGAAGCTGTCCGACATAGAGCGTCTTTTCGGCCGCACATGATCGAGTTCGGAGGCCAGACTTATCTGCTCAGCGATCCGCTGGTGATGGCGGTACTGGCGGGCAGTGCGGTTTTATTGCTGATCGTGATCCTGCTCATCATGGCGGTGCGGGCCGCAGGCAGATCCGCACAGTTCGCGGCACCGCTTGCACAGCAAATCGGGATGCTGGGCCAGAACGTGCAGCAGCTTGGCGCCGGACAGGAGCAGTTGCGCGGCGGATTACAGACCGTATCCGACACGCAGGCCAACGCACAGGCGCACGTCATCCAGACCGTCGAGTCGCGTCTTGCCTCGGTGCAGCAACAGATGCAGGACCGGCTGGCGGATAACGCCATGCGATCGCAGCGCGCTATGACAGAGATGCAGGAGCGGATGAAAGAGACGCTGAACGGCTCTTCAAAACAGACGAACACCTCTCTTACGCAGTTGCAGGAACGGCTTGCCGTGATCGACAAGGCGCAGGACAATATCACCCGCCTGTCCGGCGACGTTCTGAGCCTTCAGGACATCCTGAGCAATAAGCAGACGCGGGGAGCTTTCGGGGA
The DNA here is from genome assembly GCF_024639605.1 of Roseobacter sp. Taxonomy (GTDB): domain Bacteria; phylum Pseudomonadota; class Alphaproteobacteria; order Rhodobacterales; family Rhodobacteraceae; genus Roseobacter. Next base: position 40,996 of record NZ_JAHEHZ010000009.1, on the reverse strand, counting down.
GATCCAGCTTAATGATATCGTATCAAAAGCGCTGCCGCGCGACAGTTATTCGTTGCAGGCGACGCTCAGCAACGGCAAGCGCGCGGACTGTCTGATCCACCTGCCCAATCCTCCCGGGCCTATTGTTATCGATAGTAAATTTCCACTTGAAGCCTATGAAGCGTTGCGCCGGGCAGAGACGGAGTATGACCTGAGTGAAGCAGCAAAGATGCTGCGGAACTCGGTGCGCAAGCACATCACCGACATTTCACAGCGCTATATTATCGAGGGGGAAACCGCTGACGGGGCGCTGATGTTTCTGCCGTCAGAAGCGGTCTATGCGGAACTGCACGCAAATTTTCCCGAGCTGGTTCGGGCAGGGTTTGATGCGCGGGTCTGGATCGTTTCTCCGACCACCTGCATGGCCACGCTGAACACCATGCGCGCCATCCTGAAAGACGCCCGGATGCGCGAACAGACGGGCGCTATCCGCAAAACGCTGAAACTGCTGCACCGCGACGTTGAGCTTGTTGTCGAACGGGTCGGGAAGCTCGACATGCACTTCCGGCAGGCGCGCGATGACCTTGACGGGATCGGCACAGCGGCCGAGCGCGCGGGCAAGCGGGCGATGCGCCTCGACAATTTTGATTTCGAAGAACTCAGCGCGGAAGAAGAAGTTGCGGTGCCGCTCAGCCCTTCGAAACCCTGACGGAAGCATAGATGCCCGAAAGGTGAAAAGGATACGCCAGCGTATTGAATCCCGGTCAGGCCAGTGCCCGAATCACGCCCCGCAGCTCAGCCAGACCCCGCATCCGGCCGATCAGCGGATAGCCCGGCGCGCTTTCCCTTTCCCGATCCGTGAGCAGTTCCTGCCCGTGGTCCGGGCGCATCGGGATCTGACTGTCGGCGCGCCCGGCGGTCGCCCGGCGTTTTTCTTCATCGAGAAGAGCGCGAATGACGGCGACCATGTCGGTGTCTCCGTCCAGATGCGCGGCCTCGAAAAAGTCGGGTCGCTCCGGATCGGGGCCGGGCAACCTTTGCGTGTTGCGCAGGTGAGCAAAATGAATTTTTGAGCCGAGCCTTGTGATGAAATCAACCGGGTCAAACCCGGGCGCCACACCAAGTGACCCGGTGCAAAACGTCGCGCCGCTCGATGGCATATCAACTGCATCCAGAACGCGCGCGTAGTCTGCTGTGGATGACATGACCCTGGGCAAACCGAGCAACGGAAACGGCGGGTCATCGGGATGGCAGCATAACCTGATCCCGAGTTGACCTGCATGTGTGGCCACTTCTCCCAGGAAGTCGATCAGGTTACTGCGCAAACGGTCGGGAGTGATGGCCCGGTAAGTATCCAGCCGAGCTTTCACATCCTCTAACGTCCACGTGTCGTTGGCACCCGGTAACCCCGCGATGATTGTCTGGCGTAACGTTGCCCGTTCTTCATCCGGCATCGTTTTAAACCGGGTCCGCGCCGCTTCCTGCAAGGCGGCATCATAATCTTCCGTGGCAGCCGGGCGGCGTAAAATGAAGAGATCGAAAACCGCAAAATCCAGCAGCGAGAAACGCATCGCGGTGCCGCCATGAGGTTGGGGTTCACGCAGCACGGTACGCGTCCAGTCGAGGATCGGCATGAAATTATAGCAAACAGTGGTGATGCCTTCTCTGGCGAGATTGGTCAGGCTGGTTCTGTAATGCTGAATATCTTCAGAAAAATCTTTTCCACCTGTCTTGATGGTCTCAGAAACCGGCAGGCTTTCGACAACGTCCCAGGCAAAGCCCGCAGCCTCCAGCGTCTGCCGCCTTGTCCGGATGTCTTCGCGATTCCACACGTAACCTGGCGGGATGTGGTGCAGTGCAGTGACGATACCTTCGACACCCGCCTGATGAAGATCACCAAGGCGAATCTGATCGTCCGGCCCGAACCAGCGCCAGCATTGTTTCATGGCTGCCATCCTTTGAACATCGGGTGTGTGCTTAAAAGGGGCAGATTAACATACGAACGCGTACTGGCAGCGCTGTAAATTGCAGTTACAAGCTCAATAGACGCGATCCCGTCCTCGAGAGTTACCGCAGCGCCGTGAATGCCCCGCAGCGCCTGTGCGACCCCGGTCAGAAAACCCACAAACCCTGCCGGTCCGGGCTGTGTTGAGGAAACGACCCTGTCGACGGCTTCCTGCCTTGCGGGAACGCGCGCCTTGAAGGTCCATGTGCCTGTTCCGGGCGCATAGGGTTCGGTGCCGGATGTGGCCGTCAGATGCTCAAACACCAGCCTGATCCGGCTTTCATTGGTTGCGGCGCCAAGGGTTATACTGCTCGAAGCCATTGCGCCATTCTGCATTTCAAAGCTGATGGTGGCACAGTCTTCTGTCTCGATATCGTTAACGCGCGTTGTCATCATCGCAGCAACACGCGCAACCGGGCCCATGAAATGTGTGAGCAGATCATGGTTGTGAATAGCATGGCCGAGCACTGCGCCACCCTGTTCTCCGGCCCAGGTGCCGCGCCAGGGGACTGCGTAATAGTCAGCGCACCGTGACCAGTGGGTCTCGACAGATGCGACCTGTGGCTGTCCGGCAAGACCTTCTCCGATCAACTGTCGTAACTGGTCGAATGCGGGACCCCAGCGGTACTGGAAAACGGGAAAAACTCTTTTACCACTGGCCTTTGCAGCCTGCGCAATGCGATGCGCGCCCTCAAGAGATGTCGCCAGAGGCTTTTCGCAAATCACGTGTTTACCGGATTCCAGCGCTTGCAGGCAGACCGGCACGTGCAGATGCGGGGGCAGGCATATGTCGATCAGGTCAACATCCGGATCGTTCAGAGCGGTTGCAATATCCTCCACCACGGAAAAGGAATCGTCCTGACGCAGTTCTTCGGCACGTGCGGTGTTCTGATCAACGATCATCGCAACCTCATACTGCCCTGGCAACAGCCGGTAGGCGAGAAGGTGCTCGCGCCCGATGCCTGCCCCAAGGATCGCTACGCGGATCATCGTCTTCTGCCCTCGGCCATTTCCTGCGCTTTAAGTGCAAGTTCCATTACAGCAAAGCAGTGCGTCTGTCGCATCGCTGTTTCTGTACGGTTGCGTATGTCATTTGCAAGGCGCCCGAAGTAAGGTAACCCGGCATTGCGCGCATCAATCTTCTCGCAGCGTGATCCGTTGACGAGAATGAGATGATCGGAACCGGGTGCTCCCCCGACATCCACGTATTTGCGCAGCTCGATGTAGCCATCTGTCCCGAGAATGGTCAAACGACCGTCACCCCAGGTTGGCAATGCATCGGGTGTGTACCAGTCAACGCGGATGTATCCCGTACCTTTTTCGCTGCGCAGCGAAACCTCGCCGAAATCCTGAAGCCCGGGATCCTGCTGGTTTGCGTAATTAGCTGTAAAGGCGTGACAAATTTCAGCTGTTTCTGACCCGGTAAAATGCAAAAACTGATCGATCTGATGCGAAGCGATGTCGGTCAGTATTCCGCCATACCGGTCGCGCTGAAAGAACCAGCCGGGCCTGGTGTCACGGTTCAGGCGGTGGGGGCCAAGACCCGTGGTGTGAACCACTTTGCCGATGACGCCGGACGCCACAAGCTCATCGGCCATTGTGACGGCGGGCACCTCAAAGCGTTCTGAGAAATTCACCGACCAGATGCGCCCGGTCTCAGCCACGCAGGTCCTTATCTCATCAAGTTGCGACAAAGTAGTGCATCCCGGTTTATCGGTCATGATATCCATACGCTTGCGCATGGCCTGCACTGCCAGTGCCGCTCTGTCAGCAGGGATTGCAGAGATCAGAGCAAGATCGGCACCGCTGTCCAGGGCCTGCTCAAGAGACGCAAAGCGTGTCACGTCCGGAAAGCGTGCCTCAAATCCTGCAAGTGTCCCCGGCGTGCCGTCCGTCCAGTATCCGAGACAGCGCGCTCCGGTTTTCAGCATATTCTCTGTCATGCCGTAGATATGGCGGTGGTCGAGCCCGAGGGCGATGAATGCAAGCGTCATACCCTGCTCACTTTCGTGCGGGCGCCGCTTTTTGCTGCGCGCTCCATGGCGTCGATCACCGCATGCGCCATCAGAGCGCTTTTGCCGGTGGCCAGCGGCTGTATGTTTTGCTGCAGCGCACGGGCGAAATCCTCCAGAACAGACTGGTGCCAGGCATGTGTAAACTCCATCGGGTCCGCGCCGCCACCGGTGCCGCCTGCTGCTGCACCAATGGTTTCGGTGCGCCCGTCTTTGTGCTGCAGGGTCAGCACCCCTGATGCAAGATGCGCCGCGGCTTTCGTTCCCTGAAGTGTGATGCTTTCTGAGGCTCCCGGATATGCCGCCGTTGTGGCCGTCAGACTACCGACCGCGCCGCTTTGAAGTTCAAACAGTGCTCCGGCCCAGTCTTCTGCTTCAAGCTGGTGAAGGGGCGTCCGATGCATGGCTGCCTGCAGCGAGGTCACAGGGCCCAGCAACCACAGCATCAGATCAAGTGTATGAATAGCCTGGCTGATCATCACGCCGCCGCCGTCACGGTCATATGTGCCCCGCCCCGGCACATCATAGTAAGACTGATCGCGCCACCATGGCACGCGCAGATCTGCCGTGGCGATCCTGCCCAGGATACCGGCGTCGATTGCTTCTTTCAGGTGCAACGAGACGGGGCGCGCCCGGTGCTGAAACATAATGCCCAGAGGAAGACCGGCACGGTCGAAGAGGTTGACGATGTCCCGGGCGGCCTCCAGGCTGCGCTCTACAGGTTTCTCCATCAGGATGGGGCGGGCATTTCCGGCGAGAGCCCGGACAAGCTCCTTCCGCGCATCAGGTGGTGTCGCTACAATGGCGAAATCCGCATCTGCTGCCGCGAAGGACCGAACGTCCGGAAAGACGCCGACTTCATAGCCCAAAACCTTCTTTGCTTTTTGCGAGAAAGCGTCGGCGCGCGCCGGGTCCCGACCCAGAACACCTGAAAGAGTGAGGCGCGGCCTGGCATCGCGGATCGCCGGCAGATAAGTTCCGGCCACCATCCCAAGCCCTGCCAGCACGACCTTCACGGCGCATCCTCCGGGATGATGGCACCGGGGTACTGCACCACCTTTGCCGCGCAGGTGTGGCCTGCCATCAGAGCGCCGGCCTGATCCGCGCCGGTCAACAGAGCCGCCAGATAGCCGCCGTTGAAGCTGTCTCCGGCAGCAGTCGTATCAATGACTTTCGGCGCCGGAGCATAGGTCTGGTCGATGGCCTCTCCGAGGCTCAGCGGCCCGCCGGCACCGCGTTTCAGCGCACCTGTGAGGCTCAGCGCTTTAAAGCGGACTGCCACCTCGTCCGCGCTCTGATCAAAAAGCGCCATCTCGTCATCAAGCGATGGCAGCCCTATGTCGGCACGTGCCCAGAGCATGGAATTCACCGCCCGCGCGGTCGCCGGGTTTTCCCACAGGCGGGGCCGGTAATTGCTGTCATAGGCAAATTTCACATCCGACTGCACAAGCCAGTCGAGCAGGGAAAGCCGGACCTTGTGGGGCAGGATCGCCATGCTGATGCCGGACAAATACACCAGATCATAACCTTCAAGCGCCGAAAAATCCGGCTCCTGCCCGTACTGAAACATCTCACGGGCCGCAGAACTGCTGCGCCAGTAGGTAAAGGACCGTTCGCCCTCATCCGACGTCGTTATGGCGTAAAGCCCGGGAGAGCGGCCGGGCAGGGTTGTGATGCCGCCGGTCCCGATACCCTGATCCGCGATGAAATGACGGATGCGGTCGGAGAAGGGATCATCGCCAAGGCAGGTGATGTAATCAACTTCGCACTGTGGTGCCGCACGCCTGAGATAGATCGCCGTGTTCAGGGTGTCACCGGCTACACCCAGCGTCGCAGCAGTCTCGCTCTTAACGGACAGCTCGATCATAGCCTCACCGGCGCAGGCGATACGCAGGGTCATCGTTGTTCTCTTTTCCAGATGATCAGGCCCGAACCCACAATCACCAGTGCACCGACGATGGTCCAGACTTCGGGAGGATGATCAAACACGAGCCAGCTCAGCGCGGCGATGTAGATCATGAAGGAATAGGTGTAAGGCATCAGGGTATTTGCTGTCCCGAAGCGATGCGCACTCGTGAGTAGTTGATGCCCGCTCCAGCCGCCGGCACCCATCGAAAAGAGCAGCACCCAGCCGGAAAGGTTTTCGGGCGAGACCCAGACCCAGACCGCAAGCGGCAAAAGCAGCACCGTTCCGAGCGCGCCCATGATGAACTGCATCGTTTCGGTCGCCACGAGCCCGGCCAGACGACGGGTCATCAGCGAATAGAGTGCCAGTGCGGTCGCATTATACACCGGCAGGATCATGGCAGGGTGAAACGCCTCTCCGAACGGACGGATGACGATCAGAACGCCGGCAAAGCCCATAACAATCGCGCCCCACCGCCAGGGGCCGATCTGTTCTTTCAGCACGGTCAGTGACAGAAAACACACGATGATCGGGCTGGAGAACATGATTGCTGAGATAACCGTCAGCGGCAGAAAGTTCAGCGAGTAAAAGTTGCACATCGTGGCCGAGATCAGCAGCAGGGCGCGAAACATCACCTGACCCAGATAGGGCGTGCTGAGCCTGTCACGCGACAACCCGCCCGAGATTGCGATCACCAGCGAAATCGCAAAGTGCCCGGCATAGCGCATAAACGCCAGCTGGAACGCCGGGATGCCCGCGAGCACAAGCCATTTGGCCGAAGTATCCACCAGCGCAAAGAAGAACCAGGCGGCGAGCATCATCAGGATGCCCAGCTGCGGTCGGTCCTCGATTGCGCCGGCGGAAATGGCCATTTACCTGCCGAATTTTGCCGAGAAGTAATCGATCTGTTCGGCGACCAGCGTATCGCCGCGGCCTTCCTCAACAGCGCCGTTCAGAGCGGCAAGCGCGCATTTCGACATGATGCTGTCGACGCCTGCGTCTTTGGCCATCTGAGTGTAATAGCCAACGTCCTTTGCTGCGTTTTTCACTGCAAAAGCAAGCATCTGTGCGTTCCCGTCGACGCCATAGGCTTTGACGAAATCCATCATTCCGGAGGCCAGTGGCCCTGCGGACATTACATTGTAAAGCTGTTCGCGGTCCACGCCCGCCACGTCTGCCATGGCGAAGGCCTCGGACATGGCGTTGGCGGTGGTCATGGCGAAAAAGTTGTTGATCAGTTTGATGGTGTGCCCGGCCCCTGACGCGCCGAGGTGGAAGACGTTTTCACCCAGGTCATTCAGAACCGGAGTGATGCTGTCAAAGGCGGCCTTGTCGCCGGCACCCATGATATTGAGTTGTCCGTCTTTGGCATGGCTGGGGGTGCGCCCGAGCGGCCCGTCAAGGTACTGCCCACCCGCTGCTGCAACTTTTTCCGCCAGCATCCGTGTGGAGCCTGGCAGAGAGGTGCCGAAGTCGATCACAACAGTGCCGGGTTTCATGCCTGCGATGACGCCTTCCTCACCCAGCATGCGCGATTCCACCTGCTCGGAGGTGCCCATACAGAGCATGACAATCTCCGAGGCTTCTGCCACCGCTTTTGCGTTCGAAGCTTCTGTGGCACCGCGGTCGACGGCCTGATCCACATATGTGCGATCGCGGTTGCCGAGGACCGTGACTTCATAGCCTTTGTCCTGCAGGCGGCCGACCATTGCGCCGCCCATCAGCCCCAGGCCGATGAATCCGATTGTTGGTTTTGTCATGAAAAATTCCTCTCAGATGGTGTCAAAGGCACGTTTTTTCATGCCTTTCTGGATTTCGTAAATGGAGATAGGGACATCAGGTTGTGGCTGCGGGATGCGCACGGGGATGTCTTTGAGCCGCGGGTTCAGCGTGGGTTCACCGCACAGCATACGGGTGTTGTAATCGGCAATGCCATCCCATTTAGTCATGGATCCCATGATGGGGAAGGCGTCAGCCGCCATCATTTCGTAAAAGAGAATACGCCGTGCGCGGTCGGATCTGTTGAGCGCCGAGCCGTGCACGATCCGCCCGTGATGAATGCTGACCGAGCCCGCCGGCCCGGTCAGTTGTACCGCATCACCGGAGTTCAGACCGTTCTCCTCAGGCAGCATGGCACCGGCGAAAACACCGTCCACATGGTGATCGAAAACCGGCCCTTTATGGCTGCCCGGATAGACCATCAGCGGGCCGTTCTCCGGCGCCATATCGTCGAGGATCACGCCGATGGCGAGGATGTCGTCGTTGGTGTGCGGATAGAAAGCATAATCCTGATGCCATTCGACAGCTGCCCCGTATCCTGCTGATTTCATGTTGAGCTTTGTTGTGTGCAGGCGCAGATCCGGGCCGATCAGATCGCGGGCAGGGGCGAGGATGAGATCGGAATACATCAACTCGCGCATCACATCAGAGATAGTGTGCGGCAGTTTGATCCGGCGCAGGCGGGGGTTTTGCTGAGAGTGGCTGTCTTCGAGATCGAGGCGGTCGTTTGAGGTGGTCATGCCGGCGGCCTCCTCCTCAAACCGGGCAATCTCGGTGTAGATCCTGTTCAGCCATTCAGGCGGGATCCGGTTTTCCAGCACGAGATATCCGTGCTCCTGATAGTCAGCGATCTGCTGCAATGTCAGGGTTTCAGCCATAGCGTTTTTCTCCCCGGGCGGATGGTGCAAGCTGCGCTTCGATGCCAAGGGCAACGGCAAGTGTCCGGCTGGCATCAGCTACACCGATCAGCGGGGGCACATGGCCTTCCATCACGTCGACAAAATGGTCCAGCTGCCGGTCGAGCGGCACGCTGGCGTCATCAGGATCGCTCAGATCGCTGGCAATGGCCGGGTGCGACCAGTCGTCGCCGCGCCAGCTGGTCATCGACGGGAAACTTACCGCCCCCCTGGTTCCGGTAATCCACATCATGTCCTGATCCGTTGTGCCGATGTTGGGGTTCTCGCCGGTGCCGGCCTCAAACCCCCATGGGCTGGGCGCGGTGTCAGCAAAGCTGATGGTGCCGGTCGCACCGCTCTCAAAGGCCAGCGCCACAGCGCCGCTTTCGATGCGGTCGGTACCACGCAGACTGCGCCCGGGCAGCGCGACGGTGGCGGAAATTTCCCCCAACAGATGCCGCAGAATGTCGATGTCGTGCACGATATTGATCATCACAGGGCTGCCGCCCGCTGTGCGCCAGTTGCCGGCAAAATAATCATCCGGTTTGCGCATCGCCCAGATCAGCGTGGCAGTGACGGGCCTGCCGATCATGTCTTCGGCGATCAGCCGGCGCAGACGGGCAATGCTGCGATGATAGCGGCGGTGGTGGCCCACCAGCGCGTGCACGCCGGCCTTTGTCACCGCAGCCTGCAGCAGTTCGGCACCGGCGACGTCACCGGCCACCGGCTTTTCGATCAGCATATGCCAGCCGCGCGATGCGGCATAGCATCCGTGGATCGCATGAAGGTGCGTGGGCGTGGCGATAATCACCCCGTCCACATCGTCCGGCACCTCCGACATATCCGCAAACCCCGGCGTGTCCCCGCCGCTCAGGCGTGCGGGGTCAGGATCGACCAGACCCGCAAGCGTGCAGCGCGGATGCGCCCGGACCGCCGCCAGATGGCGCGCGCCGATCAGGCCGCCTCCGACAACGACGATCCGTTTCACATGACTGCTCCGATCTGCCAGGGTACGAACTCGTAGTCTCCGAGGCCCTGAGCTTCGGATTTGCTGGCCTCGCCCGAAGCCACGCGCAGAAACAGATCATAGATCTCGCGACCCTTTTCCTCGACACTCACGCCTTCGGTCAGGATGGTGCCGGCATCGACGTCCATATCCTCGGACATACGTTTTGCCATGGCGGAATTGGTCGCGACCTTGATGGTCGGGCTGGGTTTTGAGCCAAAGGCTGAGCCGCGCCCGGTGGTAAAACACACCAGATTACAGCCCCCCGCGATCTGACCCGTGACCGAAGCCGGGTCATAGCCGGGGCTGTCCATAAAGGTGAACCCGCGCGCCGTGACGGGTTCTGCGTATTTGTAAACGCCGGTCAGGGGCGAGGTGCCGCCCTTGGCCGCCGCTCCGAGCGATTTTTCAAGTATCGTGGTCAGCCCGCCCTTTTTGTTGCCGGGCGAGGGGTTATTATCCATCGAGCCCTTGTTGCGCGCGGTGTAATCTTCCCACCAGCGGATGAGACCGATCAGGCGCTCGCCTGTCGCCCGGTCGACCGCGCGCCGGGTCAGCAGATGTTCCGCGCCATAGATCTCGGGCGTTTCGGCAAGGACACCGGTGCCCCCCTGTGCGGTCAGCAGGTCGCAGGCATATCCAAGCGCCGGATTGGCGGTGATCCCGGACCAGGCATCCGAGCCGCCGCATTGCAGGGCGACTTTCAGTTCTGACGCCGGGCAGGGCGTGCGTGTCGCCTGATTGGCAAGCGGCAGCATAGCTTCGATCTTTTCGATGCCCGCCTCAATGGTGCGGCGCAGACCCGCGACTGACTGAATATTCATGACCTGAAAGGTCGGGCCTTGTTTCAGACCGTATGCTTCGAGCAGCCAGTCGATCTGGTTCATTTCGCACCCGAGGCCCACCATCAATACGCCGGCATGGTTGGGATGGCGGGCGTAGCCCCACATCACCCGTTGCAGCGCCTCGAACCCGTCACCATCGCCGGCCATGCCACAGCCGGTGCCGTGGACGAAAGCCACAACGCCATCGACATTCGGAAAGTCAGCAAGCAACTCCGGTGTAAAGTGCGCCGCGATCTGACGGGCGGCCGTGGCCGAGCAGTTCACCGAGGTGACGATGGCGATGTAGTTGCGCGTGCCGACCGCGCCGTTTTCACGACGGTAGCCCATAAAGGTGTCGCGCTGATCTTCCGGCACCGGCGTCACGGCGCGCAGATCGGTTGAGAATTCATACTCAGCTTCAGTGTTGCGAAACTCGACGTTCTGGGTGTGCACATGATCTCCCGCCGCAATATCCCCGGCCGCATAGCCGATGATCTGTGCATATTTGCGCACCGCTTCGCCGGCGGCGATGTCGCGGGTGGCGATCTTGTGACCCGAGGGGATGAGGGTGCGGGTCGTGGTGTCTTCTACGGCAACGCCGGCTTCCAGCGCGCGGGTTGCTGTCACGACGTTGTCGGACTTATCAAGGCGGACGGTGTCCATCAGGTCTCCTTTACGCGCAGAAAGGCGCGTCGCTTTGCCAGCGGTGGATCGGGATATGCGGCTCCTTTGACAGGGCCGCACGTGCATCTTCCCACATAACCCGCCACCTGCGCCAGTCCGTAAGCATGGTTTCGGGGGCTGCAGCGCTGCGCGCGATAAATTCCGGGAAGTGCGCGCGCCCGGTCGGCTGGCCGGTCACGTTGTAGCGCAGATCGAACGACCAGCGGAACCCGTCCGTAAGGTTGACCCGCGATGCATGGGGCGTCAGCGGATGAAAGAGCACGACCCCGCCTGCCGGTACGGGCAGCGGCACGGCGGCGGTCTCATCGATTAAATCATCGGCGATGGCAGTCTGCACTTTGGGGCAGTGCGGCAGCATTTTGTCAGCGGCTTTTGGAATGACCTGCAGACATCCGTTCTCCAGAGTGGCATCGGTCATGGCGATCCAGACAGTGATCATGTCGGTCTGATCTGCTTCAGCGTGACCGACACCGCGATCCTGATGCCAGTCGGTGGCGGTGATATGAGCGCGGATCTCGTCACCCTTCAGCCTGCGTGCGGGCGGTTTGATGCGAACATGCTGGATCGGATTGGAGGTGATCTCCGGGCCGATCAGACTTTGCACAATATCGAGGATTTCTTCACAGCGCAGCAGATCGAAAACCGCAGGCCCGAAGTGCATCGGCGTGTCGGGTGTGATCTCGTCGCCCGGCAGGCTGATGTCCATCGGCTGAAACCAGTCGCAGCCGGCGTCATATCCGACCTGGAGTTTGTCCCAGAAACTTTCAAGGCGGTCCGGATGAGTGGTGATCCGTCCCTCTGCATGCCAGCGGGCGCAGAGCTGATCGAGAATTCCCTCGTATTCTTCCTTTACAGCATCCCGGGTGACCAGGGGCACCACATCCGGGACAACCAGATACCCGTCAGTTCTGAAGGATTGAATCTGATCATGCGTGAGCATCTCGTCCTCCTGATCACGGAAGCAGCAGCGTAACAATCGGTGGCCAGATCAGCAGAACAGAGAGCGCGCAGAGCTGGATTCCGATAAACGGCAGGAAGCCTTTGAAAATATCGGTCAGGCTGATGTGCGGCGGTGCGACTGATTTGAGATAAAAGGCGGCAGGGCCGAAGGGCGGGCTGAGAAAGCTGACCTGCATGTTCATACAGAACACGACGCCAAACCAGATCGCCACGTGACGCGGGTTGAGTTCACCGAACACGCCGATTTCCTCGATCGGCAGACGCTGCACGATCGGCAGAAACACCGGGATGATCAGCAGAACAATGCCGACCCAGTCCATGAACGCGCCCATAAAGAGCAGGATGACCATCATCGCGAGGATAATCCCCATGGTCGGCAGATCGGAGCCCACTATGAAATCCGCGACATAAACAGGGCCGCCGGCGATGGTGTAGGCACCGGAGAGCGCTGCGGCACCGATGGTCACCCAGATAATTGTGCCGGTGGATTTCAGCGTGCGCATCAGGCTGTCCCAGACCAGATCAAAGGAGCCTTCGCCACGCAGAATGGCGATGACCAGCACGGCGAGCGCGCCCATGCCGGCGGCTTCTGTGATACCGGTGATCCCGCCGTAGATTGACCCCATGACCACGCCGATGACGACGATGGGTGGGACGAGCCCTTTGCCCATATTCCATCCGGTGGCTGTGGTTTTGCGCCCCAGCACAGCGAACATCATGATAAAGGCCACAATGACCGCGCCGCCGAACCATGGCAGATAATCCGCTGTGCCATACGCAATATCAGCGCCGGTATTACCTGCATTCTGTCCGGCCAGTTCAAAGAAAAGCGCGCGCAGAAAGAGTACCGTGGAGAACCCCGCGACAAGCACCGACAGGAAAGCCACAAAGAGCTTCAGCTTTTCAATGCCCACCGGTTCGCCTTTGACGGGGTCTGGCAGGGGCGCGTCTTCGGGGCGCATCTGGGTGCGGATGATGATGTAGATGATGATGAAGCTCGCGAGCATGAAGCCCGGAAGGAAGGACGCGGTAAAGAGCGCCTTGATAGATGTTTCAGTGATAAGCCCGTAGATGATCAGCACGATCGAGGGCGGGATCATTGTGCCAAGGCTGCCGGAGGCGCAGATCGTCCCGATGGCGAGGTTCTGGTTGTATCCGAGGCGCAGCATCTGTGGCAGCGCGATCAGGCCGAGCAGAACAACCTCGCCGCCGATGATGCCTGACATCGCAGCCATGATCACCGCCATGATGGAGGTCACGATGGCAATGCCACCGCGCGTGCGGTTCAGCCAGATGTTCAGCGAGGAATACATGTCCTTGGCAATGCCCGACCGTTCGAGCAGAGCGGCCATGAAGATAAAGAGCGGAATGGATATGAGCACGTAATCGGTCAGTAACCCGTATATCTTCTGGGCCAGAATGTTCAGAGGCCCGGATCCGGGTCTGCCGGTCAGGATTCCGTCGCCGAAGGACAGCGGGTTCATCAGAAGTGCCGGTTCAAACTTCATCACCAGCACGAGAACCGCGAGGATTGCCGAGGCAAATCCGAGCGGCATGCCGATGGCAAGAAGCAGCACAAGGCCCAGCATGAGGACCATCGAAATTGTTCCGATATCCATCAGCTTTTCCTCGGTGTGTTGGATTGTATTGACCCGCGTGTGACGTCGAGATCGCCCGTGCCGTCAGCTCCGACAGCGGCTCTGAGACGGTCGAGTTCGTCCTGATCAATGTCATCGGCGGCGGTATGGATCACCGGCTCTGCGTTCCAGTCGGAGACGAGGTTGACGATGGCCTGAAAGGCCACAAGCACCATCACGAGCAGAACCATCGGTTTGAGCGTCGCCGGGATCGGCGGATCAAAAGCGGTGCCGAATGTTTCCCAGCGGTAAAACTTGTCGAAGGCCTCGCCGTATCCGCCGTACACGAGGAAAAAGGCAAAGGTCACGATGAGCGTGGTCGAGATGATGTCGCAGACCCTCTGCAGCCATCGGGGCATCATGTCATAAAGCAGAAAGATGCGGATGTGGCTGCGCTGCTGCATGGCGTAAAGGCCGGCACACAGAAACACGAAACCCGCCAGCCAGAGCGACAGTTCGTTGGCCCAGAGCGTCGGTGCCTCGAAGACATAGCGCAGGATCACTTCGTAGATCATCACCGAGCAGAGCAGCACGATCAGCATCATGGTCAGGCGTCCGATGAAAACAGCGAGCCTGTCGAGCGGCTTCCAGCTTTCAAATTCCATAGGGGCGCGGCGCACGGTTCTGACACCTATGATTCCGAAAACCGGCAACAAGAGCAGTGCCGCCCAATCCATCGCATCCGCGTAACCGCCGAAGAGGCCCGTCATGCCGTCCGTCACATCGACACGTGCGAAAAGCGCACTCAGTTTATCATATTGGGAAGGATCTTCAGGCGGGAACCACGAGAGGGTAAAGGCAGGAAGATGCCAGGTCAGCCAGCCGGCGCAAAGAATAAAGGCCAGCGGGACAAGCCACTCGACCAGGCTTCCGGATTTTTCTTCCATGATGTCCCCCCGGACGCTTTGGCAGATTAATTTTATGTGTCCCGGCCAGAGACAAAAAGACCCCGCCTATGGGCAGGCGGGGTCCGTTTTCAGGTCAGTTTACTGCTTGAGGCCAAGCTGCTCGAGATAGGCAAGGTGGCTTTCTACCAGGGCCTTGGCTTCGGGCGTGTCGGCGAACTCCGGCCATGTGGCCTGAGCCGCGGCACGGAACTTCGCCAGTTCTTCAGGGGCCCACTGCGACAGAGTTACGCCCTGCTCACGCAGTGTTGCGGCAGCTTCGGCGTTCTTTTTCTCGAACGTCAGGGCCGTGCGCAGCGCCAGGGCTTCCATCGCAACCTTCATGATCTTCTGGTGGTGCGCAGGCATCGCGTCGAACACGGCCTTGTTGCACGCCAGGTGGTCAGACGGCATTGAGTGGAAGCCGGGGAAGTTGGCATATTTCACGATGTCATAGAGACCCAGGCCCACGTTGTTTGCGAGGCCGGATGCATCGGCACCATCGATGATGCCTGTTTCCAGAGCGGTGAAGATCTCGGTGAAGTCCATCACGATCGGCGAGGCGCCGAGCTTTTCAAAAATCTTCGTTTCCATGCCGGGGGGCGAACGGAATTTCCAGTCTTTGAAGTCTTCGACCTTGGCGATCGGCTTGGAAGAGGCAAAGCTTTCCTGGCCGTAGACCCACCAGCCGATCAGCTCCATGCCGTATTTGTTATAAAGCGGTGCTGCCGCTTCACGGCCACCGCCGTAATAGAGCCAGCTCAGCTGCTGATAGGGCGTGTCGTAGCCGCCCATGATGTCGCCCACAAACTGGAACGCGGAGTTTTTGCCGGTCTGGTAACCACCGCCGGTCATGTCACAGTCAAGAATGCCCGTGGATGCGGCGTCAAATGTCTCAACCGATTTCACAACGGAAGATGAATAGAACATCTCGACGTTGATCTCGCCGTTTGACATATCCTGGACGTCTTCCACGTACTGAGCGGCCAGCTTGCCGGACACCGTCTCGGGTGCATAGTGTGTCTGAATACGCAGGTTTGTTGTGTCGGCCGACGCGGTAAATGCGGTCGAAGCAGCGAGAGCTGCCACAGCGGCGACGGACGCCGCCCTTTTCATCATTGTCATGTTGTCCTCCCAGACGTTAAGCGCGCTGTTTTCCCGGGGTTCTGAGCCCCGCTTCTGATTACGCTAACAAAACGTTAGGCTGAGCCGGGTGCACGCGCAAGAAAATATTTTATTTCCGCATAATTTTGATATTTTATTTGAATTTCGAAAATTTCGCCGTAACCCTGAGGGCCAGCGGGGGGCTATCATGCGGACGCAGGACGCAGACATTTTCGACGATATGCGGCATCGCCTGATCACAGGCGAGTTCGGGTACGGTATCAAACTGCGCGCCGAAAAGCTACGGTCTGATTACAACTGCTCGGCCAGCACGGTGCGGGAGGTTTTGTTCCGCCTGTCCACCGTCGGGCTGGTCGATTTTCAGGAGCAGCGTGGATTCCGTTCGCCGGAGCAATCGGTTGAGCGCCAGCACGATCTGACGCACATGCGCATTATGCTGGAAAGCGAAGGAGCGTGCCTTTCGATCCGTCTGGGTGGTGTGGAGTGGGAATCACGGCTGAGTGCCGCGCATCACAAGTTGTCGCATATCGAGATGCGGGTGCGCTCCTCAGGGGATGTTTCGCCTTTGCTGAGCCTGTGGAGCCGGGCGGAGCAGGAGTTCCATGAAACTCTGATCGAGGCCAGCGGGTCAGCCCTTTTGATACGCACCCACCAGGTCATTTACGAACAGTTTCGCCAGCAACTGGTCTCTGCCGAGACCAACTATGGCTACTTTCCCGAAAATATACCCGAACATCAGGCGATTCTGGACGCAGCACTGGACCGGAATGAGGATCTGGTGCGCAAGCGGGTGCATGACCACCTCGCGCGCAACCTCAGCACGCCGTTGCCGGTCCCGCATCAGGCGGTCGCTTTTGGCAAATCCTCTTTGATGTAGACATCAATGATTTCGTCAAAGCTGCTCTCGGCCTTAAACCCGAGGTCGATCGCGCGTTGCGGGTCGAAATTCCGCGGCCAGCCTTCGACGATTTTCATGATCGCCGGGTCAGGCTCAGCCCGGATCAGATCAACGGTTTTCTGGCCCGCCGCCCGTCGCAGCGCTTCGATCTGCTCGGCCACGGTGCAGCTGATCCCCGGCAGGCTGAGCGCGCGGCGCCCTTCGAGCAGGTCCGTGTCCAGCGTCGCCGCGTGGGTCAGGAACCCGGCCGCCGACCGCGGCGAGGCGTGCCAGTGGCGCACCGTATCGGGCACCGGCAGTATGGCCTCAACCCCGTTCAGCGGCTCCCGGATAATGCCTGAGAAAAACGACGAGGCGGCGAGGTTCGGTTTGCCCGGTCGCACGCAGATCGTCGGCAAACGCAGTGACACACCGTCGATGTATCCTTTGCGGCTGAAATCGGTGACCATCAGTTCGCAGATGGCCTTTTGCGCGCCATAACTCGTTTGTGGTGCGTTCAGGAATTCATCGCCGATCTTCTCCGGGAAAGGCGCGCCGAAAACCGCGATCGATGACGTGAACACGAGCCGTGGCACCCACTCCCCGCCGCTGGCTTCGTGTTCGGCGCGCAGGGCTTCCAGCAGATGCCACATGGACATCATGTTCACTGCCCAGCCTTTTTCGAAATTCGTCTCTGCCTCGCCCGAGACAATGGCGGCGAGGTGAAAAATCACATCGAAACGCGCGGCAGCAAGTGCGCGGATGATCGCCGGGTCCGTGATGTTACCGGTTTTTGTGGTAACGTCGGTCACGCCTTCCGGCGGAAAGGCCATATCGAAAAGTGTGATGTCGGGCGATGCGTTATTCCCGAGACCTTCAGACTGAAGGCGTGTCGCGAGTTTCTGGCCGACCATCCCGCCGCCGCCGAGAATCAGAACCCGGGTCATACCGGCAACCCGTTGCGCGCGCGCAGTTCCAGATAGAGGCCGGAGTGATCTCTTTCGGCGCCGTTCATCTCGTCAATAAAGTACTGAAACCTGTCGCGCACGCTCTGGGTGGCAGGCAGCGTCAGGCCGAGGGCTGTTGCTTCATCAAGGGTATTGTTGAGATCTTTCACCTGAAATTTGGTGAGCCCGCCGGGATCGAAATTGCGGGTCGTCATGCGTTCGCCGTGCTGTTGCAGGATGGTACTGTCGGCAAATCCACCTTTCAGTGCGGCGCGCACCGCGGCAGGGTCGGCACCGCCCTGCTCCACCAGCAGCATGGCTTCGGCCACGGCTGAGATGGTCACGGCAACGATCGTCTGGTTTGCCAGTTTGGAAAGCTGCCCGGTGCCCGAGGGGCCGACATGTACCGGCCGCCCCATCGCCTCGAAAACACCGCGGGCGGCGTCGAAGTGCGCGGCCTCGCCTCCGACCATAATGGCAAGCGTGCCGTCTTCGGCGCCCCTGGTTCCGCCCGAAACCGGCGCATCGAGGTGCCCGAAGCCCAGCGATTTCAGCGTTTCTGCCTGCGCGCGGGAGTGTTCGGGTTTGGCGCTGGACATGTCCAGCCAGATGGCACCCGGACTGAGCGCTGCCTGAACTTCCCGGTCATCCAGCAGCGCGCCCGAGGCAAATCCGTCCGACAGCATCGTGATGACAAACTCCGCGCCCGCAACCGCCTCAGCGGCACTGGCCGCGACCGTGGCGCCGTGCTTTGCCAGTGGTTCTGCGCGCTCTGTTGTGCGGTTCCAGACGGTCAGGTGATGGCCGGCGCGCAGCAGGTTGCGGGACATGGGAAACCCCATCAGCCCGGTGCCTATGAGTGCGACCTTGCGTGCTTGTGTCATAAGAGCGGTTATCCTCTGCTGGCCGTTTTCAAAGCTGTAGCCAAAGTTAATACTGTGTCATACGCTAACGGAAACCAGCCGCTGAACCAGCCCGTTTGACGGTTTTTTTGACGACAACAGCAGGAAGATCCGAGGCCCGCAATTTTTCCGTACGCATGCGTCCGGATAGTCGCAGGCAGGCCCGGAACGGGGGGAGAATATATGTCCGGACAAAGGCTTAAGGGCAAACGCGCGCTGATCACAGCAGCAGGTCAGGGGATCGGCCGGGCCACGGCTCTCGCGATGGCGGATGAGGGCGCACAGGTTTTTGCCACCGACGTGAATATGGAAGCGCTTTCTACGATTCGCGATGCGAATCACGAAAATCTCGAAATTTTCGAACTTGATGCCCGTGACGATGAGAGCGTGAAAGCGGGCGTCGCACGCGCACGGCCGGATGTTCTTTTCAACTGCGCAGGCTTCGTGCATCACGGCACCGTTCTGGACGCCAGAGACGAAGAATGGGAGTTCGCCTTTGATCTCAATGTGCGCTCGATGCTGCGCACAATCCGGGCAGCACTGCCGGGTATGCTCGAACAGGGGGCGGGCTCGATCATCAACATGTCTTCTGCCTGTTCCAGTGTGATCGGCGCACCCAACCGCTTCATTTACGGCACGACCAAGGCTGCGGTCATCGGGCTCACAAAATCGGTGGCGGTCGATTACATAGCACAGGGTATCCGCTGCAACTGCATCTGCCCGGGCACGGTCGAAAGCCCCAGCTGGCACGAGCGCGTCGATGCGCTGGGCGAGCAGCTGGGCAGCAAAGAAGAGGCGATGAAACAGTTCGTATCGCGCCAGCCGATGGGACGGGTCGCCACCGCAGACGAAATTGCCGCCCTTGTGGTGTATCTCGCGAGCGATGAGAGCGCCTTCACCACAGGGCATCCGCATATCATTGACGGGGGGTGGTCGGGCCAATGAACGGGAAAAAGATCGGTATTGAAGACCTTCGGTCGCGCAAATGGTTCATGAATCCGGACAATCCGGAGATGACTGCGCTTTATCTGGAACGCTATCTGAACTACGGACTGACGCGCGCTGAATTGCAGTCCGGCAAGCCGATCATCGGGATTGCACAGACCGGCAGCGATCTGAGCCCCTGCAACCGCCACCATCTGGAGCTGACTAAACGGGTGCGGGACGGTATTATCGCGTCTGGTGGCACCTGTATCGAAGTGCCGGTGCATCCCATTCAGGAAACCGGCAAGCGCCCGACGGCGATGCTGGACCGGAACCTTGCCTATCTCAGCCTTGTGGAGACGCTTTTCGGCTACCCTCTCGACGGTGTGGTGCTGAACATCGGCTGTGACAAAACCACGCCTGCGTTGCTGATGGCCGCGGCGACGGTCAACATTCCGGCGATTGCGCTCTCGGTCGGGCCGATGCTCAACGGATATTTCCGCGGCCAGCGCACCGGATCGGGCACCATTGTCTGGAAGGCACGCGAGATGCTGGCCGCCGGAGAGATTGACGACGACGGATTCATGGAACTCGTGGCCTCGTCTGCGCCTTCGGTCGGTTACTGCAACACGATGGGTACGGCGACGACCATGAACAGCCTCGCGGAAGCGCTGGGTATGCAACTGCCCGGAGCGGCGGCGATCCCGGCCCCGTACCGGGAGCGCGGGCAGATCAGCTACGACACCGGCCGGCGGATCGTCGATATGGTATGGGAAGACCTTCGCCCGTCGCAGATCATGACTCGCGAAGCCTTTGAAAATGCAATTGTAATCAACTCCGCCATCGGCGGGTCGACCAATGCGCCGATCCACCTCAACGGCATCGCTCGGCATCTCGGAGTGCCACTGGACAATGACGACTGGCAGAAGGTCGGGCACGATGTGCCGCTGCTCGTTAATCTGCAGCCGGCTGGCGAATACCTTGGCGAGGATTACCAGCACGCGGGCGGTGTACCTGCAGTCGTCGGAGAGCTTCTCTCCGCCGGGTTGCTGCCACATCCGGATGCGGTGACCGCCAACGGCCGTACCATGGGCGAGAATTGCGGCGGGCGTCGCAGCGAAGACACCAAAGTCATTCGCTCGGTTTCTGACCCGCTTGTCGCTCAGGCCGGGTTCATCAATCTGACGGGCAATCTCTTTGACAGCGCGATCATGAAGACCAGCGTGATCGGACCGGCCTTCCGGCAGCAGTACCTTTCTGATCCTGACGACCCGAATGCGTTTGAGGGGCGCGCTGTGGTGTTTGACGGGCCTGAGGATTTCCATCACCGCATTGATGATCCGGCGGAGAATATCGATCAGGACTGCATTCTCTTTATGCGCGGTGCGGGGCCCAAAGGATACCCGGGCGGGGCCGAAGTCGTGAACATGCGTCCGCCGTCCTATCTGCTGAAAAAAGGTATCGAGGCGCTGCCCTGTGTCGGCGACGGTCGGCAGTCGGGCACATCCGGCAGCCCGTCGATCCTGAATGCATCGCCTGAGGCGGCCGCGGGCGGTGGCCTGGCGCTGCTGAAAAACGGCGACCGGGTGCGTATCGATCTGAACAAATGCACAGCGGATATGCTCGTGCCTCTTGATGAGCTGGCCGAGCGCGCCCGCGTCTTTGAGGCCGCAGGTGGTTACGACGCACCGGAGAGCCAGTCGCCCTGGCAGCAGTATTTCCGTGAAAAAGCCGGCCGCTTTGATCAGGGCATGATCCTTGAGGATGCGGACAAGTATCAGGACATCTCACGCAAATGGCTGCCCCGTGATAACCACTGACCCGGAAACACCGCACCCGTGGCGGCCGGTAGATACGGTAAAATGGATTGCGACAGCCGTGCAGCTTGTTGGCTGTGATCTGAGGGGCATGGGTGTCACACCGTGGAATTATGGACGTTCTTTGCGGGGATCGTCCTGTGGTTTGCCGTCGGTGCAATGTGGAAGGACAAGGCGATCATGGTCGTGCATGTCGGAGCCTTCCTGTCGCTGCTGATCGGCTATCTCAACGCATAATAAGGAGACGTGCATGAAACTCGTAAGATACGGCGCCGCCGGGGCGGAAAAACCAGGGATGCTGGACGATGGTGGCGTGCTGCGTGATCTGTCGGCCCACGTGGATGACATTGCAGGCAATGTTCTCTCTGAGGCCGGACTTGATAAGTTGCGCGCGATTGATCCCGCGACCCTGCCTGCAGTAGAGGGCAGCCCGCGTATCGGCGCTTGTGTCGGCAGCATCGGCAAGTTCATGTGCATCGGTCTGAATTTTGCGGATCACGCCGAAGAAACCGGCAACCCCTTCCCCGATCACCCGGTGCTTTTCATGAAGGCGAACTCCGCCGTGGTGGGCCCGGATGACGATGTGTCGATGCCGCGCGGCTCCACCAGCACTGACTGGGAAGTGGAGCTTGGGGTGGTGATCGGCAAGGCCGCAAAATACGTGAGCAAAGAAGACGCGCTCGATTATGTTGCCGGCTATTGCGTGATCAATGACGTCAGTGAGCGGCATTTTCAGAACAATCTGACCGGCACCTGGACCAAGGGTAAATCCTGCGACACTTTCGGACCGACCGGCCCCTGGCTGGTCACGCGGGATGAAATCCCTGACGTACAGAACCTTGCCATGCGTCTCGACGTGAACGGTAAGCGTATGCAGACCGGCAACACGAAGACGATGATCTTTACTGTTGCTGAGATCATCGAACACCTGAGCGGGCTTATGACGCTGCATCCGGGCGATGTCATCTCGACGGGCACGCCGCCGGGCGTTGGCATGGGCATGAAACCGAACCCGGTTTATCTCAACAAAGGCGACGTGATGGAGCTGGAAATCGAAGGTCTGGGCATACAGCGCCAGACCGTGACGGAGGACGCATAATTATGGCTGATCTGCTGCAGATCGGGGGCATTACCGACACGATGCGAGAGCGGCTCGAAGCAAAGTTCACGATTCACAAGCTGACCGATGGCGCGTATCCTGCGGATGCGATCACGCATATCGCCACCAACGGGCACGACGGGGTGGCACCGGATGTGATGGCGGCACTGCCGAACCTGCAGGCGATAAGCTGTTACGGTGTGGGCTATGACGCGATTGATGTGAACGCGGCCAAAGCAAAGGGCGTCGTGGTGACCCATACGCCCAATGTTCTGAATGCCGAAGTGGCGACAACGGCGGTTCTGCTGATGCTGGCCTGCTACCGGGAGCTTTTGCGCGATGACGCCTGGGTGCGGTCGGGAAACTGGGAAGCGAAGGGCAACGCGCCGCTGACCCGCTCTGCGGACAATCAGACGGTCGGCATCCTCGGGCTGGGGCGCATCGGGCAGGCGATTGCCGACAAGCTGGCACCTTTCGGAACGAAGATTGTTTATCATTCGCGCAGCAAAAAGGACGTGCCCTATAAGTATTACGGCGACCTTACCGAAATGGCGCGCGATGTGGATTGCCTGATCTGCATCACGCCGGGCGGGCCTTCGACGCAGCGGATCGTCAACCGCGAGGTGATCGATGCGCTGGGGGCGCAGGGTACGCTCATTAATGTAAGCCGTGGCTCTGTTGTCGATGAGCCGGCCATGATCGAAGCGCTGCAGGAAGGCCGGCTTGGCTGGGCGGGGCTTGACGTGTTCGAGGCGGAACCAAAGGTGCCGGAGGCCCTGCGCAAGCTGCCCAATGTGGTGTTATTGCCCCATGTGGGCAGTGCCACGGTGGAAACGCGCGCCGCGATGGGTGCGCTGACTGTCGATAACCTGCTGCAGCACCTTGAGGATGGCAATGTCATCAGCCCGGTGCCGGAATGTGCGGACATGTGAGCCCGTGAGCGCGATTGCAGAGGTCACCGCGCGGCTTTTCAATGTGCCGCTGGACGAAGTGCTGGTGGACGCAAAACACGGCAGCCACAGTCACTTTCATCTGATCACCGCGACCGTGGTGCTGGAGGATGGCCGCGAAGGCACCGGCTATACCTATAACGGCGGTCGCGGCGGCCATGCGACGGCAGCGATAATCACTCATGATCTGGCGCCTTTTCTGAAGGGCCGGGATGCGGGTGATGTCGAAGCGCTCAACGACGCGATGCAGTGGCACATGCATTATGTCGGGCGCGGGGGCATCCTGAGCTTTGCGATTTCGGCCGTTGATATTGCGCTCTGGGACCTGCGTGGACGGGCCGCCGGCCAGCCGCTGTGGCAAATGGCGGGCGGGGCTGGCACGACCTGTAACGCCTATGGTGGCGGCATCGATCTCGCCTTTCCGTTGCCTAAGCTGCTCAGCCATGTGCAGGGGTATCTCGATGCCGGTTTGCGTGCGGTCAAGATTAAGGTGGGCCAGCCGACGCTTGAGGAGGACATTGAGCGCATCCGCGCCGTGCGCGCGCAGATCGGACCGGATGCCGGGTTCATGATCGATGCGAATTATTCGCTGAGCGTGGATCAGGCAATTGCCATGGCCCGGGCGGTCAGTGACCAGAACATAATGTGGTTCGAAGAGCCGGTGATCCCGGACAACTACCCTGGCTATGCCCGCATCACCGATGCCACTGGTGTGGCGGTCGCTCAGGGCGAAAACCTGCACACGATCCATGAGTTTGAGATGGCGCTGGCGCAGAGCAGTCTGAGCTTTGTGCAGCCTGATGCATCGAACTGCGGCGGCATCACAGGATGGCTTCAGGCAGCCAGGGCGGCGGAGGAAGCGGGAGTTCAGGTCTGCAGCCATGGCATGCAGGAGCTGCATGTCGGGCTCTTGTCGGGCATGTCGCCTGCGGGCTGGCTTGAAGTGCACAGCTTTCCCATCGACCTGTACACAAAACGCCCGCTCGTCATTGAGAGAGGGCGTGCTGTGGCATCTGATGAGCCCGGAACCGGCGTGACCTTTGACTGGCCGCGCCTGGAGCCTTTTGAAGTCGTGCTCTGAGCGTCAGATCCGCAGGAAACGCTGTGCGATCCTTGGAAGCAAGCGGTCGAAACGCAGCGGCGCGTCAGTTACCGCCAGACAGATGCAGTCCTCGTGGATATCGGCCACGGGTGTGTGGTGCAGATCACTGTCCGCGATCTCGACATCGCCGCGGGCGAAATAGCCGTCGTCGTCCTGAAACGCACCCTTCAGAACCAGAGTCATCTCGGTCCCGTGATGGCCGTGGTCGGGCATCGCAGCACCAGCAGGAATGAAAAGCAGCCGCGCGGTGGCATCTTTGGACGTCGGCAGGATCGCCTGCTTCACGCCCATACCAACCGGCTTCCAGCGTATGGCATCCAGACCGCCACCGACATAATCGCGCAGCGGTCCGGGCAGAACGGCGTTCTCCGGAGAGGAAACTTTAATTGTGTCCGGTGCGCCGCTTTCAATCAAAGCCATTGTGGCCTCGAAACTGTCTGCAGCTACACTTGCTTCTGGCTGCTGGTCGAGGATCTCGCCGCCCAGAGCATCAAAGCTGCCGGCACGTGCACGGCAGTCGTCGCAGAGCGACAGATGCGATGCGACAATCAGGTTAAACGCTTCCGGCAGGGTTCCTGCAGAATAGGCCATCAGGACGGCGTCATTGAGGTGATGTTTGATTGTATCTGTCATGGCTTTCACTTCAGTGTGTGGCGCAAACGGTCCAGCGCCAGTCTTATTCTCGATTTGATCGTGCCCAGTGGCAGACCGGTTTCGGCGGCGATTTCGCTGTGGGTCAGATCCCCGAAATACGCCTTTTCGATTAACTCTCTCTGTGGCTCCGGAAGCTTCGCGAGCGCGGCCCCCAGTAATTCTGTTTCCTGTTGCAGGTTCAGGACATCTTCCTGATCCGGTTCTGCCTCAGGACCCCAGGTCAGGTCCTCCGGTTCCGGTCTGCGCTGGCGGCGCAGAAGGTCGATTTTACGGTTCCGCGCGATCGTAAAAATCCACGTCGCGACGGAGGCCCTTGCAGGGTCGAACTGATGCGCCTTGTGCCAGAGCGACGCCATCACATCCTGTGTGCACTCTTCTGCCAGTGAGGCATCCGTACCGGTCCGCATCAGGAACCCTTTTACTCGCGGTGCAAAGTGCTCGAACACTTCAGCAAAAGCGCGGCGGTCCCGGTCATCCCGGATCCGTACCATATGTTCCACCCAGAGCATCCGGGCTGATCCGTCTTTAACTGTCACGACTGAACGCCCTGCTCTCGTCACGCTTTTGCGCCGCGCCGGCGGCGCCACCGGCACAGCCAACCCTCTTTCGGTGCGATTTTCAACTGTGGCGTTTGCGTACATGAGAGGTTTACGCTGCACCTGCGAAGGCGGATCATAAAAACTTTGTTTTTGTCCTGACCGATCCAGATTAAGAAACGTCGCGTACACTTAATGACAAAACAAACCGAGCGGATAACCCTTTATGCCTTTCGAAGCCCTCACTTCAGGTGATTTAACAGCGTGCGCGCCGAAATCAGACCCGCTGCGGATTGCGGTGATCGGAGGGGGTATTTCCGGCATGGGAGCGGCTTATATGCTTGGGCGCGATCACCATGTCACACTCTTCGAAGCGGAGGCGCGTCTTGGCGGGCACGCCCGGACAGTGATAGCAGGGAAGAACGGAGATCAGCCAGTCGATACAGGGTTCATCGTTTTCAATTACGCTAACTATCCGTTCATGGCGGCGCTCTTTGACGAGCTTGGTGTGCCAGTAGTGAAATCCAACATGAGTTTTGGCGCGTCTGTCGACGGCGGCCGCCTGGAATACGCACTTACGTCACTCGATGCTCTCTTCGCCCAGAGACGCAATGCGGTTACACCGGCCTTTCTCGGTATGGTGCGTGATATTCTGAAGTTCAACAAAAACGCACTCCGTATTGCGGAAAACGGTGATCTGACCCTGCGCGATTTTCTGGTCGAACTGGGGACGGGTGACTGGTTCCGTGACTATTATCTGCTGCCGCTCTCGGGCGCGATCTGGTCCACGCCGACCGAAAAGATTATGGATTTCCCGGCGCAGGCAATGATCCGGTTTTTCGAAAATCACGCGCTGCTGAACACCACAGGTCAGCATCAGTGGTACACTGTCGAAGGCGGATCTGTGCAGTATGTTCAGCGGCTGCAAAGCGCTTTGAAATCGCGCGACGTGCGGGTCCGGACCGGCGCACCGGTCCGGTCGGTGTCGCGCATCGGGGGGCAGGTGTCCGTACGCGCCGCCAGCGGTGAGGCGGAAATTTACGACCACGTGGTGTTTGCAACGCATTCGGATGACAGTCTGAGCCTGCTGGCGGATGCCAGCGCTGCTGAGAGCACCGCTCTCGGGGCCATCGGGTATCAGCCCAACCGCATTGTTCTGCACGCTGATGAGGCGATCATGCCGGCGCGGCGCAAAACCTGGGCCAGCTGGGTCTATACCGAAGACAGCGCCGCGAAATCCGACCGGATCGACCTGACATACTGGATGAACTCATTGCAGCCCATTCCGCAGAACGACCCGCATTTTGTCACGCTCAACACCAAACGTACGATCCGCGAAGAGCTGATCTATGATGAGGTAACTCTGCGCCATCCGGTCTATGATCTCGCAGCCCTTGCGGCGCAGCAGGATGTTGCGGCCTTCAACGGGACGAACAACACGTGGTTCTGCGGGGCATGGATGAAAAACGGATTTCACGAGGACGGTCTGTCGAGCGCCGTTGATGTTGTGCGTGCCCTGCGTGCCGGAGCTTCTGTGAGGGTCGCTGCCGAATGACGGGAACCGTCGATCATATCGCCGGTCTGACGTATCACGGGCGCAAGGGGGATATCACCAACGCTTTCCGCTATTCGGTGGACTATGTGCTTTTTGACGCCGAGGCGGATCTCGACACGCCCGGGCTGTTTGCGCGCAACGGGCGCGGGGTGACGGCCGTCAATGATCGCGACCACGGTGGCACACCCGGCGAGGGGCGCGGCGCGCAATGGGTGCGTGATGTTCTCGAACAGCATCAGATCACGGGTGTTGCGCGGATTGAACTGCTCGCGCAGCCACGCGTGTTGGGTCATGTGTTCAATCCTGTCAGTTTCTGGCTCTGCCGCAATGGCACGGGCGAGCTGATTACGGTGATTGCCGAGGTCAGTAATACCTTCGGCGACAGACACAGCTATCTGTGCTGCCACCCCGATCAGCGCCCCATTTCGCCAGGAGACACTCTGCAGGCGCGCAAGGTTTTCCACGTCTCTCCGTTTCAGCCGGTCGAGGGCGGATATACCTTCCGTTTCGACATTACGAAGGAGCGGATCGGCATCTGGATCGACTACGCCCGCGAAGGTGGCGGGCTGATCGCCACGCTCACCGGCAAACGCCGTCCGCTGAGCAATACTGTCATCCTGAAGTCAGCTCTGTGCCGGCCGTTCGGCGCGCGTCGGGTGCTGGCCCTGATCCACTGGCAGGCCTTCAGGCTCTGGCTGCGCGGCGCGCTTTACCGCCCGCGCCCGACGCCACCGTCCGAGGAGGTATCGCGCGGATGACCGTCACCACAGATCGCCTGCCGTCCTATTCCCTCTTTGCGGCCCTTCTCGCCTCAGCCGGGTTGCCGATCTATATTCATGCGCCGAAATTCTATGTCGATGAATATGGTGTGTCGCTGGCAGCGCTTGGCACAGTGCTGTTTGGTCTGCGCCTGCTCGATGTGGTCCAGGATCCGTTTCTGGGCTGGCTGTCGGAAAAAACCCGTGATGCGCGGGCAGCAGCGGTCGGCATTGGCTGCGCTGTGCTGGGCGGGTCGATGCTGCTCCTTTTTGCTGTGCCGCCCTTTCTGCCGCCGGTTTTGTGGTTCGCACTGAGCCTGACCCTGGTCTTTTCAGCGTTCAGCTTTCTGACAATCAACTTTTATGCTCAGGGCGTCGTTAAGGCGGCCAGACTTGAGGGCGACGGCCATCTCAGACTGGCACGCTGGCGTGAAAGCGGGGCGCTTGCGGGC
Organism: Roseobacter sp.; assembly: GCF_024639605.1. Lineage (GTDB taxonomy): Bacteria > Pseudomonadota > Alphaproteobacteria > Rhodobacterales > Rhodobacteraceae > Roseobacter. The sequence continues at coordinate 12,726 of NZ_JAHEHZ010000009.1, read as the reverse complement.
GTCTGTGCCGCGTCGGTCGCACCGGTCGCGCTGGGGTTCGTCTTTGCGGCCCCCTTCGCCGGTTTCGCGGCAGGATTTGCGGTTTTGTCGCTGGCGGCCTGGTGGTTTATGCGGCCCGAGTGGAGCACGGCCGGGTTGGGGCAGTCCACCGGATTTGCTGCTGTTCTCTCTGATCCGATGGCGCGGCGTCTGTTGCTGATCGCGTTTTTCAACGCGGCCCCGGTTGCGGTGACGTCTACGCTGTTTTTGTTTTTTGTGGAGAGCCGCCTTGAAGCGCCGGGATTTGAAGGCCCTCTCCTGCTGGTATTTTTCCTGTCAGCAGCCCTGGCCGCTCCTCTCTGGGGGATGATGGCTGAACGCTTCGGGCCGCGTGATGTGCTGGTGGTGGCGATGGTGCTCGCGATTTTTTCTTTTGGCCTCGCGTTTACCCTCGGACCCGGAGACTGGCTGCTTTTTACGGTGATCTGCATCGCCTCCGGGGCGACGCTGGGCGCTGATCTCACATTGCTGCCGGCGATTTTTGCGATCCGGATGGCACAGGTCTCGCCCTCAGCCTCCGAAGGCTTTGGCCTGTGGTCGTTTGTATCAAAACTGACGCTGGCTTTTGCGGCGGTGACGCTGCTGCCGCTGCTGGAGAACGCCGGGTTTCAGAGTGGTGCAACAGACAACCCTCCTGAGGCCCTTGCGATGCTCACCTTACTTTACGCCGCAGTACCCTGTGCGCTCAAGGTGATCGCCATCATCCTGTTGTCCCTCACAAACCTGAAAGAGGCCTGAACCATGAGCGCTTGGATCTGGATACTGACTGGTGCAGGGCTCGCGTTTGCCGTTGTGTGGGCCAAAGCACGGTTTGCCGGGTTTACCGCGCAGCGCCCCGAAGACTATGAAGACGACCACCCGGTTTTTGACATCCGCCAGCAGCTAAACGGACCGATCGTGTGCGAGGGCATCATTTACGGGCCGCTCGGGCGCGTCAGCAGCCGGTTCAGGGCTGATTTTGACGCCTCGTGGGATGGCGATACCGGCGTGATGAAAGAGCACTTCGTCTATGATGACGGCTCTGTTCAGGACCGCGAATGGCAACTTACGCTGCGCCCTGACGGTGCAATCGTTGCGCGCGCTGACGATGTGGTCGGCGATGGTCTGGGCCGCCAGTCGGGCTCCTCCGTTCTCCTGCGGTACCGGATCAGACTTCCCGAAGCCTCCGGAGGGCATGTGCTGAACACCACCGACTGGATGTATCTGACGCCCGACGGGACGATCATGAACCGCTCACAGTTCCGCAAATTCGGCATCAAGGTTGCCGAACTGGTTGCGACAATGCGGCCGGCGAGCGTCTGATGCGATCCTGGACAGGTAAACGCTACTGGCTCGTGGGCGCCAGCGACGGGCTGGGAGAAGCTCTCGCGCACCGGCTGAGTTCCGAGGGCGCGCATGTGATCGTTTCGGCGCGCTCCGAAGACAAGCTGAAAGCAATCGTCGAGGCGCTGCCGGGTGGTGGGTCATGGCAGACGGTTGATGTGTCGGATGACGACAGCGTGCGCGAGGCCGCCGCTGCTGTAGGTCAGGTTGATGGTGTGGTATTTCTGGCCGGGGTGTACTGGCCCTTCAGCGCGCTGGAATGGGACGCCGCGCAGGCCACTGCAATGGCGGACATCAACTTTACCGGTCTGATGCGTGTGATGGGACAGGTGGTGCCTCAGATGGTGTCGCGGGACGAGGGCCATATTGTCATCACCGGCAGTCTTTCGGGCTTTCGCGGCCTGCCCGGATCCATCGGCTATACCGCGTCCAAGGCGGGTACGATGTCGCTGGCAGAGTGTATGTATGCTGATCTGCGCGAAACAGGTGTGCAGGTCCAGGTCGCGAACCCCGGGTTCATCAAGACCCGGCTGACCGAAAAAAACAATTTCAGGATGCCCTTCCTGATGACGCCGGAAGAAGCGGCCGGTTACATGTTCCGGCATATGAACAGCAACCGGTTCAAGCTCAGCTTTCCGCGGGTCTTTTCTTGGGTTTTCAGAGGCAGCCAGTTTCTGCCTGACTGGCTCTATTTCCGGATATTTTCCTGACGCGTCAGAGCCGTTCCAAATGCACGCCAAAGGTTGCAGTCGCCCGCGCCCAGACCCCTTGAGGGTCGTCCGGCAGCCCCAGCAACACAGGCAAAAGCTGTCCCGCGTAATCTTCGCTGCTTTCCAGTGGCAGCATGGAGGGCAGATTATCGATCGCGGTGACATCGAGCACAGGGTCATCATGCACGCGCAGCGCGGGTGCCGACCACGTGGTGGTCCGGTCATAAACTTTGATCGGTGAGAAATCACTGTCCGGATCGCAGGCGATATCCCCGATGACACTCAACCTGCGGCTGGCGGTTTTTGCACTGGCTGGCACAAAGACCGGCGTGCCCGGGCGGGCCAGGACGCAGTTGAAAAAGAGCCCGTGGGCGAGCACCTGCGGGAACGGCCCGCCCGACGCTGTTTCCGCCATATCCCATCTGGTTGTTGCGACGCCCATTGCCGTGCAGAGATCGGCCACGCCATGCCCGACACGCCCCAGCGCGCCGACAATCAGCGCATCCGGGCGGTGGGTGCCCGTGGCCACAAGATCTGATTGCAGATCCTGAAGCAGATGTGTGGAGCTTTCGTAAGCGCTCACCGGGCCGGCGATGCGGTCGTGCTGCTGCGCTGCCCAGCATTTCAGGGCCACGGCAGCGCCCGCGTAACCCGCCCAGTAGCCGAAGGCGGCAAGCCTGCGGCCGGTGTCATCAGTCAGATACTCCAGATCAAGCAGGGTGCCGCCACCTTCGCGGAACCGCTGCAACAGACGCAGGCCCGCGGGCTGACCCTTAAACGCATGGCCGAACATGATGTGACGGTGCGGCAGGGGGCTGCCGTCTTCGGGCAGTTCCTTGAGCCCGAAAATAATCGCATCCTGAGGTGCCCCGGGCCAGCTGTACGCGGGCGCCATCGTGCATCCTGTTGCGGCATATTCAGCATCCGGAATGACGCGCGTTGCGCTCTGTTCGACTGTGACCTTCACTCCGGTATCCTGCAGCCGGCGAACACCATCCGGTGTAACCCCGACCCGGGTTTCGTGATCACGTTGTTCGGCGCGGACCCACAGATGCGTCATGTTCAGATCAGCCCCTTTTCACCGACGGTCACAACCGAAGGTCGGGTGCGTACCCGGTCAAGCCAGGCCCGGATTGTCGGGAACGGCGCGAGATCCACGCCGTCGCCTTCCAGCCAGGAACAGACCACAAAAGCATAGGCGTCCGCGAGCGAAAACCTGTCGCCCAGAATGTAATCGCCGCGCAAACAGTCGCTGGCGACAAAAGCCGCAGATGCTGTCATGGTTTCGGGTACTTTGGCGGACATATCCGCAAAGCTTTCGGGGCGATCGGCCCAGCGGCTTCCGCGCCGGCTGTGGGCATGATTTACGTGCATGGTCGAGGCCATGTAATACATGACCATGCGCATGTGCGCGGCCTCAAGCGGATCGTCCGGTACAAGGCCGGCCCCGGGCCTGATCGCGGCGATATATTCAAGGATGGCGCCGGTTTCGGTCAGCAGGGTGCCGTCGCTGATCTCCAGGGTGGGCACGCGACCCTTCGGGTTGAGCCTGAGATAAGCTTCACCTGTTTGCTCTGATGCGCGAAAATCCACTGCGACCAGCTCATGATCAAGCCCGGCTTCCTCAAGCGTGATGGCTGCGGCAACGGCGATTGTGCGGGGGGCGTACCAGAGGCGCATGGGCTGTCCTTTTAAACGTGGGTCCGGGCGTGCTGCCGGTCAGGGTCTTCCAGATGCGGGATCGCGTTGAACATCGTGGGAGAGAGGTTGCCGCCGATCGGAAAGAGCTGATGCTGCGAGGTATTGTAGATCGCCAGCGCCATCTGCGCCATGGCGGCGATATCAAGCCGCAATACCTGCCGCATGGCCATCGAAATCAGCCCGCCGGACGTTACCACCAGCGCCGGCCCCTCGCCTGCGGCAATCTCGGAAAGGGCGTCCCCGACACGGGCTTCAAAGTCCCGGAACCGTTCCGGCGCGCCGGCGATCTCGTCGTTCTGCCAGGCCTGGAAGAGGCGCGGCAGATGCTCGGTAAAGCCGGCGCTGTCGGTGGGAAAGGCCACGCCATGCTCGTCTTCCATTGCCCGTGCCAGCGTGAGGTACTCCAGTTCGTTCAGCCGGGCGTCGCGGACCGGCGTGAGGCCGGTGTCCATCGCATCAGCCGTTTCAACATGACGTCTGAGCGTGCCGGTATAGAGCCGTGCGTGATGCTGCTGGCGGTCACGCAGATGCGCGCCGAGCCATGCAGACTGCTGGTGGCCCAGCGGGCTCAGCCGGTCATAGCTGGCTTCGTCCCGGGCACCTGAATTTGCCTGGCCGTGGCGGATGAGAGTAATATGGGACATGGATGCTTTCTGTGATGTCAGCGATATGTAGGGGAGGCCGGGGGGATAGGAAAGGGCAGGCACCTGCGACCGGCCCGATTAACGCGGAGCGAGACCCCCCCGTTGCGCGGATAAGCGATCCCGGGCTGGCTCGTGACTCCGATCTGGCGGGAATCCGGCGGGATGTGTCGGGATTGGGACTCCGGTCCGGGCGCTCTGCAGGTTAGAGTATCCGCGAAGAAGCGGGAGATTTCGTCATGACGGATCAGATCACATTTACTCTTGATGGTCAGGAAGTGACCACAAAAGCAGGTGTGACCATCTGGGAAGTGGCCAATGGCCGTGGTCTGGTGATCCCGCACCTGTGCCACAAGCCCGCCCCGGGGTATCGCCCGGACGGCAATTGTCGCGCCTGTATGGTCGAGATCGAGGGTGAGCGTACGCTGGCGGCTTCCTGCATACGTGAGCCGTCCGAAGGGATGGTCGTCACAACCGGCAGCGCCCGCGCGAAGAATGCGCGCAAAATGGTCGTCGAGATGCTGCTGGCCGATCAGCCGGAGCAAGCGCGGGCGCATGATAAATCCAGCCATCTCTGGGACATGGCTGCCGAAAACGGTGTCAGCGAGAGCCGGTTTCCGAAGCTCGAAGAGGGGCGCATTCCGCTGCTGGATGACAGCCATGTGGCGATGTCCGTGAATCTGGATGCCTGCATTCAGTGCGGGCTCTGTGTGCGCGCCTGCCGCGAGGTTCAGGTCAATGACGTGATCGGCATGTCCGGGCGCGGGCATGATGCCTGGCCCACCTTTGATATGGCCGATCCGATGGGCGCGTCGACCTGCGTGGCCTGTGGTGAATGTGTGCAGGCCTGTCCCACCGGTGCGCTGATGCCCGCGACCGTGGTGGATGAAAACCAGGTTGGTGACAGTGCCGATTTCGACAGCGAAGTGGAGAGCATCTGCCCGTTTTGCGGTGTCGGCTGCCAGGTATCGCTGAAGGTGAAAGACAACAAAATTAAATACGTGGACGGTATCAATGGCCCGGCCAATGAGGGCCGGCTTTGTGTGAAGGGCCGCTTCGGATTTGACTATATTCACCACCCCCACCGGTTGACGAAACCGCTGATCCGGCGTGACGACGCGCCTGAAAAGGGGTTGAACGTCGATCCGGGCAACTGGTCTGCACATTTCCGCGAGGCGACCTGGGACGAGGCGCTGGATGCGGCAGCGGCGGGTATGAAGGGACGCGGGCGCGAGATTGCGGGTTTCGGCTCGGCCAAATGTACCAATGAGGAAGCCTATCTTTTTCAGAAGCTGATCCGTCAGGGCTTCGGGCATAATAACGTCGATCACTGCACGCGGCTTTGTCACGCATCGTCGGTAGCAGCCCTGCTGGAGAATGTCGGATCGGGAGCAGTTACGGCGACCTTTAACGAGATCGAAAACGCTGATGTGGCCATCGCTATCGGGTGCAACCCGATTGAAAATCACCCTGTTGCGGCGACCTTTTTCAAACAGTTCACCAAACGCGGCGGAAAGCTGATTGTCATGGACCCGCGCGGGCAGGCGCTGAAACGCTATGCCAGCCATATGCTGCAGTTCCGGCCCGGCGCAGATGTGTCGATGCTGAACGCGATCATGCACACCATCGTCGAAGAAGGCCTCTACGACCAGCAGTATATCGATGCCTGGACTGAGAACTGGGAGGCGGAGAAAGCCCATCTGGCGGATTTCTCGCCCGAGGCGATGTCAGGTGTTTGCGGTATTGCGCCCGAAGTGCTGCGCGATGTGGCACGGACTTTTGCCGGGGCGAAATCGGCGATGATTTTCTGGGGCATGGGCATCAGCCAGCATATCCACGGCACCGATAACTCCCGCTGTCTCATCAGCCTTGCACTGATGACGGGACAGGTGGGGCGTCCGGGGGCCGGACTGCATCCGCTCAGAGGGCAGAACAATGTGCAGGGCGCCTCTGACGCGGGGCTCATTCCGATGTTCCTGCCCGACTATCAGCCCGTGACGGACGACGGTGTGCGCTCGGCCTTTACCAGGGTGTGGGGCACGGCGGATTTCTCCAACGAGCGCGGGCTGACGGTTACCGAGATCATGGACGCTGTGCACGACGGCAGGATCAGGGGCATGTACATCCTTGGCGAAAATCCCGCCATGTCGGATCCGGATGTGGAGCATGCCCGTGCAGCACTTGCGAAACTCGATCACCTCGTGGTGCAGGATATTTTCATTACCGAGACTGCGAACTATGCGGATGTGATCCTTCCGGCCTCGGCCTTTGCTGAAAAATCCGGCACCGTGACCAACACTAACCGTCAGGTGCAGATGGGTCGGCCTGCTGTGCCGCCCCCCGGTGAGGCGCGCGAGGACTGGTGGATTGAGACGGAACTTGCCAAACGCCTCGGCCTGCCCTGGGATTACACAAGCCCCGCAGATGTTTTCGCTGAGATGAAGCTGAACATGCGCAGCCTGAACAATATCACCTGGGAGCGGCTTGAGGCGCAGAATGCCGTGACCTATCCTTCGCTCAGCCCGGAGGACCCGGGGCAGGCGATTGTCTTTGGCGAGGGTTTCCCGAGGCCTGACGGGCGCGCGCGGTTCACGCCGGCGTCGGTTATCGCGCCTGATGATGTGCCGGATGCGGAATATCCGATGGTGCTGACCACGGGCCGGCAGCTCGAGCACTGGCACACCGGGTCGATGACCCGGCGCAGCAAGGTGCTGGACGGACTGGAGCCGGAGGCGAACTGCTCGCTGCACCCTGCCACGCTCCGCAAACTGGGCGTGGCGCCCGGCGAGCACGTGACGCTTACCACCAAACGCGGCAGCATCTCGATCATGGCGCGAGAGGACCGCGCGGTGGCGCCCGATATGGTCTTTGTGCCCTTTGCCTATGTCGAGGCGGCGGCAAATATCCTGACCAACCCGGCGGTGGATCCTTATGGCAAGATCCCGGAGTTCAAGTTCTCAGCTGTCCGGGTGGAGCGCAGTGCCGATCAGGTGGCGGCGGAATAGGGCATGCAGCAGCTGGAAGTGGCCGGACGGCTCTGGGACGATCTGCTGTCAGGGCGCAAGACCAACACCATCCGCTGGCGCGAACCGCGGGTGGCGCCAGGCCCGCTGAATTTTGTGCGGAGCGACGACCCGGCACAACAGGCGGTGGTTGTTGTTGAGCGCTGCAGCGATCTGCCGCTTGGCGAGGTGGCGGTCTTTCTGGGCAAAGATGACGTCTGGCCCGCAGATGTGATGCTGAGCGGTATGAGAAGCCACTACCCCGACATCACCATGGATGACACGGTTCAGGTCATCGAGTTTGCGCCGGTAAAGGACGCTCAGGTACAGCGTTCGCCCGCCACGACCAGCTCAGAACCGGTGATCCCGAACTCGTAAACCGCCGAGCGGTCGGGTGTTTCCGCGCGGGCGATCAGAGCGCCGGCGTCGTTGCGAAATACCGCATGGGCGGTGTGCAGGGCACGATAACAGTGGCTGCGGTCGGGATAGTAATATTTAATCAGTCATGTCTCCTCCGGAGCACTGTGGCGGATGCTGGCGTCAGAATTTGTCAGCAGAGTGCCCGCGGATGACACCCGGGTGAAGCGCAGGAAAGAGGACGGATATGGTAAACCCTGAGCGATTTCTGGCGGACCTTCACAAGTTGCGGTCTTTCGGGGCCAGCGGGGTTGGCAACGGTGTGGTGCGTCCTGCCTACAGCGAGGCCGATCTGGCGGCCCGCGACTGGCTCAGCGAACAGATGGCCGCGGCCGGGCTCGAGGTGCAGATGGATGCGACGGGCAACCTTTTCGGGGTCACCGAGAAGCCGTCGCTGCTGCTGGGCTCGCATTCCGACAGCCAGCCGGAGGGCGGATGGCTCGACGGGGCGCTGGGGGTAATCGCGGCGCTGGAAGTGGCCCGCGCCAGCCGCGAAGCGGATGGCCCGCCGGTCTCTGTGGTGTCCTTTCAGGATGAAGAAGGCCGATTTGGTGTCACCACCGGCAGTGCCGTCTGGACCGGGCACCTCGAACAGACGGTTGCTGATGCGCTGACCGATCATACGGGCGTTTCTCTTGCATCTGCCCGCGCTGGCCTGGCCGACAGGGTAACCGGGCCCGTCGATGCGCGCCGTTTCACCGGTTTCATTGAAATGCACATTGAGCAGGGTCCGACGCTCGACACCAGCGGCGGGAAGATCGGCGTGGTCACCGATATCGTCGGCATCCGCGACATGCGAGTGACCTTTGACGGCCAGCAGAATCACGCGGGCACGACGCCGATGCATCTGCGCAGGGACGCGTTTCAGGCGCTGGCTGCTTTCAGCACCGGCCTGAGTGACAGGCTCCGTAACATCGTGACACCGCAGACGGTGTGGACGATCGGTCATGTGAGCCTGCATCCCAATGCAAGCTCTATCGTGCCGGGGCGGGTGGTATTTTCCATGCAGTGGCGCGACGCGCAGACTGACAGGCTGGCGCGGATGGAAACGGTGATCCGCACCCTGGCGGATGAGATCGCGGAGGCACACGGGCTGACCGTAAGATTCGGGCCGGTGCTGGGCCTCGATCCTGTGGAGATGGATGCAACGCTGCGTGCCCGGCTGGAGGATGCGGCGGAGAGGGAGGCGCCGGGGGCCTGGCGCGCGATGCCCTCGGGTGCATTGCATGATGCCACCAATGTGGCCTCGCTGATGCCCGTTGCGATGGTATTCGTACCGTCGATTGGCGGGATCAGCCATGCTTTTGAAGAAGACACCACCGAACAGGATCTTGTTTGCGGGCTCAGAGTGCTGGCGCGCGCTGCCGCTCAGCGGTGAGCGGTCGTCCTGCTGTCCCCACGGCATCCCGCCCCGGTTGCAGAAATGGTACGAAGGCTCTTGCGATCTGCTAAAGGTCTGCAACAATGGCACGAACGTCCGAAGTACCGACGAAGACGTTGACGGGGAGACCAAAAGCAAGATTGATAAGAACAGACGGTTCAAAAGAGCCGCATCTGCCATCACAATGGCAGCGTCTGGGAGGACATAAGTTTGAATACGCCGAGCCGACCGGCCGACGGACCTGCATCCGTACCGGCTCTCCTGCATCTGAACGCACAACGGTATGCCGATGCACCGGCATATCGCGAAAAAGAATACGGAATCTGGCAGAGCTGGACCTGGGCGCAGACGCTGGAAGAAACCGAGGCGCTGGCGCTGGGATTGCTGGATCTGGGCGTGGCAGAAGGCGATTTTGTCGCCGTCATCGGGCGCAACCGGCCCCGGCTTTACTGGGCAATGGTCGCGGCAGAGATGTGTGGCGCGGTGCCCGTGCCTCTCTATCAGGACGCGGTTGCGGAAGAGATGGCCTATGTAATGGGGCATTGCGGTGCGCGCTTCGTGATCGCGGGCGATCAGGAACAGGTCGATAAAGTCATCGAAATCCAGGGCGAATTGCCGGATTTCGAACAGATGATCTATCTCGATCCGCGTGGTCTGCGCAAATACGACCACGCGCGGCTGCATCAGTACAGCCATGTGCAGGACGCCGGGCGGGCGAAACGCGATGAGCTGCTGCCCGAGATCACCCGACGTCAGGGCAAGCTCGATTACGACAGCACTTGTGTGATGCTTTACACTTCCGGCACGACCGGGCGGCCCAAGGGGGTGGTACTGAGCAACCGAAATGTGATCGAAACCTCGAAATCGTCGTCTGAGTTCGACGATCTGAGGCAGAGCGATGATATCCTGGCCTATCTGCCGATGGCCTGGGTGGGTGATTTCATCTTTTCGGTGGGGCAGGCGATGTGGACGGGGTTCTGTACGAACTGCCCGGAGAGTGCGGATACCATGCACACTGATCTGCGCGAGATCGGGCCCACGTATTATTTTGCTCCGCCGCGGGTTTTTGAGACGCAGCTGACCTCGGTGATGATCCGGATGGAGGATGCAGGGCGGTTCAAGAAATGGCTCTTTGATCATTTTATGACGCATGCCCGCAAGGTCGGGCCGGATATTCTGGATGGTAATCCGGTGAGTATGGCGGACCGGCTGAAGTATCAGCTGGGAGAGTTTTTCATCTACGGGCCGCTCAAGAACACGCTCGGGTTCAGTCGTGTGCGGGTCGGATATACGGCCGGAGAGGCGATCGGCCCTGAGATTTTCGATTTCTACCGGTCGCTGGGCATCAACCTCAAACAGCTCTACGGGCAGACTGAGGCAACCGTTTTCATCACAGCCCAGCCAGACGGCGAGGTGCGCTCGGATACGGTGGGGGTGAGCTGTCCCGGGGTCGAGCTGAAAATCGCGGAGAATGGCGAGGTTTTTTACCGCTCGCCCGGTGTTTTCGTGGAGTATTACAAGAACCCCGAAAGCACAGCTGATACCAAAGACGCCGAAGGCTGGGTGGCGACCGGGGACGCGGGTTTCATTGAAGAGGACACCGGGCATCTGCGGATTATCGACCGGGCCAAGGACGTCGGCAAAATGGCCAGTGGTGCGCTGTTTGCGCCAAAGTACGTGGAGAACAAGCTGAAGTTCTTTCCGAATATTCTCGAGGCAGTGGTTTTCGGAAATGAGCGCGATGAATGTACGGCCTTTATCAATATCGATCTGACCGCGGTGGGCAACTGGGCGGAGCGTAACAACATCGGTTATGCGTCCTATCAGGAACTGGCACGGCATCCCCAGGTCATGGATACCATTCAGGAACATGTGGAGGAGGTGAACCGGTCGGTTGCGGAAGATGAGATGTTGTCCGGCTGTCAGGTGCACAGATTCGTGGTGCTGCACAAAGAGCTCGACGCCGATGATGGCGAGCTGACGCGCACACGCAAAGTGCGGCGCCGAGTGATCGAAGAGAAGTTTCACGATATTATCACGGCACTTTATGACGGCTCATCAAGTGTGAGCACGGTTACCGAAGTGACCTATGAGGACGGGCGAAAGGGGTCGATCGCCGCCACGCTGGAGATCCGGTCCGTTGCGGTTCAACCGGCACCTGCACGGATGGCCGCGCAATGACGGTACGACGCTCTGCTGCGCAGTCGCCCCGCCCGCCATCCCGCAGGGGCCCGCCGGAAAAATACACGAACGGAGTAAGCCCGGATGCTTGATCAGGCCGACGGATATACGACAGCGGACGGCCGCAGGATCGGTGGTGTTGTCATGGAGATGCGCAACATCACACTGCGGTTCGGCGGGGTGGAGGCGATCAGGGATATCTCATTTGATATCCGCGAGGGCGAGATCAGGGCAATCATCGGACCCAACGGTGCCGGCAAGTCTTCTATGCTCAACGTTATCTCGGGCTTTTATGTGCCGCAGGAGGGTGAGGTCTGGTACAAAGGCGCGCCGCGTCCGCCGATGAAGCCTTACCAGGTGGCCCGTCAGGGCATCGCCCGGACTTTTCAGAACATCGCGCTTTTTGAAGGCATGAGTGTTCTGGACAATGTGATGACCGGGCGGCTGACGCATATGAAAAGCGGATTATGGCGTCAGGCGCTGTGGCTGGGACAGGCTGAGCGGGAAGAGACGGAAAACCGCGAAGTCGCTGAAAAAATTATCGATTTTCTGGAGATCCAGGCGATCCGGAAAACTCCTGTGGCCCGGCTTCCCTATGGTCTGAAGAAGCGGGTCGAACTGGCGCGCGCGCTGGTGGCCGAGCCGTCGCTCCTGCTGCTCGACGAGCCGATGGCCGGAATGAACGTTGAGGAGAAAGAGGACATGAGCCGCTTTATCCTCGATGTGAACGACGAGTTTGGCACCACGATTGCGCTTATCGAACACGATATGGGTGTGGTGATGGATCTGAGCGACCGTGTGGTTGTCATGGATTATGGCAAAAAGATCGGTGACGGCACGCCCGACGAGGTGCGGAACAACCAGGACGTGATTGATGCCTATCTTGGGGTCAGCCATGACTGAGAGAGGCGCTGTCCGTCGCGGTTATTTCTGCCCGTGCTGCATCCGGGCGTCCGGTATGCAGTGTCGCGCTGTGACGCAAGCAGGGTGGCAGGCCAGCCTGACAACCGGTGGAGTGGGGTGAGAATGTCGATGCCTGCGCACTCAAAACAACGGCTGGCGATGTTCTTTTGCACTGTCGTCTGTCCGGTGGGGATTGCCGCGCTGATCACGTCGCGTCCGTGCGATGCCGCATTGCCGGAAGCGCAGCACCCTGCGGTCGAACGCGCCACTGAATTCAGTCGCGGTGCGATGCGCTGCTCAGATGTTAAGGACCTGGCTGTCGCGTCGGGCCTGGATGCGAAAATTCTGGTCGGAAAGGCGGCAGCGCCGCGCGCGCACCCGTCACTTGTGATTTGTCAGGTTGATGCGCAGGCCGCCGGCGACGCCGG
>NZ_JAHEHZ010000206.1 GCF_024639605.1 Roseobacter sp. | reverse complement strand
ACTTGACGTTGAGAGGTTGGCGGCATTTTGCACCAGGATCCCGGGCACGCTCTGCGTATCAGGCATCTGCGACATGTTCAGATGCACAGAACCTTCGGTTCCGGTCGTGCCTCCCCCCGGTATGCTCCGGTCTGGTGCATTTCTCCGCTGACTGACGAAAATCAATCGATTTTACTGATAACGGCAGAAACTGCTCAGCACGACGAGCGGAGTGGTCACATGGAAACAAATATGTTGCCTCATATGGAAATGTCCGCCCCGGACACCGGGTGCTGTCCGCGCTTTGATCCAAGCGGTTGGGACGGGCGCCATCTGCACTTTGACAACAAACCTTTCGTTCGTGCGAGGACACGCAGCCTGTTGCATGTGCCGGTAGACATGGGGCGGGTCTTTGCCCGGGTTCAGGGGCATATCGAAGACGCCGGCGCGCAGTGCCCTGACGAGTACCTGGTTCTCAGTCGTGATCTCTCCGCAACCCAAAGCGAACATCTGTTTTCAGTGGCCGGCCCCGTCGCAGATGAGGAAATGACCACATTGTCCGGTGACTACATCACACGTGTGTTCGAAGGCCCTTACAGCAAGGCACCTGACTGGATTCATGAAATGGAGGTAGCCGCCAAAGCAGGCGGCTATGCGGTTGGTCGCATCTACATGTTTTACACTGCATGTCCCAAATGCGCCTGCGCTTATGGCGAGAACTATGTGATTGGCGTCGCGCAGATCGCGGGCGCTGCGGAAGCAAAGGAGGTGGTTGAAGATGAAAGATCCTGAACTGGACATTCTGATTGATGAACTGGAAAGCCGCACAGATCTTACTGTGGCCGATCTGGACGGCGTGGCGAGGGGGCTTGCCTTCCTGTTGCCTGACGCAACCGGAACGGATGATAACCTGGCGGTCAGGATGGGTAACACGGATGCCGTCATCCACATCGCGGATCAGGCTTTTCCCGACTGGACGGTGCACATACACGGGCGTGCAAATGACAAGGACGGTCACTGGCGCTGCACCCTGCGTGAGGCCGACGCACGCGACAACGATGCCATTATCGGCTCCGGCAGATCTCCGGTCCTGTCGCAGGCAATTCTGGCCGCTACCATGCGTCTGGCGATGCTTCAGAACTGATGCGGGTGTTTTCTCGCGGACAGAAAAGCCAGTGCTTTTTGTTGATACCCCGATAGTCGGAAAGGCTGAGGCCGGTGCAATCCATACTGACCATAACGCTTAACCCGGCAGTTGATCTCGCCACGTCAGTTGAACATGTCGTTGCCGGGCCAAAGCTTTATTGCAGGCCTCCCAGGGTCGACCCCGGCGGCGGCGGGGTAAATGTGGCCCGCGCAATAGGCATGCTGGGAGGTGCCGCCAAAGCTCTCGTCGCTGTCGGCGGACCGACGGGTGAACGGCTGCTGCGATTGCTGGAAGAGGAGGGGGTGCGTCCTGTCGTGGTCCGGGTCAGCGGTGATACCCGCGAGAGCTTTGCGGTGACAGATGAAAGTAACGGCGAACAGTTCCGCTTCAGCGTTCCGGGCGCGGTTCTGAGCGAGGACGATGCAGACCGCCTCCTCGACGAGATCGCGGCGCATGCCCCGCAGGACGGCTACGTCGTGCTCAGCGGCGGGGTCGCACCGGGTCTGGGCGACGATTACCCTGCGCGGGTACAGGCCGCGATCGCAGGGCACACAAGGAAACTGGTGGTCGACACATCAAAGGACGCGCTGGCGCGCCTGATCCGGCATCCTCGCGATCCTGTTCATGTACTGCGTTTGAACGCGGCGGAAGCGCGGAAGGTTGCTGGTGAAACCCTTGAAACCGTTGCAGACTTCGTTGCCTTCGGCAGAACGCTGATCAACCGGAATGTCTCGGACATGGTGGTCACCGGTCGTGCGTCGCAGGGTTCCGTTCTGGTCACAAAAAGCGGTCAGTATCTGTGCCGCACGCCAGAGGTGCCCGTTGTCAGCAAAATCGGTGCCGGTGATGCGTTCACCGGGGCCTTTACACTGGCGCTGGCGCGGGGTGAGACACCTGATCTCGCTCTGAAGTCCGGTGTGGCCGCAGCCAGTGCGACAATGGGCACGGAAGGGACCGGACTATGTGATCCGCAGGTAGTAAAAGCCATTCTGCCTGAGTGTCATGTGGAAGTTCTTTAGTCTGCTTCGGCCCTCGCCACGTTTCGCAGGACTTTGATGAAACTGTCCGGGGTCACTGAAATGCTGTCTATCCCAAAGCGCACCAGCCGTTGAGCATACGCCGGATCGTTGCTGGGAGCCTGTCCGCAGAAGCCGACCCTGGTGCCGGCGGCATGTGCCTCGCGGATCACGGTTTCGATCATCCACAAGACAGCCGGATCGTCTTCGCGAAACAGGGTGGCCAGCTCCTCTGAGTCCCTGTCGATCCCCAGTGTCAGCTGCGTCAGATCATTGGATCCGATTGAAAACCCGTCAAAACGCTGCGCGAATTCCGATGCGCGCAGGACATTTGACGGAATTTCACACATAACATAGACCTCAAGCCCGTCCACGCCGCGCTCCAGCCCGTTCTCCGCCATCACAGCGAGGACAAGGTCCGCCTCCTCCGGGGTTCGGCAGAAGGGGATCATCACCACCACATTGTCAAAACCAATCTGTGTCCTGAGCTTCCTGATTGCCTGACATTCCAGCGCAAAGCCCGGCTTGTAGAGATCCGAGTAGTAGCGGGAGGCCCCCCTGAAGCCGATCATCGGGTTCTCCTCGCGCGGCTCAAAATCGCGGCCACCCAGCAGGTCGGCGTATTCGTTCGTTTTGAAATCACTCATCCGGATGATCACCGGCTCGGGGTAGCAAAAGGCAGCGATGCGCGACAGTCCGCGCGCCAGATTGTCGACAAAATATGCGGATTTGTCCTGATACCCGCAGGTCAGATCTTCAATCGCCGACAATTGCCTTTTGTCGGTGACAGCCTCCGGACGGACAAGGGCCAGCGGGTGCACACGCACCGTGTTGCTGATGACAAACTCCATGCGCGCCAGCCCGACGCCCCTGACGGGCAACCGCCACCAGCGCAACGCTGCGGATGGGTTGGCAAGGTTGAGCATAACGCGGGTTTGCGTTTCAGGCAGATCCTGCAGTGCTTCATCCGAGACCGTGATCTGCGAAATACCGTCACTTATGACACCCTGCTCGCCGCCAGCGCATGAGACGGTGACATCCTGTCCGTCGTGCAGAACCTGTGTGGCCGTGCCGCATCCGACCACGGCAGGCACCCCAAGCTCGCGGCTGATGATTGCCGCATGTGAGGTCCGGCCTCCGTGATCCGTGACAATCGCTGCAGCCCGTTTCATGATCGGAACCCAGTCGGGGTCGGTGTTTGAGGTCACCAGAACGGACCCGTCCACGAAACGGTCAATGTCCTTTGCGCTTTCGATCAGGCTGACCCGACCGGCAACCGCCGCGTCGCCGACGCTCAGTCCTGTGATCAGCGTCCGGCCCGGCGCATGGACGGTATGTGTTGTCAGCGCAAGATGGGCGTCGCGGGACTGAACCGTTTCCGGTCTGGCCTGCACGATGTACAGATCGCCGGTCACACCGTCGCGCGCCCACTCCATATCCATGGGCTGTCCGTAGTGATGCTCAATGACGATGGCCTGCCGCGCGAGTTCGAGTATTTCCTGATCGCTCAGGACAAACTTTTGCCTTTCAGCTTTTGACGTGGGAACGGTGCGCGGTGCGCCCGAGGCGTCTTGGATCATCTTGATTTCTTTGCCGCCAAGGCGCTTTTCCAGGATGGGAACGAGGTCGGCTTTGTTCAGGAGTGGCTTGTAAACCTGATACTCATCAGGATCGACGGTGCCCTGCACAATGGTTTCGCCAAGACCCCAGCCGGCATTGATCAGAACGACATCCGGAAAACCGGTTTCGGTGTCGATCGAAAACATCACACCTGAGCCACCGCTGTCCGCACGGACCATCAGCTGCACACCCACCGAAAGCGCTATTTTTGTATGTGAAAAACCTTTGATCTGTCGGTATGATATCGCGCGATCCGTATAGAGCGATGCGTAGCACCTGCGACAGGCGTTCAACAGTTCAGCTTCTCCGGCGACGTTCAGAAAAGTTTCCTGCTGACCGGCGAAACTCGCATCCGGCAGGTCCTCGGACGTGGCACTTGACCTTACCGCGACCTCGACCTCTTCTTTGCCCTGCGCGCGGCACAGGTCTTTGTAGTGCTTCGTGATTGCCTGTGCTGTGTTTTCAGGCCACTCGCCGGACAGAACAATCCCGCGTATCGTTTCTCCGGCGTGATGCAGATCGGTTTTGCCGCTGGCGAGCTTTTCCAGTTCGTCTGCAATGCGGGTGTCCAGATTATTCTCTGAAATAAACGTGTAAAAGGCATGCGCCGTTGTGGCGAAACCCGGGGGGACCCGAACCCCCTTGTGGTCCAATGCGCGGATCATTTCACCCAGTGATGCGTTTTTTCCGCCGACCCTTTCGATATCGTCACGTCTGACGTCAGTGAAATTTACGACCAGATCATGAGAACCCTGCATTCTGCGCCCCTGTTGCACCGTCGGGGCGAGTATGCGGCGCTGGTGAGCGGCGGGATTGATACTGGTCAATCCTGCACCGGTGCTTCCGTTCCGGCCCTGGCTCGAAGGTCTGGAAGACTGTCCCCTCCGGTTTCACAGCACAGATCGACTGATTGCAGGCTGATATCTTCGGTCGCACGCCGACGTTCCGGTGCATCTGGTAAAGCACGCATCGCCACGTA
>NZ_JAHEHZ010000205.1 GCF_024639605.1 Roseobacter sp. | reverse complement strand
CTTACCGTCTGCGGCTGCTGGCTTTTGTGATTTCGGGCGCTGTCACAGCCCTTGCCGGTGCGCTCTTTGCCGATCTCAACCGTTTTGTGAGTCCGACGATGCTGAGCTGGCACATGTCGGGTGAGATCATGATCTTCGTGATCCTCGGCGGTGTGGGGCGGCTTTTCGGGCCGGTTGCAGGGGCGGCACTCTTTATTCTGCTGGAGCATATCCTCGGCGGACTGTCAGATTTCTGGCACGTGTATCTGGGCCTGCTGTTGCTCCTGGTCGTGCTCTTTGCCCGCGGCGGCATGATTGGCGCGCTGGCGGGACGGCAGGTGGCGCATGACTGAGCCGCTGCTGCGCATTGAGGGTCTGCGCAAATCCTTTGGCGCGCTCTGTGCCACGGATGATGTATCTCTGACGCTGCGCCCCGGCGAGATCCACGCGCTGATCGGGCCCAATGGCGCGGGCAAATCGACGCTGATCAAACAGATCGCGGGCGGGCTCGCGCCCGATGCCGGACAGATCTTTTTTGACGGTCGGGATATTACCGGGTTCAACACTGTCGCGCGCGCGCGCGCAGGGCTCGGGCGCACGTTCCAGATCTCCTCACTCGCAATGGAATACACCGTGCTTCAGAATGCGATGCTGGGGGCGCTGGGTCGGGCCGGGTCCGTCTGGCGGTTTTTCCGTCCGGTGATGCAGGATGCGGGCCTGCGCTCGGCGGCCATGAGCGCACTGGAGCGGGTAGGGCTGGAAAATCTGGCGACACGGCGCACTGCTGATCTCAGCCACGGGCAGCGCCGCCAGCTTGAGGTCGCCGTCGCGCTGACGCTGCAACCGCGCGCCTTCCTGATGGACGAGCCAATGGCGGGTCTGGGGGCTGACGGCTCACGGCGCCTTACCGGGTTTCTGGACGGGTTGCGCCGCGAGGCACCGATCCTGCTGGTAGAGCACGATATGGAGGCGGTTTTTGCGCTGGCAGACCGGATTTCGGTACTGGTTTACGGGCGCATCATCGCCACGGGCACCGCTGATGAGATCCGGGCCAATGCAGATGTGCGCGAGGCCTATCTGGGTGCGGAGGAGGCGGGATGAACTTTCTCGATGTGCAGGGGATCACGGCCTCCTACGGGCCGAGCCAGGCGCTCTTTGGTGTCGATCTGACGCTGGAAGAGGGCGAGGTCTGCGCCCTGATGGGCCGCAACGGTATGGGCAAAACATCGACTATCCGCGTGATTTGCCGGCTGCTCAGGCATTCGGGGGGCTCCGTGTCGCTCGGCGGACAGGATCTCAGCGCGCTGCCGCCGCACAAGGCCGCGCGCGAGGGTCTCGGGCTGGTGCCGGAGGGGCGACGGTGCTTTCCTAACCTCACGGTGCGCGAAAACCTCATCGCGGCGGCCCGGCCAGGAGAGTGGGATGCGGCGCGCATCGCAGAGCTTTTCCCGCGCCTGGAAGAGCGTCGCGACCAGATGGCGGCGTCTCTCTCCGGAGGCGAACAACAGATGCTCGCGATCGGGCGCGCGCTGATGACAAATCCGCGTCTTCTGCTGCTTGATGAGGCCACCGAAGGGCTGGCCCCGGTGGTGCGCCAGGAAATCTGGGCTGCCGTGCGCCGTTTGAAATCAGAGACAGGGATGGCCATTCTTGTGGTCGATAAATCGCTGGCAGAGCTGCGCGGCATCGCCGACCGCGCGGTCATTCTCGAACGCGGCAGCACCGTCTGGTCCGGTGCGATGTCCGATGTCACCGCCGCCGTGGCGGATCAGTATCTGGGCGTCTGAGCGCCCTGCAGGAACATGAAAAGGAGCCCGCAATGGCCCATCAGATCATTCATCCCGACGGTTGGAAACCCGCCCGTGGCTATGCCAACGGCGTGCTTTGCGAAACCGGTGAGCTTTATGTCGGCGGCCAGATCGGCTGGACGGAGGATCAGATCTTTGAGGTGCATGATTTCATCGGTCAGATGCGCCAGGCGCTGCGCAACATCCGCGCCGTGGTTGAGGCGGCGGGCGGCGCGCCGGAGCATATCACCCGGCTGACGTGGTATGTGACGGACAAAAACGAATACCTTGCCCGTCAGGCAGAGGTCGGTGCGGCGTATCGCGAGGTGCTGGGCCGGCATTTTCCGGCGATGACAATGGTGGTTGTTGCAGCCCTCGTCGAGGATGAGGCCCAGGTCGAGATCGAGGCAACGGCCGTCCTGCCACGCGCTTAAACGCGGGCAGCGCTCACCCCGCGGGTCAGCGCGAATACCACCGCGGCAAGGCTCACGATGGTCGGCCCGGTGGGCGTGTCCAGCGCGAACGAGACGATCAGCCCCCCGAGCGCCGAGGCACCGCCGATGAAAATCGCCGCGGCCGCCATGCCTTCGGGTGTACGCGCAAGCGGCCGCGCGGCGGCAGCCGGGATGATCAGCAATGCGGCGATCAGCAGCGCGCCCACGACCTTGATCGCGACGGCCACTGTGATGCTGAGCGCCAGCGTCAGCACCAGTTCTTCACGTTTCGGACTGAGCCCCGCGGCCTGCGCCAGATCCGGGCTGAGGGTGGCCGCCAGCAAAGATGACCAGCGCCAGAAAAGCAGCCCCAGCACCAGCGTCGCCCCTGTCCAGATCACTGCAAGATCAGCTTGTGACACAGCAAGGATATCACCCACCAGGTACCCCATCAGATCGACACGTACGTCGGGTATGAGCGAGACAGCGACAAGCCCCAAGGCCAGGGCCGCGTGAGCCATCACACCAAGGAGCGCGTCACTGCTGATGCCGCGCCCGGTAAGTCCCGTGAGCAGCAGCGCCATGGCAACCGCGACCAGTAACACACCGCCGAAGACGGGCAGATCGGTCGCCAATGCGAGTGCCACACCAAGGATCGCCGCATGGCTGGTCGCATCGCCGAAATAGGCCATGCGCCGCCAGATCACGAAACAACCCAGAGGTGCCGCCGCCAGTGCCACGCCGAGGCCCGCAAGGGCCGCGCGGATCATGAAATCGTCGGTCATGCCCCGGTGGTCTCGTGCTGGTGATCGTGGTCATGGTCATGTTCATGGTCATGTGCATGGTCACCTTTCGGCCCGTGTGAATGGCCGTGTTCATGCCGGTAAAGCGCCAGCGCCCCACGGGTGCCGGTGCCGAAAAGCGCGCGGTATTCCGGTGCGCTCGCGACGATATCAGGGGTGCCTTCGCAACAGATATGGCCGTTGACACAAAGCACCCGGTCGGAGGCTGCCATCACCACATGCAGATCGTGGCTGACCATCAGGACACCGCATCCTGTTCGTTGTCGCACGGTCTCGATCTGCTGATAAAAGGCGGCTGATCCGGGTTGATCGAGGCCCTGCGTCGGCTCGTCCAGAATGAGCAGATCGGGCATGTCGAGCAGGGCCCGGGCCAGCAGCACCCGCTGAAACTGGCCACCGGAAAGCGCCGACATCTGCCGGTCCGCAAGGCCGGGCACGCCGGCACCGGTCAGTACTTCTTCAGCGCGGACGGCACTGATCCGTCGTGGCAGCCCCAGAAACCGCGCCACCGTCAGCGGCAGCGTCGCGTCAATCGCGAGGTTTTGCGGCACATATCCGATGCGCAGCCCGGGCGCGCGGGTGATGCGCCCCTGTGCCGGTGCCAGCGCGCCGATAAGGGCGCGCAGCAGGCTCGACTTGCCGGACCCGTTAGGCCCGACGATGGTGACGATTTCGCCTCGCGCCAGTGTCAGGTTCACATCCCGCAGCACGCTCTGGCCGCCATAGGCCAGATGCAGGCCCTCGGTCCCGATCAGCACGGTCACGCAGGCTCATCCTGCTGGCAGGCAGGGCAGAGGCCCTGGGCCTCGACCACGGTGCGCTCAATGCGGAACCCGGCGGCACGGGCAGCATCGCCCAGACGCCCGGCAGCAGGGGTGGTTTCAGCCTCCGCCACAGCACGGCAATTGCGACAAACGAGAAATGCAGGTGCGTGATCCGCCCCGGCATGGGCGCAGGCGACATAGGCATTGAGGGCCTCGATCTTATGCGCCAGACCTGCTCGCACCAGAAAATCCAGCGCACGGTAGGCGACCGGCGGCTGCGACCCCAGCCCCTCATCGGACAGATGCGCCAGGAGGTCATAGGCACCCAGCGCGCGGTGCTCGCTCAGCAGGATTTCAAGCGCGCGCCGCCGGACCGGTGTGAGGTTCAGCCCCTGATCGCGGCAACGCTCGACCGCCCGCGCAAGCGTACCGGTCATACAGGCGCTGTGATCGTGGCAGTCAAATCCGACAGATGACATCTGAACTCCGGGGGCAGGTATTGATATGTTATAACATGTCTGATAGCCGGTCGCGGGATGTATCACAAGGGGGCCGCGATGCGCGTTTTAATGGTTTGTGCGACACTTCTTTGCGGCACCACCGGCGCGCTGGCCGAGGTGCCGCGGGTGGTTACCGATATTCTGCCCGTGCAGGGGCTGGTCAATCAGGTTATGGCAGGTGTGGGGACGGCGGATGTGCTTTTGCCGCCCGGTGCCTCTCCGCACAGCTATGCGATGCGCCCGTCCGAGGCGCGGGCTCTGTCCTCGGCCGATCTGGTGATCTGGGTCGGTCCGGCCCTGACGCCCTGGCTGGCGGATCCAGTCGATACGCTGGCCGGTGACGCGCACAGGCTTACTCTGAAGGCGGCCGAAGGTATGCAGCTTCTGGCTTTTCGTACCGGCGGGTCCTTTGAGCCGCACGATCACGACGCGCACGCAGAGCATAACGCTCATGACAGCCAGGACGAGGATCATGCGCATGA
>NZ_JAHEHZ010000204.1 GCF_024639605.1 Roseobacter sp. | reverse complement strand
GACGCGCGGGCAGTTCGGCGTTTCGATCTGCCCCGCAGCAAAAAGCACGTATCAGAACAGCTGAGGAATCGCCGAAGGTACGCCCTGAGCGCAGCGTCTGACAGGCTCTTTGTTCTGACAGATGATGGTCAATCATCTGGTTTGTCGCCTGTGAGTGGCCCTGACGGCACTATGAAATGCAGGCCCCACAGGCCGGTGAAGCAGTTTCCGCCCGTCAGGTCTGCGAATTAGGAGCCGGCTCACCGGAATAAAGAGACATATCCCGCAGAAGCTCAAATTTGACCCGGTTCGCACTGACCTGCCGGTAGAACGAAATCAGAAACGTCGTCGGACCCTGCAGCCTGCTGAGCCCCATCGTCGCTGCCACCACCGTGCCGACATCCGTTTGCCCCCGCAGAATGAACAGACCGCCGAGCATGAATACGGCAACTGTCCCTGCTCCGTTGATCAGACTAAGGACGAATTTGGTTGAAAGCTTCCACCTGAACATCGATCGCCGCGCACCATAAATACTGTCGAAGTCTTCGAGGACAGATGCTTCGACTTCGCTGATTTCTCTGGCCGTAATTTTGTTAGTGGCCTGCCGCAAAAGCTTCACGCGCCCGGCCAGCAGCATGTTAACCCTGCGCTGGGTGAAAAGGACGATCGCGATCTGAGGTGCGATCATAGCCAGCGCAAGAATACCGAGACCCGGCTGCGTGGAGGCGACAAAACCGACCACGCTGATCAGCGTGCCAACCTGCATCACAGGCTCCGAAAACGCGCTGCCGGTGAACTTTCCAAGCTCCTCCGCCTCACTTGATATTGCGGTCGATAAGGTTCCGGTAAGGATGTCGCGGTGCATACTCTGCTCAGCTGCGGCATCGGTCAGAAGTTTTTTACGGATCAGGCGGATCACATCCTCTCCCAACAGTTGCGACCGGTAGCCCATCAGCCATTTGAGTCCCAGGCTCAACAGGATGACACCCATCATCCCGGCACCCAGCAGGAAAAGCTGTGACGACTGGAACGACGCTTCCGTCAGCAGGTTTACAATTTCCTGCTGGAATTTCAGGGGGGCTGCCGCCAGAGCGGCAATCGCAACGGACAGAACGATCAGTAAAACCTGTCGGCGCCCGCTGACACGCCAGATTGCTGCATAAAGGGAAATCATTGAATGTGCGCCTTTACCTTTGAGTTAAGTTCTCGCGCAGCACCTTGATGCACACAAGTGAGCCGTGCAGTCTTTCGCGATGTCGCCTGCCCATGGGCAGGCCCGTGATCGGCGCGGGATGCATCGCGGCATGTGCCTGCCTCTACCAAATCCGGTGATTATCCGCAAAACAGGACCGCGACCCGCAAACCGATGTGGCCGGACAAGCAAGGCCACCGGCTTAATTTATCTTCAGTCCGGCCCCGGGCTGCCTGATGCCGGCATGGCCGTCGGGGAGACCATTGATTCCCTCTGGCGCGCAAAGCTGCGCGGTTTCAGTGACGCCGGAAATGTACTGATTTTCGCCACGCCCGGATACACGGACGCGAACACTTCATTCAGCAGCGAAGGCGAATTTTCTGCGGCGCCGGCCTTTCCTGCAAGCTCTGTTTGCAAATTGTCCGGTCCGGCAAATATCTGAAAACAAATTCGACCGCCTGACGGGCGTCACCGGTTCTGACGCCGAGGCGGGTTGCATTATGCTGCGCGCCTCCTGGCCGTTCTGCACCATGCGGACCTTTACTTTCGTTCAGGCGAAGGTGCGGGTCTCCTCCAGAATTTAATTATCGCGCAATTCATGTATAATGAGATGCAGTGCCCCAACGGGACAGCAGTTCTAAGGACCGGACATGGAACGCAGACTGGCGGCCATCCTCGCCACGGATATCGTTGGCTTTGCAGGGCTTGTTTCACGCGACGAAAGCGGAACACTGACACGCCTGGAGCATTTCAGCCGCGATGTGATCGGCATGCAGGTCGAAGCCAACCGGGGCCGCGTGTTCAAATCCACCGGCGATGGCTTTCTCGCCGAATTTTCCAGCATCATCGAAGCCGTCAACTGTGCCACGGGGATTCAGAGGGCGGCCGCACTCGAAGCACACCAGTCGGAAACGGGCGACTTTTTTGTGCTCCGGGTCGGCGTGTCGGTGGGTGATGTTGTGGTCCGCGGGGCCGATCTTCTCGGCGAAGGCGTCAATACTGCCGCCCGGCTGGAAGCGATGGCCGAACCGGGAGGCATCGCCGTCTCGGGCGAAGTTATGGCGCAGATCAGAGGCAAGGTTGATCTCACGCTCGAAGACTGCGGACACAAACGCCTAAAGAATACAGACGCGCCGATACATGTTTTCATGACCCGCTCCGGCCCGGGCAGGACGGCAGGTTTTCTGGACTTTGACGATGATGACCTCGCGGGCACGCTGATCACGGGCGGCTGTCTGTGCGGCGCTGTCCGGTACGAAATCACCGCTCCGCCGATCAGCACCGGATACTGCCACTGCAGCTGCTGTCAGAAGTTTTCGGGATCAGCGGTGAACGCATGGGCGGCTTTTCCCGCCTCCGCCGTCCGGTTCACAAATGCTGAACCCCGGTGCTTTGCATCGTCGCCCATAGCGCAACGCGGCTTTTGTGCGGAGTGCGGCGCGAGCCTGACCTACAGACTGCTCCGGCCGCGCGAGACTGCGTATCTGGTGATGCACACGTCCAGCCTCGACACTCCGGAGAATTTTGCGCCATCGGTCCATTCCGGCATAGAAAGCAAGCTGCCATGGTTCGACATTCTCGATGATCTGCCACGCACCCGGTCGGCGGAATCGCGGGTCCTGCAGGAAGCCTGGTCGAGCGTGGGTCTGGATGACCCGGCAACATGGGGCCCGCTGGCCCGGGCGCCGGATGCATTGTGACCGGCCGACGGACCGCTGGCGTACAAAGGCCCCGGATGTGGCCGGACAAGTTTCCCCCGAAGCGGCAGGCGGTACGCCGCTTTACCGGTTCAAAGCCTCCAGAACGGCAGCGTCACGGTCATAGGGATCTTCGCGAAAGTGCACGCTGCCGTCCTCAACCCATGCCGTCCAGTAAGTCAGCAGCACCGGCACCGGTTCACGAAGATTGATCCGCGTGGTTTTTCCACTGTCGAGAATGGCGTTCATCCGCTCGAGACTCCAGTCCGGATCACCCTCCATAAGCAGACTGGCAAGCTCGAAAGGATATTCGAGCCGTACGCATCCTGAGCTCAGGTTGCGCTCGCTCCGGTCAAAAAGGCTGCGTTCGTTGGTATCATGCAGATAAACGGCATGTACATTTGGAAACATGAACTTCACCAGCCCCAGTGCATTCTGCGGTCCGGGTTGCTGCACGAGGGTCACACCAGGATTATTTGCCGCCCAGTTCACGGCGGCGGCATCCACGGGGCTGCGGTCATCGCTGCGCACCACTGTGTAGTTGTTGCGCGACAGGTATCCGGGGTCTTCTCGGATCCGGGGGAGCTTGTCACTCCGGAAGATGGAGGCGGGCACAGTCCACGTCGGATTGAATTCCATATAGCGGATCTCATCCCGGAAGACCGGCGTTTTCCGGTAAGCCGATCCGGTGACAGAACGCGTGCTCCAGACGGTATCGTCCGAGGTGACGTAATACGTCCGGGCGCCTGCGATATTGACCAGCACAAATTCGTCCCCGAGATCCCGCATCAGCCAGCGCGCGCGCTCAAGGCTGAGCCTGAGCTGGTTCACGCGGTCACCTGCCGTCCGGTTCAGAGACAGAAATGTCCTCGGCCCGACCACGCCGTCAGCGTCAAGGCCATGCCGCGTCTGAAATGCTTTGACGGCTTCAGCCAGCCCGGCGTCATAAAAGGCGTCCCCTTCGGTCCCGGAGCTGGCTGCCGCACTGCCCGCGGCTTCGCGCGCCGCCCCTTCGCGCAACAACCGCTCGCGCAGAACGGCAACGGCGGGGTCTGTTATGCCCGGTTTCAGCACCGTATGGTCCGGCACAGGAGGCCATCCGCCGCTGTCTGCGATGTCTCTGTATTTCTTGAGTGCGCCGATCAGTTGCCGGTATTGCAGGGCATCGATATCGACACGCGCCATCAGAGCACTGAACCCCGCGCCATTGATGAATTCGTTCAGAACGGCTGCCGGCTCCTGACGGATGACTGGTTTCGAAAAATTCCAGTCGCTGTCAAGAGCCGCCGGGTCAACCTTTCCGAAAAAGACGTGGTGGATCAGTTTTATAGCCGCATCCGTGGCCACAAGATCAAATGCTGCGATATCCTCCGGCCTGCCCGATCGTGCCGCGTCGGATAATTCGTAAAGCCACGCCAGGTTGAAATCTGCCGGTCGGAATCCCTGGGCAATTCCACGGTTCAGTTCCGCAAAAAGCTGATCACCGGCGGGTGTTCCGTACCACGCCGGCGCATGCCCGCGCCCCGCATAGAACGCGGGGATCAGGACCGCACTGTTGAGACGTGCATCAGCAAAAGTACCGGCATTGCCGCCCCGGAATGAAGCTGACAGTTTCTCGATTTCTTCTTCGACCGGTCCGGCGACGAGGCTGCCAGACAGGCATAAGGCAAGAAGCAGCGCGCTGATCCGCATCACTGAAAAGACATGTGGCATAGGTGCGAATTATCCCCTGCAGTTTGTCGCTTCCACACGTGACAGCCGAAGCATCGGAATTCAAGTGTGCCACCTGAGCAGACGGCGGCGGGCATTCCGGGAGCCGCCGAAGCTTTTGCCGGCAGAGCCCGGAGCACGGTGCGCAGTTGAGCCGGTCCAGTAAAGCCCGGCC
>NZ_JAHEHZ010000203.1 GCF_024639605.1 Roseobacter sp. | reverse complement strand
TCACAGCTGTAGCGACCGATGCGACCGGACAGCAGGTTACACAGACCGTCAGTGTCGCCGTCACCGGCACCAACGATAAGCCGGTGCTGGTGCCGATCTCGGTGGTCGGGACGGTAGACGGGCAGGCGGTGGGCGGCGTTCTTGCGGCAACCGACGTGGACGGTGCCGGAACGCTGACTTTCAGCATTGCGGATGGTCCGGACGATGGCACCCTGACGCTGACGCCTGACGGCAGTTTCAGTTATACGCCCGACGACGGGTTCCTCGGGATCGAGCGCATCACCTATCAGGTGGATGACGGTGCGGGCGGTATTTCAACTGCGCGCCTCGATATTGTCGTCGAAAACAGCGACGCCAGCGGCGACGACAATGTATCGATCGGGCTGACCACGGCGGCCTCCGCCGATACAGCAGCAGGTGCCATCGCCATCGACGTCATTGAACCGGCAGAGACCAGTGCGGTGAATGTCGTGTTCGTCCTCGACAGTTCGGGCAGTATTTCTCAGAACAACTGGGATGTGCTGCTGTCCTCCATCGGTGACTCGGTTGATATCCTGCGCGATCAGTTCAACGGCTCGACAACAAGCATCGACATACAGCTGATCAGTTTCTCTTCAGGCACGACCGCAACCGCAATCTATGATCTGAATGATCCCGGCCTTGATAATGCGATCAGCACGCTGCCGTATCTGGGCGGACTGACCAACTGGAGCGACGCTTTTATCGCAGCCGGAGATTTCCTTTTGTCAGAGCCTGCGACCGAAGCCGGTTACATGATATTTTTCACGGACGGGCGGCCCACCAGCGGGGGTTGGGAGACCGCAGTGGAGTCTCTTAAAAATCCGGCAGACGGGCGCGATCCGGTGATTATCAGTGCCTTCGGCATCGGCAATGTCGATTTTGACCAGCTGCTTATCGTGGATCCGGGCGCGCAGGAACTGGACTCACCTGATCAGCTGACCGACGGGCTCCTCGAAACAGCGCTCTTCAATCCGCAGCTTGTCTCTCTGACCGTTGAGCTTGAAGCAGATGGCGGGCCGGTGCAGGTCATAGCAGACCAGACCAGCGATGCGCTGATTGTCGAGGGTGTGGATTACGAACTGCCACTGGCCTCCATCGAAAATATCGCGGCTCTGCTGGGCGAGACCAACCGTGTCAGCGTGCGGGCAAAATTCAGCACCGACAGTAATGACAACACGATTGAGATCGATCTTTTCTCGTCAGATGAGATCGGCAAAGCCACCGGCGCGCAGGATATTGCCGGGCTCGGCGGCGCGGACCTGCTCTTTGGCAGCGATCAGGCGGATACTGTTTCCGGCGCAGGCGGCGACGACGTTATCCTCGCGTACGGCGGTAATGACGTGATCGACGGTGGCGCCGGGGATGACGTGATTCTTGCAGGTGCCGGTGATGACAGAATAAACGTGAACGACGCACCCCAGGGCACCGAAATCATCGACGGCGGGGCAGGGCGCGATACTCTGTTTCTCGGGGATGTGGGGGACATCAACGCGGTACTTGCGAGCCTTGACCTGACTGATATCGAAGTGGTCGATATGACAAACGGTCAGAATGACACGCTCACACTCTCGCTCGCGGATGTTGTCGATCTGTCGTCCACGGCCGATGAAGGCCTCGAAGATCTGCTCGCAGCAGCGTTACCCGAAAGCGCCACGATCCTCGGTAATACAGGTGATACGGTCAATTTTGAGGTTGCCGCCGGCGATGCCTTCAACGAGGTATCCGGTTCCGGGGTCACCGATGCTGCCGGAAACGCGCTCACCATATATGAATATGTGGGTGGTGCCGGTGAAGTGCTGGCCACTCTGGCGATCGACAGTGATGTGGTTGTGACCGCATCAGACGGCGCGACCGTCTGAGACACCCGCTTACACCAATCAGGCAATGAGGTTTATGCGGATTCTGTTGCCGCGGTCTTAACGGCCTTTCGCGCCAGAGCCTCGTCAAACTGTCGCTGCTGTTCCTCTCCCCAGGCCGCGACCGAGTAGAGTTTCACCACCCGGCGCAGTTCCGCCATGCGGGACCGGCGCTCTTCTTCGGGCATGTCCAGCGCCTGCAGGATCGCCTGATCCATGGACCGGTGCGAAAACGGATTGGTCACCACGGCCGAATTCAGTTCAACCGCCGCTCCGGCAAACTCGGACAGAACCAGTACCCCGTCACCATCCGTGCGCGCGGCCACGTACTCTTTGCAGACAAGGTTCATCCCGTCCACGAGCGGGGTGATCCAGGCCACATCAGCCGCGAGGTAATATTTGATCAGATCGTCAAAAGGGATCGCCCGTGAAATCAACGCGATGGGCTGCCACTCGAGCGTGCCGAAACGACCGTTGATACGGCCTGCGGTTTCTTCGATCCCGGTCTGCGTGCGCGCATAAGCCGACATGTTGCGGTCAGCACTGACGGAGACATGCATGAGCTTTACCTTGCCGCGCAACTCGGGATTGTCCTCCAGAACCCGCTCAAAGCTTTCAAGCTGGTCCACGCCGCCCTTGGTATAATCGGTTCTGCCCACGGAGAGGATCAGCCGGCAGTCTCCGAGGCCTTCGCGCACCTCTTTTGCCGCATCGATCACAGCGGGGTCGGTAGCACGACCTTCAATAAATCCGGCTGAGACGCCTACAGCGGATGAGCTGATTGATATCTCGCGGCCTTCAAAACTGATCAGCACCGGGGCGCTGCGTTCGCTCAGCGCGGTGCCGTCCGAGATCAGATCCTCTCCCACTGCTTCACGGCGCAACACATCCACATCAAACATACTGCGCGCGACAGAGACGAAATTGGCGGCATAACGTGGGATGTGAAAGCCCACGATGTCACAATCGAGAAGGCTTTTGACGATTTCGCGCCGCCAGGGCAGCACATTGAACATATCCGCCGCCGGAAATGGCGTGTGGTGGAAAAACGAGATTGTCACATCCGAGCGCAGCTGGCGCAGATACCCGGGCACCAGCCAGAGATTGTAATCATGAACCCACACCCGCGCGCCCTGTGCCGCCTCGCGCGCCGCTGCCTCGGCAAAGGCCCAGTTCACTTCCCGGAATGTCGGCCAGTCCACGGGGTCGTAGTTAAACTTCTCTTTAAAGCTGTGCAGAATCGGCCAGAAAGCCTCTTTCGAGGAGACGTGATAAAAGCTGCTGACCTGTTCTTGCGTCAGCGGCAGTCGGGAAACGGTGTAATCGCCGTGTACATCGGAAATCTCCACGACCTTCTCAAATTCCGGGTTCGAGGGGTCTTTGGCCAGCTTCCAGGCGATCCAGGATGCGTGCTCTGCCGTGCCGAAAAAACTTTTGAGCGTCGGGACAATACCGTTGGGACTCTTATTTTCACGAAAAACAGTTTTCCCGTTTTCCTCGACTTCTTCATAGGGTTGACGGTGGTAGACGATCACAAGATCGGAGGGCATGGGTCAGACCTTTTCCGGTGCAGCGTGCAGGTTAAAATAGCGCACTGCCTCCAGAATACCAGCCGCACCGATGTCTCCGGCGCGAAAGATGCGGTCCGCCTCAGGCAGCGCATCAAGCAACGGTTTTTCTGACCCGCCGACGGCAACCGCCGGGGTGCCTGCCACGAGCATCGACAGGTCATTGAGAGTGTCACCTGCCGCCAGCACATCGCCTGTCGCGATATCCAGATGGCTCAGCAGGCGCAACAAAGACGGGCCCTTGCTCACACCACCGGGCAGTACGTCAAAGAAACGGTTGTCCGAAATCAACACATCAAGGCCCAGTGCTTCGATCTTATCGGTCGCCGAAGGATCAAAGCGCTCAGGGTCGTAATCATAACTGACCCGGTACCGGAAACCAGTCGTCTGCACCTCAAGACCGGGGTGTCCGTCAAGTGTCTCGCGAACCATGTTTCCACTGTCTTTCCAGCGTGCTGCGATGTCTTCTTCAAGTTCTTCGATGGGTGCGATTTCGCGGCCGGGTGTGACCCGGGCAATCGTGGTACCCACGTCACCGATCACATAATCGGGCCAGGGCACGCCGCTGCCGCACAGTTCATGGATGAAATCCGGATCCCGTCCGCTGACAAAGATCAGGCCGACTGTGGTGCGGTTTTCCTCAATCCAGTTGTACAGCTGCGCCCGGTCAGCCTTGCTGCCGCCAAGGAATGTTCCGTCGAGATCGGTCGCCAGGACAAATCTGTGTCCGGATAAATCAGTACTCACATCAGTCTCCGTTCAGGTTGCTGAGGCTGGGCCGCGCCGGATTGCGCAGCGAAATGTCGAGCGTGCGTGGTTCGCCCTCGATCGGGCGCGTCCAGAGCGCGGCAAAAGCCTCGTTCAGTTCCGCGCCATCGTGCAGGATCGCGTCGACCGTTTCGCAGATCGGCATCGATACGTTAACACGCCGCGCCAGATCGACAATCGAACGGGCATTTGCCTCCCCCTCGACCACCACAGCGCGCCCGTCGAAACAGTCGGCCCGCTTGCGTCCCTCGCCAAGCTGCACGCCAAGTGACATGTTGCGAGATGTCTGGCTCGAACAGGTGAGCGTCAGATCTCCGGCCCCCGCAAGCCCCGTGACAGTCTCCCGCCGTCCCCCCAGGGCTTCGGCAAGCACCTTCATCTCGTACATGCCACGGGTGATCAGCGCCGCGCGGGTGTTTTCCGCAAAACCTGCACCCGTCATCATGCCGCAACCGATTGCGATCACGTTCTTGACCGCGCCGCCGATTTCGACGCCCACGAGGTCATCGGAAATATAAGTTTTGAAGGATCCTGTGCTCATCGAAAGC
>NZ_JAHEHZ010000084.1 GCF_024639605.1 Roseobacter sp. | reverse complement strand
CCGTATTGTAGTGCTGGAGCAGGGCGAGGTCATTGAGCAGGGCACCCACGACGATCTGCTGGTCCAGGAGGGACGTTATGCGCAGCTCTGGCGGCGTCAGCAAAGCGAAGAGGCGGTTTAGCGCGCGATATAACGGTGCCTGATGCTGCTGTCGCAGGCCTTGCGGCCCTCAGCTCCGGAAACCGATGCTTTAAGGTCCGTCAGACCTCAGATCTGATCATACCTTTCAGCCGGTCGTCAGAACGGTTCGATGTGATCGGCCGAGAGCGCGTAGGCGATATCAGCAAGCTGAGTGGAGGTTGATGCTGTACCGAACATTCCGATGACATTCACCGGCTCAAAAAGCCCGGTGCTTTCGAACGGTTTTTCCGTCGTCACAAAGACAAGCTGATTTGCCGGTGGAGGCGGGACGTGAACACATGCTCCGACGAAGGGCACAAGGATAAATGCGGTAACGCCGGTACCTGAATAATCTATCGGAACAACGAAACCCGGCAGCCGGACGATTTCACCGTTCCACTCCGTACGTACCCCCTGTGAAGGTGGTTGCTGACCGGACATGTCAGGGCCGTCGTGCTGTATCAGACCCTGAAGGGACGGTGGGATGGCCGGCTGGCCTTCCGGCACCAGATCGGTCCAGTTCAGATCAATATATTCGCGGGCCGCAGCACCTTTTGCGAATACGATAAGAGCACCCAATGCCGCCAGAACGGCGCGCCGGTCCGGAGCAGATGTCACCATTCGAACGCCTCGATTTTGTCAGCGGCCATTGCGTATCCGATATCGGCAACGGTTGTGGATTGCAGCTCATGGGTTATCAGGCCGGTCACCCACACCGGATCCCACATTGTGTCACCGGGCCAGGGTTTTTCACTCTGAACAAAAACCAGCTGGTTCGCCGGGGGCGGCGGCGTATGAATGCAGGCGCCGACGTAGGGCACCATAATGAAGCTCGTGACGCCCGCTGCCGATAAATCAACGGGCAACATGTACCCCGGCATTTTAATATACGCGCCATCCAGATCATCGTTCAGTCGGGTGGCGTTTTCATCGAAGACAGGCAGCCAGGTGTCGTTTTGCAGGTCGATCTCGCCTTCACCGATAATCTGTGAATAGGGGACGCCAGGCGGGATAAGATCGTCCCAGCCGACAAGACGCGCAGTGTTGGCAAAGCCTGCGCCCGGTGCCGATGCGAAGGCTGCCGAGAGTGCGATAAGCTCGCGACGGGACAGTGTCATTGTCTCATACCTCCCTGTTAAATTCTCACCATCATACCATCCGCGAGGGACATTCGATAGGCTCTGACGGCGGGTACCATGCTCACAATTACGCCAGCGCAGACGACCCCTGCGAGAACGGAAAACTCACGCAAGGTCGGCGCTTCGACCGGCAACCAAAGTCCAAACGCCCTGTCGACAACCGGCTGGGCGATGGCAAGACCGACATAGAGCAATGCAAGGCCGATAACCGCGCCCAGTGCAGCCATCAAGGCAGCCTCCAGCACCAGCAGGCCTGTGATGGTCCGGGGGCGTGCGCCCATAGCGCGAAAAATCGCCATTTCGCGGCGGCGCTCGTTCAGGCTGGCGAATATTGTGGCCATCATGCCGATAAGTGCAGTCACGACCACCATGCCGGAGACAGCAATCAGAGCGGTTTCCGCGATCCCGACGATCTGCCAGAGTTCCTGCAGCGCCACACCAGGCAGAATTGCGAGCAACGGCTCCTGCTGATATTCATTGATGGCGCGTTGCAGACCGAATACCTGAAGACGGCTTTTCACGCCAATCAGGGCGGCGGTGACCGCCTGAGGCTCCAGATCCAACTGCCGGATCACGTCGACCGGTGTGGACTGGCCCGGTATTTTCACACCGCTTTGCCAGTCGACATGGATGGCCTCAATCGCTTTGAGGCTGACGATCACAGTGCGGTCCACCGGCGTGCCCGTTTTGGCAAGAATGCCGGAGACGCGAAAGGGCTGATAATCGTGCTCGATAAAAGACGCAAGCCCGTGCGCCACGACAATCGGATCGCCGGTCTCGTAGCCAAGGGTTTCTGCGACATCCGCTCCGATGACTGTATCAAAGAGGTCGTCCATGACCTGACCGTCGCGTATCGAAAGCGACTGACCAGAGCGGTATTTATAGCGGTCAAAGAAAGCAGTTGTGGTGCCCATGACGCGGAACTGCCGGTGACTGTCTCCCAGCGACACCGGCACAATCCAGTCCACATCCGGGCGGGCTTCTATGTCGCGGTAGCTTTCCCATGTCATGTTATTGGTCGCATTGCCGATGCGGAAAACCGAATAGAGCAGAAGCTGAACCGATCCGGACCGCGCGCCGACGATCAGGTCTGTGCCCGAGATGGTATCCGCAAAGCTCGCTTTCGCGCCGGTGCGCACTTTTTCGACCCCCAGAAACAGGGCGACGGAGAGGGCGATGGCAAGAATTGTCATCGCAACTGTGAGCGCGCGCGCCATCAGAGAGGCAAAAGCAAGACGCAGGATCATGCGGCGGCTCTCCTTGCTGTCACGACGTCTGACATTTCTGCGACTCTGTCGAACTGATCTGCAAGACGGGCGTCGTGACTGACCATCAGAAGCGTGCTGTTGTGGGCGCGCGCCTGTGCAAACAACAGCTCCAGAAAGGTTGTCTGAGTTGCGGCATCAAGAGCCGAGGTCGGCTCATCTGCGACGATCAGCGGCGGCGCACCGATGAGGGCGCGGGCGGCTGCCACGCGTTGCTGCTGTCCCACGCTGAGCGTGCCTGCCCGGGCTCTGACAGTATGCGCCGGCAACCCGAGGTCATCACAGAGGTCTGCTGCAGCCTGGTGCGGGGACGCGAGGCGGTTGCGGCGCATCGGGGCAAAACGCAAGGGAAGCAATATGTTGTCGAGGACGCTGGCATAGGGCAGCAGGTTGAACTGCTGAAAGATCAACCCGATCTGCTCTGCGCGGAAACTGTCCCGCTGTCCTGCCGACAGGGTCGCGATATCGGTGCCGGCGACAGAAACACTTCCCGACGCGGGCGTGACTGTCCCGCAGATCAGGGACAGCAGAGTGGATTTCCCTGATCCGCTTTCTCCCAGCAGCAACACGGTTTCACCTGCCGCTATTCTGAAGACGGGAATTTCCAGCCCGAAAGATGTCCGGCCCGGCCAGCGGTACCGGACGTCATGCATTTCAAGGATCGGGCTTTCTGTCGTCACGTCCCGGGTCCGGTTCAGAACATGCCGCGCAGATCGAGAACCGGCGCGTCACGCGTGACCTCAAATGCAGACGCCCCGGTGTTGGAGATAACCTGCACTTCAAGCTCCAGCGCATTCGGAAAAGCAGTAAAATATGCAAATTCAATGACCGATACAGCCGCCGGGTCCGCGCAGTTCAGAAGGTATTCCGCATGGAACTCTGTATGACCTGATTTTTCTGAATGCGCGGCATGGTCCTCATCGGTATGCTCTGCATGGTCCTCATGCGCATGTTCGTCGTGTTTGTGATCGTCGTGCGCGTGGTTTTCTTCATGCTTGTCATGTGCCGCTTCGCTTTCCAGTTCCGCGCTGGCCTGAACGACAGTGCATTTGGCGGCTTCCGGCAGTGAAAAAAGGTCAAGCGGGCGGGCAAGCAGTGCGACAGCGCTGTCCACTTTTGCCCGGTCCCCGGCACTTTCTGCGGCATATTCAAACCCGACGATATCCGCACCGGGCGCATGGAGTTCCATTGCAATCTGACTGCTCTCAAAAGCAATATCGAGCTGTCCGACCCCGTGTTCATGCGCATCAAGCTGGCGGGTTTCGCCGGCGTAAGCCGCCGCCGCGATCAGTGACATCAACAGGGCGAGAGGAAGAGGTTTCACAGATGCAGTCCTTTTAACAAAAATGGGGTTAAGCGGCACAATCCCGGCACTGCCCGTGCAGCTCAACGATGTGCCGGGTTGCGTTGAAATCAGAATGTTCCGCGATTTCGGTGAGGTGCGGCAGCAGGGTGGTGCCATCGTGCTCCTCGACAGTTCCGCAGTCCGCGCAGATGGCGAGCACGGGAACTGATGCTTCGTGATCGCACCGGCAGGGCACAAATGCCTTGATCGACTCCAGTTTATGCGCCCGGCCCTGGTCAGTAAGCGCTGCAAGCGTACGGTAGACCGTCGGCGCGGCGAGATCAGGTTCGGCCTGCTTCATGTGGTCGAGGATGGCATAGGCCGTCATCGGTTTGTCATTCCCTTTAAGGACCTTAAGGACATCGGACTGACGTGTTGCTGCCTGTTTGCGCATACCTGATCTTTCTGTCGGGTCAGAGATTCGTTATTTTATAAAATAACAATTTGCACTGCTGCAGACTGAACGCAAGCGATTGACTGACCGGAACGCATCCGAAGGCGGAATCTGGCACAAAGCGCGGCTTCCAAAGCTTGAGTGTGCGCCTTGCCGGATCACAGATGGTCAGGTCGCCTGAACTGGCCTTCGATACGATCAGCACATCGGGTTCCCAGGGGAGAACGTGTCCTGGGCCCGTCTGAAGGCGGGGCGCCTGCCGGAAGCGCTTTATTCCGCGACGGCCTTGCCAGTGAGCTTGTCCAGCGCGCCGGTCATCATTGCGATGTATCCGGCATCCCCCGGAAGCCCGTGCGTCTCAGCAAGGCTTGCCGGCGCGTGATAGGCTACATGTACCACGCCTTCGGCATCCGCATAGACCAGCACCCGCAGCGGCAGATCGAGACCTGCGGTCTGCCCGTCCAGCATGGCAGGGGTGCCAAGCTTCGGATTGCCGAACATCAGCATCTGCGTCGGGCGCAGATCCATATCGACCTTCGCGGCACCGGCTGCGTGATCCACGCGGGCAAACACAGTGGCGCCGGCACCTGTCACAGCAGCTTCGAGCCGGTCCATCGTTTCGGAGACGGAATGCGGGCTCGTGCGTGTAATCATGTCAGCAGAAAAAGCCGTCGCAGCGGTTGTGAGGGTGAGGCCTGTGGCCAGCAGGGAGGATCGCAACATCTGTCTGTTCCTTTATGCAATATCATCCACACTATAGCGCAGGATCAGCCCGCGTCGCGTCACGACCCGGTGAGCGGCGCTATTCCGCGGCCCTGAGAGGGGCGGTTTTTGCCGGCTCATCCGCTTCCCAGATGATTTCCTGAAAGGCGGCGCGTCCTGCATCACGCTGCAGAGCCCAGTCTCGGGCTGCCCGGCTGGCGCGGCCCATCGAGAACTTGGCCAGCATGGTCGCGATCCAGCGGACGTAAGTGGTGGCCCAGACCCGGATCGCCAGCATCGAGGGTGTCACGACCAGTGTCAGCAACGTGGCGATCCCGAGCCCGAAGACGACTGCCGTGGCCAGTTGTTTCCACCAGAGTGCAGTGGGGCTGTTGATGGTATAGCCGCCTTCGGCGAAGTTCAGCGAGAGCCCGAACATCATCGGGGCAAGGCCCGCCATGGTGGTGATTGTGGTCAGCAGCACCGGGCGGATCCGGGCCTGTGCGGTGCGGATAATCGCCTCGATCCGGGGCATGTAGCGTTCGTATTCCTGATAGGTATCGATCAGGATGATATTGTTGTTCACCACAATCCCCGCCAGCGCCACAATGCCGGTACCGGTCATAATGATCGAAAAAGTCTGACCCATGACGATCATGCCGATCAGTACGCCGGTAGTCGAGAGCACC
Source organism: Roseobacter sp. (assembly GCF_024639605.1). Classification (GTDB taxonomy): domain Bacteria; phylum Pseudomonadota; class Alphaproteobacteria; order Rhodobacterales; family Rhodobacteraceae; genus Roseobacter. The sequence goes on along the minus strand of NZ_JAHEHZ010000084.1, from coordinate 9,840 downwards.
ACCGCCAGCAGCACGAGCAGAGCGTTATAAAAGCTGTTGAACTGCGCCAGCAGGATGATGAACATCAGCCCCAGGGCCGCGGAGAAAGCGGTCTGCAGGAAGGCCTGGCTTTCGGCCTGCTCTTCCTGATCGCCTGTCCATTCCCACGAGATGCCGTCGGGCAGGGGCCGCGTGTCGAGCCAGTCGGTGAGCACGCCGATGCGCTCATTTGCATTTACCGCGATAAGACGGAGTGTGCCGGCGGCGACACCTGCCTGCAGATCACGACCGCCGGTGTCGGTGCGGTTGGTGATGCGGAAGGTGCTGCCATCGGGTGCTGTGAAATTGGCGTCTGTTCCCGCAGGGCGCAGCAGGGCAAGTGTCGTAGTGATCTCTTCGGCGCCGGATGTATCGGTCTCCACGATTTTCATAAGCCCGGGGGCCACATCGGCTTTGACATCGAAATAGCGTTTCTGATCGATCCGGTTGATCTCTGCGAGCTTGGGCACTGGCGTTCGGGTGATGAAGTTTGACAAAGGCACCAGCCCGTCAGCCGTGCGCACCTTGAGTGTGTCGAGGGTAGAGAGCAGGCGGTCTTCGGCAGGCAGGCGCACGCGGATATCGATCTCTTCATCCGAGGTGTCCACCCGCATGGTGTCGAGGGTCAGCCCGCGCGTCACAAGCTGCACCATCGCGCCGACCGTGGCCACATCCGCGCCATAGCGCCCGGCCTTTTCCACATCCACGTCGATCTGCCAGTCGATGCCGGGCAGGGGGCGGGTGTCTTCGATCAGCGTGAGGCCCGGAGTGGCCTCGAACTTTGTGCGGGCGATGGCGGCGGCCCGCGTCAGATCGATGAAATTATCGGCTTTCAGGCGCAGATGCACCGGCTTGCCGGAGGCCGGGCCCTGGGCCAGTTCGCTGATCTCGATACGTACGCCGGGCAGGGCGCTCAGCGCCTCTGCGAGCTCGGCGATCACGATATTCCCGTCGAGCTCGGGGCGGTCCGCGCGGTCCTCCCAGGGGATGGTTTCGAACTGCACCTGGCCGATGGTATCTTTTGGCGTGGCCGCCCCGCTGGTGTCTGTGTTCAGCCCGCCCTGACCGGCAAAGGAGAAGGCGTTAATTACGCCCGGATGGGCCAGCACGATGTCTTCGGCCTGGCGCACCAGTGCGTCTTTCTCCGCGAGGCTGAGGTTGCCGCGGGCCAGCACGTAGGCGATGCCCTGCTCGGGTTCTGATTCAACAAAGAATTCCACGCCATTGTTATTATTGGTGAAATAAATGAGAACGGTGCCAACAAATACAAAAACCGTGCCGGCCATCACCAGCGGCATGACCGGATTGCCGGCAATGGCCGCGATTGCATGGCCGAAGGGCGACCGGCGGTACCCGGCATATATCCGGTCAGGCCCGGCACGGAAAAGCCGCGCGGTGACCCACTGCCCCCAGCGCCCTGCGCGGGTAATCAGCGCAAAGACCGCGATCAGCGCCACCAGAAAGCCGCCAAGGGCTGTCGCGAGAAGCGCAGTCGCCACAAGGATGTGCAGAAAGACGAGGATGAAGGTGGGCACAACCGAGCCCAGCAGATTGAGCCCGTCCATCCCTGCAAACTGCGCACCGATCCCGTCAAAGACCGGCGGCATCAGGGCGGCAGCGGCCACCATGATGCCGGCGATCGGGAAGAGCGCCAGATGCAGATACCAGCGCAACCCGGCCACCGCTGACATGTAATCTGCCATCCAGCGTTCCAGCCGGCCGGTGACGCCGCCCATTACAGGCAGATAAATCAGCGCCACGACAAGGCTTGCCGAAAGCACAAAGATCAGGGTGACCGGCAGCATGCCCATGAATTCACCCGGCACACCCGGCCAGAAAAGCATCGGCAGAAAGGCGCAGAGCGTCGTCGCCGTGGACGAGATAATCGGCCAGAACATGCGTTTTGCCGCCTCCACATAGGCCTGCATGGGGCCGGAGCCCTCGCTCTGGCGCTTGTCGGCGTATTCGACGACCACAATGGCACCATCGACAAGCATGCCCACGGCGAGGATCAGACCAAACATCACAATGTTGGAGATCGATATGCCCATAAGCGCCAGAAAGGCAAAGCAGAGCAGGAATGAGGTGGGGATCGCAAAGCCAACCAGCAGGGCCGCGCGCACGCCGAGGGCCGCGAGTACCACAATCATCACCAGCGCGATGGCTGTAAAGACCGAGCCCAGAAGCTGCTGGACCATAGCGTTTACGATGCGCGACTGGTCGTTGGAGGTGCCGACGGTGACCGCAGCCTGAAGCCCCTCGGGCCACGTTTCGCGCTTTTCGGCCACCATTTTCTTGACCAGTGCTGCGGTGTCGATCAGGTTGAATCCCTTGCGCTTTACCACTTGCAGCGCCAGCGAGCTTTCGCCGTTGAAGCGCGCGGTGCCGTCGCGGTCCTCGAACGTCAGGTTGATCTGGGCCAGATCGCCCAGGGTCACAACCCGGTCGCCGTTGGTTTTCACCGGCAGATTATAGACATCGCGCGGATCATCGAAAGAGGAGGGGATCTTGACCGCAAAGGTGCCCTGCGCAGTCTCTACCTCACCTGCGGCAATCAGCTGGTTGTTGTTCTGAACGGTGTTGATCAGTTCGCCCGCGGTGACGTTATACGCCTCAAGCCGCAGCGGATCGATCAGCACCTCAAGCATCTCATCCCGGCTGCCGGCAATGCCGGCCTCCAGCACCGCATCGACCGCTTCGAGATCATCCTGCAGATCGCGGGCGACGCGGTTCATCGTGCGTTCGGGCACAGGCCCGGTGAGGTTTACGATAATGATCGGAAACTCGGAGAAGTTAATCTCATTGATCTTGTACTGGTCCGCGCCGTCGGGGAATTCGGCTTCGGCCTTGCTCATCGCGTCGCGTACATCCGCGAGGATCTGGGTTTTATCCCAGCCGAATTCAAACTCCAGCACCACACCCGCGTAGTTTTCCGCCGCTGTGCCGGTCATGGACTTCAGCCCGTCGAGATCGGCCAGTTCGGTCTCCATAGGTTGTACCAGCAGTGTTTCGCTGTCGGCCGCAGAGATGCCGGGGAAGGGGACCGAGACGAAAAGCGCGGGGATTTCGATATCCGGCTCGCCCTCTTTGGGCAGTGTGGAATAGGAATATCCACCGACCACGAGGCTCAGCAGGATAAAGGCCACGACCATGCGCGCACGACCCGCTGCCCAGTCCACGATTCCGGTCACTGGCTCAGCTCCTGCCATGTCGGTGCGACCGTGACGCCGGCGATGACGTATTCCTGGCCCAGGACAATCACGTCCGCAGTATCATCCAGCCCGGTCAGCCAGACGCCTTCGGGCGTGTCGCGCATGATTTCGACAGGGTGAAATTCCACGAGGGCATCCGCGTCAATGGTGCGCAGGCCCAGAACACCTTCGTCGTTGAGGGTCAGGGCGGACTGCGGCAAAAGGTGAGCTTTCGCGCCATCTGCCGAGATCAGGATCTCTGCGGTCTGCCCGTCCCGGATTGCAAGATCGGCGTTCGGCACTTCGATTTCCACCAGAAAGGTGCGGGTCTGTTCATCTGCAGAACGGGACAGGAAGGTGACCTGCCCGGTCAGGGGGGCTGTCCCGGCGCTGCCGGCCCCGGTGACGAGGCGGGCCACGGCCTGAGCCCCGGCCCTGATGCGGCTTACTTCCGTTTCGGGCACGAATGCCACGAGTTTGATCGGATCAAGCTGAATGATTGTCGAGCACAGCGCGCCGGGCTGCAACAGACTGCCAAGCTCGGCGGTGTCGCTTTCCAGCAGGCCCGAGAAGGGCGCACGGATCACAAGACGCGCGATTTCAGTCTCAGCGGAGGCCACGGCGGCCTGCGCCGACCGGATGCCTGACTGTGCGGCCTGAAGCCCGGCGCGGGCGGATTCGACAGACGCGAGGGCAGAGGCAACGGCAGCATCGGCGCCTGCCACACGGGTGGTCGATGCAAAACCGCCTTCGCTCAGCCGGGCAGAGGCGTTCTGGTTGATCCGGGCTTCATCCAGCTGTGCGCGGGCCTGTTCAACACGGGCCTGCGCCTCAGGGACACGTGCTCGGGCTTCTTCCAGCTGTGCTCTCGACTGCGCAAGCGCCGCGCCGCGGTTTCCTTCATCCAGCCGGCAGAGCGCTTCGCCTTCTTCGACGCGCGCGCCCTTGCGCAGAGGCTCAGAGATGACCCGGGCTGAGGTTTCTGATTTTACATCCACCTGGCGGGCGGCCCGGGTCTGTCCGCGCAATATCACAGCGGAATCGATCTCTCGCGCTTCTGAGCGTCGCACGACCACTCTGACGAGCCCGGAGCCCGGCGCCTCCTCAATGTTTGTGGCTTCAGCGCTTTCGGTTGCGTCGCCTGTACCGTTTTCCTCAAGGTAAGCATCGACCGCATCGCGCTGAAATATATAAAGATACAGCGCAAAGCCCACGCAGACCGCAGCAATCAGTGGAAACAGACGCATTAAATTTGCCTCGGTACGGGCGGTCCTCCGGTGCCGGGAGAACGCGCATCAGAAATATCTGTCGGCCTGTTCTCGGAGAGTGCTGAACCGACCAGTTCAGATTTAGTATTTTGTGGCCCGGTTGGCAATGGTTGAGCCTCGCCGGTTCTGCGGGTCTTGGCTTGGCGGCGCGCGCAGGCTAAGAGGGGCCGGAACGAATACTGGCAGGGTTCCATGAGCGATACAGACGGGTTTATCAGTGAGGTCAACGAAGAGGTCCGCCGCGACCGGCTTTTTGCGCTTTTGCGGCGTTATGGCTGGATCGGAGGCCTGATTGTTGTTCTGATCGTCGGCGGGGCGGCTTTCAGCGAGTATCGCAAGGCCCAGGCCCGCGCGGAGGCCGAGGCACTCGGTGATGCGATCCTGGCTGCGGTATCGCAGGAAACCGGCACTGCACGCGCTGATGCGCTGGCGGCTGTGCCGGCCGGCAATGCGGGTGCGCGGGCTGTGGCGGGTATGCTCGCTGCGGCAGAAGCACAAAACGCCGGCAACACAGAGGCGGCGGTGGACAGGCTCAACGCGATAGCAGCGAACGGTGATGTCGCGCCGATCTATCGTGACATTGCAGCGTTCAAAGCGCTGATTTTACAAAAACAAACAATGCCCGCAGCGGAGCTGCGAGGCGAACTGGAAGCGCTGGCCGCTCCTGGTCAGCCTCTCAGCCTGCTGGCGCGTGAACAGATTGCACTGCTTGAAATTGCCCGGGGCAATACCGATGCGGCAATCTCGACATACCAGGAGATTATCAGCGACGCGGGCGTGACCACGGACTTGCAACAACGCGCCTTACAGGTGATTGTGTCGCTGGGGGGAACGCCTGATCTGGAGAACCTGCCCGGTATCGGCAACTGAGTGCCGGACCGTGAAAATGCGGGCAGGCATGGGCGGAAACTTAGGGTGGTACACGAAGGCATGACGGCAAAGCTGTGGAATACGGGCGCTGTAAATGCGCCCCGTGCAGGTCTGGCAGCGCTGGTTGCCTGTGTCTTTCTGACCGGTTGTGGTGGCGATGACGTCATTCTGCCGGGGATCCGCGAGGATATTCGCGCCCCCGAAGAAACGCTCGCGCCGGAAGTTACTGAAAACACCACCCGAGCGATCTCATTGCCAGCCCAGCAGGCCAATGCGCAATGGCCGCAGTCTGCCGGCACACCTGCATTCCGCACGGCGCACGCTGCACTGGGCACTGCTCCGACGCGTATCTGGACTGCAAACATCGGCAAAGGCGACAGCCGGCGCCAGCGTATCACGGCCGCGCCGGTTGTGGCGCAGGGCATTATTTTCACTCTCGACGCCGAAGCGCAGGTGACGGCCACTTCTGTGTCCGGCCAGCAGGTCTGGCAGAAAGACCTCCTTCCGGCGCGTGAAAACAGCGGCGACGCCACAGGGGGCGGGCTGGCGTGGAAAGACGGGAAACTTTTTGTCTCGCTGGGATATGGCGCGCTGGTCGCGGTTGATGCAGCCAATGGCGATGTGCTGTGGCGTCAGCGTCTTGAAGGGACCGGTTCCGGCACGCCAACGGCGATCGGCGGTCTGGTTTATGTCACCGCAGGCGACGATCAGGGCTGGGCGATTTCGGATGACGACGGGCGGATCGTCTGGCAGCTTCAGGCCTCGCCCGATGTCAACAACGTGCTCGGGGCACCCGCGCCGGCGGTTTCCGATGACCTGGCGATCTTTGGCTTTGGATCCGGCGAGATACAGGCAGTCTTTCGCCGCGGCGGTCTGCGCCGCTGGGACGCCTCTGTGCTTGGCGAACGTGCCGGTCGCTCTGCAAGCAACGTGGGCGATGTCACGGCTGCCCCCGTGATATCAGGCAACCGGGTTTATGTCGGCAACCAGTCGGGGCGCCTTGTCGCGCTCAATCTGGGTTCGGGTGAGCGCATCTGGACCGCGCGTGAAGGGGCCGTTGGCTCCGTTGTGCCGGCTGGCGACAGCGTATTTGCGCTTTCCGATCTGGGTGAGCTTTTGCGGATCGATGCCTCAACAGGGGCCCGCATCTGGGGGGCGCAGCTGGCAACTTTCGTCAAAGACCGGCCACGCCGCAAGGCAGAGATCGTGGCGCACCACGGCCCGCTTCTGGCGGGCGGACGCATATATGTGGCCTCAAACGATGGTTTTCTGCGGTCGTTTGATCCCGCGAGCGGCGCGCTGACCGGGACGGTGGAAATACCTGACGGGGCGACATCGGCACCTGTGGTTGCGGGCGGTGTGCTTTATGTTGTCTCCACGGACGGACAATTACACGCTTTCCGTTGACGCCCGGCTGCGGTAAAGCGCGCGCTTAACCGTGATGCGGAGTACCTGTCATGTCGTTCACACTTGCCATTGTCGGGCGGCCCAATGTGGGCAAGTCCACGCTGTTCAACCGGCTGGTCGGTAAGCGTCTTGCGCTGGTCGATGATCAGCCCGGAGTGACGCGTGACCTGCGCGAGGGGGCGGCTCGGCTGGCAGATCTTCGGTTTACGGTCATCGACACTGCGGGCCTTGAAGAAGTCACTGACGACAGCCTGCAGGGGCGGATGCGCCGCCTGACCGAACGCGCGGTCGATATGGCCGATATCTGTCTCTTTATGATTGATGCGCGGGTAGGTATCACGCCCTCGGATCTGGTGTTCGCCGATATCCTGCGCAAACGCTCCGCGCATGTGATCCTTGCGGCAAATAAAGCCGAAGGCGCAGCCGCGGACGCCGGTGTGATCGAAGCCTATTCGCTGGGTCTGGGCGAGCCCATTCGTATGTCGGCGGAACACGGCGAGGGTCTGAACGATCTCTATGTGCATCTGATGCCGCTGGCTGATCAGTTCGCTGAACGCGCCGCAGAGAACGCGCCCGACACCGATGTGATCCTCGACGAGGATGAGGGCGATATGGACGCCCCCGTCCCGATGCCCACGACGAAAAAGCCGCTGCAGGTGGCGGTTGTGGGCCGTCCGAACGCGGGCAAATCGACACTTATCAATCAGATTCTCGGTGAAGACCGGCTGCTGACCGGACCTGAGGCCGGCATCACGCGCGACGCAATTTCATTGCGTATCGACTGGGCCGGGCCTGAGGGAGACGCGGTGCCAATGCGTATTTTCGATACCGCCGGCATGCGCAAAAAGGCCAAGGTGCAGGAAAAGCTTGAGAAGTTGTCTGTGGGAGACGGGCTCCGGGCGGTGAAATTTGCCGAGGTGGTTGTGGTGCTGCTTGATGCGGCGATCCCCTTTGAGCAGCAGGATCTGCGGATTGCCGATCTGGCCGAGCGCGAGGGACGTGCGGTGGTCGTTGCCGTGAACAAATGGGACATTGAAGAGGACCGTCAGGGCAAACTCAAAGAACTCAAAGAGAGCTTTGAGCGGCTGCTGCCGCAGTTGCGCGGGGCGCCGCTGATTACCGTATCGGCAAAGACCGGGCGGGGTCTCGACCGGCTGCAGGCAGCGATCATGCGCGCCTATGAGGTCTGGAACCGTCGCGTCACTACAGCGCAGCTGAACCGCTGGCTTGCGGGTATGGTTGAGGCGCACCCGCCGCCCGCGCCGCAGGGAAAGCGCATCAAACTGCGGTACATGACCCAGGCCAAGACCCGCCCGCCCGGATTTGTAGTGATGTGCAGCCACCCCGACAAAGTGCCCGAAAGCTACAGCCGGTATCTGGTCAACGGTCTGCGGCTGGATTTTGACATGCCCGGCGTGCCGATCCGTTTATGGATGCGCGGGCAGAACGATGCCAACCCGTTCAAAGGTCGCAAAAAGGCACCGCCCTCGAAGCTGCGCAAACATACCGACGGACGGCGGCGCGACTGACGCCTCAGTTGGCGCGCAGGGTGCGCCAGGCTGAAAACGCGAGCGCTGCGGCACCACCGGCGGCGAGTGCCGCGACGGTGGGACTGCTGCTAAGATTCTGAACCACGACAGCGACCAGCGCCCAGATAACCGCGAGGGCATAGGTCGGGCCCCGGCGAAGCTGGTTCTGGACCGCAGAGGCCAGCACCAGCGCGCCGAAGATCGCGGCAAAGGCAGCGGTGGTCTCGCTGGTATAGCCATAGCCGGCGGCCAGCAGACCCAGCGACACGCATGAGGCGGCACTCAGCCATCCGGCATAGAGGCCCACTGGCAACAGCGCCCAGGGCTTGTCAGACGCAGGCGCGCGGAAAAGAGCATAAAGCGCGCTGATCAGCATTGCCCAGATCAGAATGCCGGCCCAGACCGGGCTTTGCACCGCCACAGGCAGCCAGACCGAGCCGACAGCCAGCGACACGGCCAGCGGCAAGCGCATGGCATGCCATTCGGGGTCCTCTGCGCGTTTCAGCACGCCGTATCCCATGCCAATCAGCAGCCACAGATAAATCACGCCCCAGATCGCAAAGGCATAGCCCGCAGGCTGCACAGGCGGATCAGCCTGAGGCACCGGGAACTGATCCGCGTCGAAACCGCCGAAATCCGGCACCCAGAAGGTGGAACCTGCAAAGGTAATGCAGAGAACAAAAACAAGTATCGCAGTCAGTTTCACGAGATCCCCCGGTGTGGTGTTGCCCCGGCCTTAACGCCGCGAACGCAGCATTAGGTCCATGCCATTCATTTCTCCCTACCCTGGCGCACGGCAGGAGGGATGCAAATGGCCCATATCGCGATTTTCTGTGACGGAACATGGAACAGCCCGCAGGCGGGTACGACAACGCATGTGCTGCGCCTCGCACGGGCCTGTGCCCGGACCCCTGATCAGAAGGTGCTGTATTTCGCGGGTGTTGGCACCGGCACCGGTATGATCAGCAATCTGGGCCGCCGGATCAGCCGGGTGGGCGGCGGGCTTTTTGGCTGGGGGCTTAACCGTAATATCCGGGCAGCCTATTTTGAGCTTTGCCGGATCTACCAGCCCGGGGACAAAATCATGATCTTCGGCTTTTCGCGCGGGGCGTATACCGCGCGGTCTCTCGTCGGCATGATCCGCACCTGCGGTATTCTCGAGCATCCGACACGGCGCAATCTGCGCCGGGCATTCCGGCTTTACCGGCGGCGCGGTGACGGGAACGGCCCGGATACACCTGCCACACTTGCTGAACGCCGGCTTTTGTCGCCACGTTTCGCCACGAGCCAGGCCGATATCGAGACCCGAGCAGACGACAGCTTTCTGGTCAGGATCACCTATCTTGGCGTCTGGGACACGGTCGGCGCGCTGGGAATGCCGCAGGCGATCGTGGGCCGTATCGCGCGTCTTTGGAACCGGCGCTATGATTTTCATGACACCAGTCTGTCACGGCTCGTAGAACAGGCACGGCATGCGCTCGCACTTGACGAACGGCGCGTACTCTTTGAGCCGGCGCTGTGGTCAAATCTCGACCCCTTGCCCGGTGATCCTGGTCT
>NZ_JAHEHZ010000202.1 GCF_024639605.1 Roseobacter sp. | reverse complement strand
GAGAGAGAGTTCATGGTATCTGACCGTCTCACATTTAAAGAGATGTGCGCGGAATTTGATGTGACACCGCGCACGTTGCGGTACTACGAATACATCGAACTTTTGCAGCCGGACCGTGAAGGACGCGCGCGTTTTTACGGCCCGCGTGAACGCGCCCGTATGAAACTGATCCTGCGCGGCCGGAAATTCGGGTTTCAGCTCGAAGACATACGCCAGTGGCTGCTGATCTATGAGAATGAAGGCAATGAGGCCCAGATGAAAGCCTGGCTTGAACTGGCCAACCGTCAGCTGGGCCAGCTCGCTGAGGACCGCAAGCAGCTTGACGAGGCCATCGACGAGCTGACGCGTCTGCGCAACGACACGGCAGCCTCGCTCGACTGACGGCCCAGACCCCGGACATGCATCAGAAACAGCACGCGCGACGGCCCGGACAGGCATAAATCCGCCCGTCCGTTGCCTGCCTGCGGCGCTTTGTCTCTTGTGATACCGGCTTACCGTCGCGTCAGCACGTGACCCTTTCAAAGTGACGCAACGTTCGGGTTACGTAAACGTGAGCCCCTGTTGTAGCTACTGGCCTGAACCTTATTTGTGCGTCGAACCGATGCAATGAGAGTGAGACGTATGTCAGAGACCTATATGACGATCCGCGAAATGTGCGACGCGTTTGAAGTGACGCCGCGCACCTTACGATTCTACGAGGCCAAGGAACTGCTGTTCCCGGTGCGTGAGGGCCAGAAACGGCTTTTCACGAAGCGTGACCGTGCGCGGCTGAAGCTGATCCTGCGCGGCAAGCGCTTTGGTTTCAGCCTCGAAGAGATCCGCCAGCTGCTCGACCTTTACGGCGCCGGCGATCAGGGCCGCTCGCAGCTGATGCGGTCTTTTGAAGTGGCACAGAAGCGGATGAAGGATCTCGTTGATCAGCGCGATGCGCTCAACGAAGCGATCCGGGATCTCAACGACCAGCTGAAATGGGGCGAACAAATGATCGCTTCGATGAATAAGGCCCCGAAGGCCGCAGAATAAGCCTCAACCACCGACTCTGAGGGAGAGTAATCATGCCCAGCTACACACCGCCCGTCAAAGACATGCAGTTTGTTCTGCACAACGTTCTGAACATCACCGGCCAGGAAACACCCGGGTATTCAGACCTTGAGGCAGATTTTACCTCCGCCATCCTCGAGGAAGCCGGCAAGCTGACCTCAGAGGTTCTGGCCCCGCTTAACGTTGTAGGAGACACAGAAGGCTGCAAACTCGAAAACGGTGTGGTGCGCACACCCACAGGGTTCAAAGCAGCCTTTGATCAGGTGCGCGAAGGCGGCTGGCCCGGTCTGGACATGCCCGAACAGTACGGCGGACAGGACATGCCTTACGTGATCGGCACGGCGGTGGGCGAGATGTTTTCTTCGGCCAACATGGCCTTTACGATGTATCAGGGCCTGACCCATGGTGCGGCCTCGGCCATTCTCGCACACGGAACCGACGCGCAGAAAGACACGTACCTGCCCAAAATGGTCTCCTGCGAGTGGACCGGGACAATGAACCTGACCGAGCCACACTGCGGCACCGATCTGGGGCTGATGCGGACCAAAGCCGAACCGCAGGACGACGGCAGCTATAAAATTACCGGCCAGAAGATCTTTATCTCAGCCGGCGAGCACGACATGGCCGACAACATCATTCACCTGGTGCTGGCGAAAATTACCGGTGCTCCCGAGGGCATCAAAGGTGTCTCTCTTTTCATTGTGCCGAAATTCATCGTCAAAGACGATGGTGGCCTGGGCGAACGCAATCCGGTCGCGGTCGGTAAAATCGAAGAGAAGATGGGCATCCACGGCAACTCTACCTGTGTGATGAACTATGACGGCGCCACCGGCTATCTGCTGGGCGAAGAGCACAAAGGCATGCGCGCCATGTTCACGATGATGAACGAAGCGCGTCTGGGTGTCGGCATGCAGGGCCTGAGCCAGGCCGAAGTGGCCTATCAGAACGCGCTGGATTATGCCAAAGACCGCCTGCAGGGGCGCGACGTCACCGGGGCGAAAAACCCTGATGGCCCGGCAGATCCGCTGATCGTGCATCCCGATATCCGCCGCTCACTGATGGACCAGAAGAGCTTTGCCGAAGCGGGACGTGCCTTTATTCTGTGGGGTGCGACGCTCATTGACGCCGCCCACCGTGGGCAGGACAAGGAAGCCGACGGACTGGTTTCGCTGCTCACGCCGGTGATAAAGGGTTTCCTGACCGATCAGGGCTATGACATGACCATCAAAGCCCAGCAGGTCTATGGCGGGCATGGCTATATTGAGGAATGGGGCATGTCGCAGTTCACCCGCGACGCCCGCATCGCGATGATTTATGAGGGCGCCAACGGCGTTCAGGCGCTGGACCTGGTGGGCCGCAAGCTCGCACAGGACGGCGGCAAGCATGTGATGGCCTTTTTTGATCTGGTTAAAGGTTTTATCAGGGATAACGCTGGTCAGGACGCGGATTTCGATCGCGAATTCCTCGATCCGCTGAAAGCCGCGAGCAAGGATCTGCAGGCCGCCGGCATGTATTTTATGCAAAACGGCATGAAGAACCCGAATAACGCACTCTCAGGGTCTTATGACTTTATGCATATGTTTGGACATGTGTGCCTGGGACTGATGTGGGCGATGATGGGCAAAGCTGCCCGTGACGCGCTGGCTGAGGGTGCTGCGGACACGGAATTCTACGAGACCAAGCTTGCAACCGGCCGCTACTATATGGCGCGACAGTTGCCGGGTACGGCCCTGCACCTTGCGCGCATTCAGTCCGGTGCTGATACTGTTATGGCGCTGGACGCGGCAAACTTCTGACGGCAGTCTCGGGGGCACTGCCCCCGAAACCGCTTCAAGAAGGAGCCTGCCCCATGCCCAAGCGTTTCCGCCTGACCCGCCGTTTTCCTGTCGCCATGACAGAGGACGGCTATCGCAGACTGAAACGCTTTGCCTCTGAGGCCGGACTGGATGAGGGAGAGGCGCTGTCGTTTCTTTTTGAAAACTTTGACAGCGTGATCAACGAAGAAACTTTCGGACATCGGCTGCGTTTGTTCAACAGCGAGCTTGATGCGCGCAAGAAGTAACGCGCGGACGAACGGGGGGAGGACAGGAATGACGGACCGGCAAACAGCCTGGATGACGGACGAGCACCGCATGATCGCGGATATGACCGCGCAGTTTATCTCAAATGAATGGGCCCCCCGTTTTGAAACCTGGCGCAAGCAGGGCGAAATGGACCCTGCGACCTGGGAAGAGGCCGGCGCGCTTGGCCTGCTCTGCCCCTCCGTGCCCGAAGAATATGGCGGTGCCGGCGGCGATTTCGGCCATGAAGCCGCGATCCTGATTGAGGCTGCGCGCGCCAATCTTGCAAGCTGGGGCCACGGCATTCATTCCGGCATCGTAGCGCATTACGTGCTGGCCTATGGCACGCAAAAGCAGAAAGAGCGCTGGCTCCCGCGCATGGCCTCCGGTGAACTGGTCGGCGCGCTCGCAATGACCGAGCCCTCGACCGGCTCAGACGTGCAGAACATAAAAACCCGCGCCCTGAAAAAGGGGAACGCGTATCGCCTGTCGGGGCAGAAAACATTTATCACCAACGGCCAGCATGCCGGGCTGATCCTGGTGGCTGCCAAGACCGATCCGGGCGAAGGCGCCAAAGGCGTCTCGCTCGTGGCACTGGAGACCGACGGCGCGAAGGGTTTTCAGCGCGGGCGGAACCTCGAAAAGATCGGGCTGCATGCCTCTGACACTTCCGAGCTCTTCTTTGATGACGTGGAAATTCCGCCCGAGAACATTCTCGGCGGCACGGAAGGCCAGGGCTTTTATCAGATGATGCAGCAATTGCCTCAGGAGCGGCTGATCATTGCCTGTGGCGCCATGGGAGCCATGGAAGGCGGGCTCACGCGAACCGTTGCTTATTGCAAAGAACGCGAGGCTTTTGGCGGCCCCCTGACGCAGTTCCAGAATACCCGGTTCAAACTGGCGGAATGCGCCACGAAAACCGCTGTCGCGCGGGCGTTTCTTGATGAATGCATCCGCGGACATCTTGATGGCGCGCTTACCGTCGAAAAGGCCGCGATGGCAAAATACTGGCTGACCGATACTCAGGGCGAGATCCTCGATGACTGCCTGCAACTGCACGGCGGCTATGGATACATGCAGGAGTACGACATCGCCGGTATGTGGACCGACGCGCGTGTCCAGCGCATCTATGGCGGCACAAATGAAATTATGAAGGAACTGATCGCCAGATCGCTCTGAACCCTACAGCCGCCCGCTCCCGCCTGCCGGCGGGAAATACAACGGGGTGCGCCGCAGACCGCAAAGGCTGCATCCCGACCCCGAAGACCGCAAAAGGAACTGACCCATGACGATAAAACTGCACTGCTTCGGTGAAAGCGGCAACGCGTATAAAGCGGCTCTGGCCCTCGAGCTGTCCGGGCTGGAATGGGAAGCGGTCCCGGTCGATTTCTTTGGCGGACAGACCCGCAGCCTGGAATACAGACGTGATATCAACGAGATGGGTGAAGCTCCCGTGATGATTGACGGCGATATCCGCCTGACACAGTCCGGCGTCATCCAGGATTACGTTGCGGAAAAATCGGGCAGGTTCGGCGGCAAGGACGCAAACGAGCGCCGTGAAGTGCTGCGCTGGATGTTCTGGGACAATCACAAACTCAGCTCTCAGGCCGGGATGACCCGTTTTCTGATGAATTTCCTGCCCGAAGACAAACGTCCGCAGGAGGTCATCGGCTTTATGCAGGGCCGGCTCAAAGCGGCCTATACCGTGCTGAACGACCGTC
>NZ_JAHEHZ010000008.1:30417-45657 GCF_024639605.1 Roseobacter sp. | reverse complement strand
TTGAGCGCGCAGGTATCCAGGGTGATATCGGCCCGGTCATGAACGAGGAGCAGGATCCGGAATACTGGTACAGCCAGCCCGGCTCGCCTGTTGCCAAGCTCGAGAACGAAGACGAAGAGCCCCAGACCATCAGCTATGACGAGCTGATCAAGTCCTGGGAGAACTAAGTCTCTGACCACAGGCCGGGGCGCAGCATAAGCCTGCGCCCCGGCTTCTTTGCGGCTGCACGCCGCCCGAAATTCACGAAAACCATCCGGGGGCACCATGACCCACATTCTGGCCATTGATCAGGGCACGACATCATCCCGCGCCATTCTTTTCGACGCGGATATGAAAATCACTGCGACCGCGCAGGAAGAGTTTCCCCAGCATTTCCCCGACAGCGGCTGGGTCGAGCATGATCCGGGCGATCTGTGGTCAACCACCGCCGGCACCTGCCGCGCCGCCGTGGAAAAGGCCGGTCTCGGCCCGGATGACATCACCGCAATCGGGATCACCAACCAGCGTGAAACCGTCGTGGTCTGGGATAAGAACACCGGAAAACCCGTCTATAACGCTATTGTCTGGCAGGACCGGCGCACCGCCGAGTACTGCCGCGAGCTGCGTGAGGCCGGGCATGACAAGATGATCACCGCCCGCACGGGACTGCTGGCGGATCCTTATTTCTCGGCAACCAAGCTAAAGTGGATCCTCGATAACGTTGAGGGTGCGCGCGCCAGCGCGGCAAAGGGCGATCTGCTCTTTGGCACGGTTGATACTTTTCTGATCTGGAAACTCACCGGCGGTGCGCGCCACGTGACGGACGCCACAAATGCCGCACGCACCTCGCTGTACGATATTCATAAAGGACGCTGGAGCACGACGATCTGCGAGCTCTTTGATATCCCGCTGAACATGCTGCCCGAGGTATGCGACTGTGCGGCGGACTTCGGCACCACGCGAACCGATCTTTTCGGGCGCCCCGTGCCGATCCTGGGAGTTGCAGGGGATCAGCAGGCGGCCACCATCGGCCAGGCCTGCTTTGAGCCGGGCATGCTCAAATCGACCTATGGCACCGGCTGTTTTGCTTTGCTGAACACCGGAGACACGGCTGTGACCTCGGAAAACCGGTTGCTGACCACCATCGCGTACCAGTTTGACGGCAAACCCACCTATGCGCTCGAAGGTTCGATCTTTATTGCCGGTGCTGTGGTGCAGTGGCTGCGCGACGGGCTGAAGATCATCCGCGAGGCCTCCGAGACGCATCCGCTGGCCGAAAAGGCTGATCCGAACCAGAGTGTGGTGCTCGTGCCTGCCTTTGTGGGCCTTGGCGCGCCTTACTGGAACGCCGAATGCCGGGGTGCCATTTACGGTCTCACGCGCAATTCCGGCCCCGCCGAATTTGCCAAAGCAGCTCTCGAAAGCGTTGGCTATCAGACCCGCGATCTGCTTGAGGCGATGAAAGCAGACTGGCAGGGGGAGGGCGCGGGCTCGACCCTGCGCGTTGATGGCGGCATGTCCGCCTCGGACTGGGCCATGCAGTTTCTCTCCGACATAATCGGAGCACCGGTGGACCGCCCGGAGGTGCTGGAGACAACGGCCCTTGGTGTCGCCTGGCTCGCCGGACAGCGCGCAGGGCTTTATCCCGATATCAAAGGATTTGCCGACAGTTGGCGGCTGGAGCGTACGTTCTCACCAAAGATGCATGAGGCTGATCGCGCAGCAAAATACGGCAACTGGCAGCGCGCAGTGAAATCCACCCTCGCGTACTGACAGCCCACCGAAAGGCAGGGACGATGACCCCTTTCAGCTTTCTGACCGCCGGCAGAATTATCTTCGGCCGTGACACCGCAGATCAGGCGGTCGCGGCCGTCACCGGCTTCGGCAAAAACGTACTGCTCGTGCGCGGCGGATCTGTGCCCTGGGTCGACGGGTTTGAGGTGGCTCTTGGCGCGGCCGGCGCCGGTGTGACGACAGTTTTCTGCCGCGCCGAGCCCGATCTGCCGGCACTGGAGGCGGCTCTTGACGCCGGGCGGTCCGCCGGCGCAGAGGTCGTCGTATCTGTCGGGGGCGGTGCTGTGATCGATATGGGCAAGGCCGTGGCCGCGTTGCTGCCGGGCAACGCGCCGGTCCTCGACCACCTCGAAGGTGTCGGTGCCGGAAAACCCCTGACGGCACCACCCTTGCCCTTTGTTGCGCTGCCCACAACCGCAGGTACCGGGGCGGAAGTTACTAAGAATGCCGTGATCTCGGTGCCTGAAGCGGGCCGTAAGGTCAGCCTTCGTGATGACCGGATGCTGCCCGACGTGGCAATTGTCGATCCTGCTCTGACCGATCATGCGCCGCGGCAGGTCACGCTGGCCTCCGGGCTCGATGCGGTGACGCAGTGTATCGAGCCCTGGCTCAGCACCCGCGCCAATCCGATGACGGATGCGCTTTGCGAGGCGGCCATTCCGGCCGGGCTGCGGGCTCTCGCGCGGCTGGAACAGGGCGAGGATCAGGACGCACGGGACGCGATGGCGTGGTGCAGCCTGGCAGGCGGTCTGGCGCTGGCCAACGCCGGGCTTGGCGCGGTGCACGGTCTCGCCGGTGTGCTGGGGGGGCGTCTTGGCGCACCGCATGGTCTGATCTGCGGGCGGCTTCTCGGTCCGGTGCTGGCAGCGAATGCGGCTCGCATGGCCACTGTCCCGGAAGCGCAGATGCGGTTCGATATGGTCCGGAACTGGCTCGGGGCGGCGTTTCAGACGGATACCGCGGACGTTTTTTCAGGTCTCGGGCACATTCTCGACACCTGGCAGATGCCACGTCTGGATGGCTGGGTCACATCTGACACAGACCTCGATGCAATCGCCGCTGAGGCAGCCGGGGCGTCATCCATGAAGGCAAACCCCTGCACTCTGAGCCCGGATGAACTGGTCCGGGCCATGCGTCAGGCTATGTAAACTGACGTATCAAGCACGAACCGGGGAGCCGGGACTGGTCCGGCGCGCGTTATGTCATCAGGATACCGGTGACCCGGCAACCGGACAGGATTATGTTGCACAACCGAATAACCCACCTGCGCACTCATGACGCACTTTTTGGCCGCTATGTGCTGAATCAACCATTGCACTTTCGTGTAGAATATGTTCGTTAGCGCTAACAAACAGCCGCGACCGGGGAGATCCCGGCACGGCATGACCTTTCAGGAGGACCACGATGTCACATTCAACAGCAATCAACGGTTTCGGACGTATTGGTCGCGGCGTGCTGCGCGCGATCATCGAAAATAACGTGACCGACGTCGAAGTGATCGCGATTAATGATCTGGCTTCGCCTGAAACGCTGGCGCATCTGCTGAAATACGATTCCATACATGGTCGCTTCCCCGGAGAGGTCTCCGTCAAAGGCGACGCGCTGGTGGTCAACGGCAAAGAAATCACTGTCACCGCGATCCGCAACCCCGCCGAACTGCCCTGGGACGGGGTCGACGTGGCAATGGAGTGCACCGGGTTTTTCACCAAACGGGATGCGGCTGCGGCCCACCTTGAGAACGGCTCGAAACGGGTTCTGATCTCGGCGCCCGGTACAGATGTGGATCGCACCGTGGTCTTTGGTGTGAATGACAAGGACCTGACCAAAGACGATGTGATTGTCTCTAACGCGTCCTGTACCACCAATTGCCTCGCACCGGTTGCGCATGTGCTTGACCAGCTTGTGGGCATCAAAACCGGCTATATGACGACCATACACGCGTATACCGGGGATCAGCCGTCGCACGATTCAGCGCATAAAGATCCATATCGCGGACGGGCCGCAGCGCTGTCGATGGTGCCAACCTCCACCGGTGCGGCGCGGGCGATTTCACTGGTGCTGCCGCATCTGGAAGGCCGGCTTGAAGGCTCCGCGATCCGGGTGCCGACCCCCAACGTGTCGCTTGTGGATCTCACCTTCATGCCTGAAAAAACCACCACGAAAGAGGCCATCAACGACGCGATGAAAGAAGCCTCCGAGGGCGCGCTCAAAGGGGTTCTGGGCTATGCGCCCGAGCCGCTTGTCTCGATCGATTTCAATCACGATCCGCATTCCTCGACCTTTGCGCCCGCACAGACCAGCGTGACCAAAGACGGGCTGATCCGGGTTGTGAGCTGGTATGATAACGAGTGGGGTTTTGCCAACCGCATGATCGATACAGGCCGCAGACTGGCGGACCTGTCAAAAACCTGACGCGGGCCGCGGGCCCGGTCCACGCATCCTGAAGGAGGCGGACAGATGTCATTAAACGATACGATTTCTCGGGTCACAGACCGCATTATCGAGCGCAGCGCAGGTCCGCGCGGGGATTATCTCGGGCGGATGCAGGCCGCGCGGGTCAAAGGACCGGCGCGCGCGCATCTCAGCTGCAGCGGTCAGGCACATGCCTATGCCGGTGCAGGACGCGACCAGGACGCGCTGGTGCATAAAAGTGCGGGCAACCTGGGCATCGTCACGACTTACAACGATATGCTCTCCGCCCATCAGCCATTTGAGCGGTTTCCCGAACTCATCCGCGACGCCGCGCGCGAGGCGGGCGGCACAGCACAGGTGGCAGGCGGCGTGCCTGCGATGTGCGACGGTGTCACACAGGGCGAGCCCGGCATGGAGCTCAGCCTGTTTTCGCGCGACGTGATCGCCATGGCGACGGCGGTGGCAATGAGCCACAATACCTTCGATGCAGCGGTATATCTGGGTGTCTGCGACAAGATCGTGCCCGGGCTGGTCATCGCGGCTCAGACTTTCGGGCATGTACCCACGGTCTTTCTGCCGGCAGGGCCGATGACCTCGGGTCTGTCCAACGAAGAAAAAAGCCAGGTCCGCCAGAAATTCGCCGCCGGCGAGGTGGGGCGCGACGAGCTGATGGCCGCCGAAATGGGCGCCTATCACGGGCCGGGCACCTGCACGTTTTACGGCACCGCCAATACCAATCAGATGCTGATGGAATTTATGGGCCTGCACCTGCCCGGCAGCAGCTTCGTTACGCCCAACACCGGGCTGCGCGATGCTCTGACCAAAGAGGGCGCGCGCCGGGCGTTGTCACTCTCGGATCTGGGCAACGACTATACACCGGTCTGCGATATCCTGGATGAGAAGGCCTTTGTGAACGGGATCGTCGGGCTTAACGCCACGGGCGGGTCGACCAATCTGCTCATTCACCTTGTAGCGATGGCCCGGGCAGGGGGGATCATCCTTGACTGGCAGGATTTCTCCGAGATTTCCGACGTCACGCCGCTTCTGGCACGGGTCTATCCCAACGGACTGGCGGATGTGAATCATTTCCACGCTGCAGGTGGTCTGGGCTATATGATCCACGAGCTGCTGGGCGCCGGTCTGCTGCACGATGATACTAAAACCGTCGCTGGCGGCGGGCTGGAGCTTTACACGCAGGAGCCGAAACTGCGCGATGGCAAAGCGGTCTGGGAGCCGGGCACCACCAAAAGCCTTAACGAGAAAATCGTGCGCCCAGCGGCTGAGCCTTTTCAGGCGACAGGCGGGCTGAGACGGCTCAACGGAAGCCTCGGCAACGCGGTGATGAAGGTCTCTGCGGTGAAAGAAGAGCATCAGGTGATCGAAGCCCCCGTACGCGTATTCCACGATCAGGAGAGCGTCAAAGCGGCCTGCCGCGCGCAGGAGATAACCAGCGACACGGTTGTTGTCGTGCGTTTCCAGGGCCCGAAAGCCAATGGCATGCCGGAACTGCACAGCCTGACACCGCTGCTGAAGAACCTGCAGGCCAAAGGCATCAATGTAGCCCTCGTAACGGATGGTCGGATGTCCGGTGCGTCTGGTTCGGTGCCGGCAGCCATTCACGTAAGTCCCGAGGCCCTCGACGGCGGAGCGATCAGCAAGCTTGAAGACGGGGATATCGTCCGGGTCGATGCGAAATCCGGCGTGCTGGATATCATCACCAAAGGCGTGGCTGACCGGCCCGCTGCCACCGCCGATCTGTCGGACAATGAACACGGGCTCGGCCGCGAGCTTTTTGCGGCTTTCAGACGTCAGGTCGGCACGGCAGACACCGGCGCCTGCGCGCTCTTTTAGGAGGAGTTTCAGATGACCCCGAAAGACGCAAGCAAGCGCGCCCGCGAAATCTGCGGTATGGCGCCCATCGTACCGGTGCTGGTGGTCAAAGACGCAAGCCACGCGCGCCCGCTGGCCGAAGCGCTTGTTGCCGGTGGGTTGCCGGCGCTTGAGGTCACGCTGCGCACGCCGGCGGCACTTGAAGTCATCGCTGAGATGGCCAAAGTCAAAGGCGGCGTTGTGGGTGCCGGCACGCTGATCACGCCCGAAGATGTGCGGGCGGCCAAAGATGCGGGTGCGACATTCGGGGTGTCCCCCGGTGCCACAGATGCCCTCATTGATGCCTGTGAGGCGATGGACCTGCCACTGCTGGCCGGGGCCGCGACCGCAACGGAGGCGATGAAGCTTCTGGAGCGTGGCTATGACATGCTGAAGTTTTTCCCCGCAGAAGCCTCGGGCGGCGCACCGGCCCTCAAAGCCATCGGCGCACCGCTTCCGCAGGTCTCTTTCTGCCCGACAGGGGGGGTCAGCCCGTCGAACGCGATCGACTATCTGTCGCTCCCGAATGTGGTCTGCGCGGGCGGCAGCTGGGTCGCACCCGCCGATCTGGTGGCCTCCGGCGACTGGGCCGGGATTGAGGCGCTGGCGCGGGAGGCCTCGACGCTTGGTCGCTGAAACAGCGCGATGATGACGCATGCAAAGACCTTGCCTGCGTTGACGCGGGTCTTATAACCGCCAGGAACCGGAGCAACCGCCCCGGAGCAACGGGATAAAAGGTGCTTTGGCGGGAGTGCCGGACAACAAAAGGCGGCCGCGCTGCAAGGCGCTGAGCCG
Source organism: Roseobacter sp. (assembly GCF_024639605.1). Classification (GTDB taxonomy): domain Bacteria; phylum Pseudomonadota; class Alphaproteobacteria; order Rhodobacterales; family Rhodobacteraceae; genus Roseobacter. Next base: position 38,808 of record NZ_JAHEHZ010000008.1, on the reverse strand, counting down.
GGAACGACGATATGATTTTGTGCTGCGGAGAAGCTCTGATCGACATGATCCCCGCCCCTGTGCAGGCGGGCGGCACAGGCTTCGTGCCCCATTCGGGCGGCGCGGTCTTCAACACTGCCGTGGCGCTTGGCAGGCTTGACGTGCCCACAGGTTTCCTGACCGGTCTTTCAACGGATCTCTTCGGCGAGCAGCTGCGCGAAACGCTTGGCCACAGCAAGGTGGATACCCGGTTCTGTATTCTGTCTGATCGTCCCACGACGCTGGCCTTTGTGCGTCTGACTGACGGCCATGCGACCTATACGTTTTATGATGAGAACACCGCCGGAAGGTCGCTCTTTCCCGACCAGTTGCCCGATCTTCCGGATGATATCGGCGCGCTCTACTTCGGCGGCATCAGCCTGATCAGCGAGCCTTGTGCTGATTTCTATGCAGCGCTTGCGATGCGCGACGCAGGCGAGCGCCTCATTGTGATGGATCCCAATATCCGTCCCGGTTTCATCCGGGACGAGGACCGGTATCGTGCACGTCTGGACGCGATGATCCGGCGGACCGGCATCCTGAAAGTGTCCGACGAGGATCTGGAATGGATCCTGCCAGGACCGGGCCCGCTCACCGAAAAAGCATCGGCCATCGCCGCCCGGGGGCCAAAAATCGTGATCGTGACCCGGGGCAGAGAAGGCGCATTTGCCTCTTTTTCAGACGGAACCATGGTTAATGCTCCTGCGCGCCGGGTCGAGGTGGTGGACACTGTGGGTGCGGGTGATACGTTCAATGCGGGCGTACTGGCCGCACTTGCATCAGACGGCTTGCTGACGCGCGCAGGTCTGGATGAAATTGACGGGCCCCTGATGAAATCCGCCCTTGAGCATGGCGCGCGCGTGGCCGCCGTTACTGTCTCGCGGGCAGGGGCCAACCCGCCCTGGGCACATGAACTGAACTGGCCTGACCCGGACTGACGCAAACACATCGGATCACCGATATCACCGACCCCCGTGGAGGGGTCCGGAATGAGAGCAAAGAGATACAATGTCTTCACCCAATACCCCCCCCGTTTCGGCGCAGGATTTTGCAGCGTCTGTTCTGCAGCACCTCAAAACCTCGCTGGGCAAGGATGCCCCTCACGCATCGCTTTATGACTGGCGCATGTCGCTGTCGCTGGCGCTGCGAGATCTGGTGGTCGATCCCTGGTTTGAGAGCACACGCAAGACCTATGAGGCCCGCGGCAAGCGCGTCTATTACCTGTCGATGGAATTTCTGATCGGGCGTCTGATTGAGGATGTCGCGGTCAATCTGCAGATGGATGAGGTGGCGGCCGAAGCGCTGGCAAGTCTTGGCCAGAGCTATGAAAAGGTCGTCGCGGATGAGCCTGACGCGGCGCTTGGCAACGGCGGGCTGGGGCGGCTGGCCGCCTGCTTTATGGATTCGCTGTCGACCCTCGGCATCCCCGCCTATGGCTACGGCATCCGTTATGAGCACGGGCTTTTTGAGCAGCATTTCGACAAGGGTGTGCAGATCGAGACCGCCGAGACATGGCTTGAACAACGCCACGCCTGGGAGTTCGAGCGCCCCGAAGTGAACTACCCGATCCTTTTCGGCGGCCATGTGGCCGATGAGGACGGCAAGACCGTCTGGCACCCCGAAGAAACCGTTATCGCCTCGGCCTTTGACACGCCCGTGGTCGGCTGGCAGGGTCGCTGGGCCAACACGCTGCGCCTGTGGGCCGCCAAGCCCGACCGCAACTTTGACCTCGAAAGCTTCAACCGCGGGGATTATATCGCCGCGAGCGCACCTGAGGCGCTCGCCCGCACAATCAGCCGTGTGCTTTACCCCGACGACACAACGGATGTGGGCAAGGAACTGCGCCTCAAGCAGGAATACTTCTTCACTTCCGCGTCCCTGCAGGACCTTGTGCGCCGGTTCCTCAGCGAGGGAGGCGATCTGAAATCGCTGCCCGACTATGTGGCGATCCAGCTGAACGATACCCACCCCGCTATTGCCGGACCAGAACTGGTGCGCATCCTGATGGATCTGCACAGTTTTGAGGTTTCGGATGCCATCCGCACCGCGCGCGGGTGTCTGGCCTATACCAATCACACGCTGCTGCCAGAGGCGCTGGAACGCTGGCCCGAGGACCTCTTTGCCCGGGTTCTGCCGCGTCATCACCGCATCATCCAGCTTATCGAGGCCGCGCATTTCGCCGAAGCCGGCGAGCAGGTACGCATCATCGAGCACAGTGAAATCAAGATGGGAGAGCTGGCCTTTGTTATGGCCCATCACGTCAACGGCGTCTCGGCCCTGCATTCCGAGCTGGTGAAGGAAACCGTCTTTGCCGACCTGCACAAGGCCTATCCGGGGCGGATCGTAAACCAGACCAACGGCATCACGCCGCGCCGCTGGCTTTACGCCTGCAACCCGCCGTTGCGCGAACTGATCAACGATACAATCGGTACGGCCTGGCCCGATGATCTGGAGAAGCTGCAGGGCCTTAATGCTCATCTGGATGACGCAGCCTTTATTGACCGGTTTCAGGCTGCGAAAGACACCAACAAGGCACGTCTGTCTGACTGGCTCAAAGCCCGTGACGGTGTTTCTGTGGACCCTGCAGCCATGTTCGACGTGCAGATCAAACGCATCCACGAATATAAACGCCAGTTGATGAACCTGCTGGAAACCGTGGCCCTCTGGAACGAGATCCGCGACAACCCGGACAACAACCGGACACCCCGCGTCAAAATCTTTGGTGGCAAGGCGGCACCGGGGTATGTCGTGGCCAAAGAGATTATCCGCCTGATCAATGACGTTGGTGCAATGATTAACAAGGACCCGGCCACCAGGGGCCTGCTGCAGGTCGTGTATCCGGAAAACTATAACGTCTCTATGGCCGAGGTGCTTATCCCGGCCACTGATCTGAGCGAGCAGATCTCAACCGCCGGCAAGGAAGCCTCCGGCACCGGCAACATGAAATTTGCTCTGAACGGCGCGCCCACGATCGGCACGCTCGACGGTGCCAATGTCGAAATCCGAGATTGCGTCGGGGCGGAGAACTTCTTTCTCTTTGGCCTCACCGCCGCAGAGGTTGCCGCCCGCCGGATGGAACCTGATTATGCCCGCAATGCGATCGCTGCCAGTCCGCGCCTTGGCCGGGTGCTGGAGCAGATCCGTTCAGGTGTCTTCTCGCCGTCCGAAAAAGATCGTTACGCCGGGCTCGTGGATGGTCTGTTCAACCACGACTATTTCCTCGTGACCTGCGATTTTGACAGCTATTTCGACACCCAGCGGGTGGTGGACACAGCTTTCGCGGATGCACGGTCATGGACCCGGCTCGCGGCGTTGAACACCGCGCGCGTCGGCTGGTTCTCCTCGGACCGGACAATCAACGGTTACGCACGCGACATCTGGAACGTGCGCAGCATGCTGGCCACCGGGTCCGGAGACCGCGACGTGGCCTGAGCGGCCGCGATCAAAGACAAAGGAGCGCAGACGATGAGCCTCTCAGATCACGACAAACATGACCTTCTCGCAGGCCGTCATGCCGATCCCTTTTCGGTTCTCGGCCTGCACGAAGTGAACGGAAAACTCACGTTGCGCGCCCTTGTGCCCGGCGCTTCCGAAGTGGTGGCAGTCGACGTCAGAACCGGCCGGAAAATCGTAGAACTGGCAGCCGTCGGGGATGCGCCGGGGCTTTTTGAAGGTGTGGCCGCGCGCCGCAGGAAGCCGTTTGAGTATCATCTGAAGGTGAGCGCCGACGGGCATTCATGGATTGCCGATGATCCTTACCGTTTCGGTCCGGTCATGGGCGAACTTGACGAACATCTGATCGGTGAAGGGTCGCATCGCAGGCTCTGGGAAGTTCTGGGGGCTCACGTGATGACCCGTCAGGGCGTTGCGGGGACGCATTTTGCCGTCTGGGCACCCAATGCCATGCGTGTGTCGGTCATCGGGGATTTCAACGCGTGGGACGGGCGTCGCAACCCGATGCGCAAACGCGGTGCGACCGGTGTCTGGGAGATTTTCATGCCCGGTGTGGGCGACGGCGAGATCTATAAATACGAAATCCTCGATGCAACCGGAGCACTGTTGCCGCAGAAAGCCGACCCTGTGGGCTTTGGCTCCGAACATCCGCCGCGCACGGGCTCGGTGGTGCGCGACATCCGCGGGTACACCTGGCGGGATAACGCCTGGATGTCACGTCGTGGTGCCGTGCAGCGTTTCGACAAGCCGATCTCTGTCTATGAGGTCCATCTGGGCTCCTGGCGACGCGTACCGGAAGAGGGTAACAGGCCGCTGAGCTACCGCGAGCATGCCGAACAGCTTGTCCGTTATGCCAAAGACCTTGGCTTCACCCATCTGGAGCTGATGCCGGTCTCTGAGTTCCCCTTTGACGGCTCATGGGGCTATCAGCCGGTCGGGCTCTTTGCACCCACGATCCGTCATGGCACATTTGACGAATTCCGCGCCTTCGTGGATGCCTGCCATGCAGCAGATATCGGGCTGATCCTCGACTGGGTGCCGGGCCACTTCCCCGAAGACCCGCATGGTCTTGGCCGTTTCGACGGAACCGCCCTTTATGAGCACGCCGACCGGCGCGAAGGGTTTCACCCGGACTGGAACACGCTCGTCTATAACTACGGGCGTGCTGAAGTGGCGAACTACCTGATCGCCAATGCGCTCTACTGGCTGGAAGAACATCACGTCGACGGGCTGCGCGTGGATGCGGTCGCCTCCATGCTCTACCGCGATTACTCGCGCAAGGAAGGCGAGTGGGTACCCAACAGACATGGCGGGCGCGAGAACCTCGAAGCTATTGATTTCATGCGAAATATGAACACGGCCGCATATGGCGAGAGCGACGGCATCATGACCATCGCCGAAGAATCCACGGCCTTTCCGGGTGTGTCTGCACCTGCGGATGCGGGTGGCCTGGGGTTCGGCTTTAAATGGAACATGGGCTGGATGAACGATACGCTGAGCTACATGTCCGAAGATCCGGTGCACCGGAAATTCCACCACTCGAAGATGACCTTCGGGCTGCATTATGCCTTCAGTGAGAATTTCATCCTGCCTCTGAGCCACGACGAGGTTGTGCACGGCAAGGGCTCGCTGCTGGCGCGCATGCCGGGCGAGGGATGGGATAAATTCGCCAACCTGCGCGCCTATTACGGGTTCATGTGGGGCCATCCGGGCAAGAAGCTGCTTTTTATGGGGTGCGAGTTTGCACAGCCTGCGGAATGGAACCACGACAGCAGCCTCGACTGGCACCTGCTTGACGACGGCCTCCACAGGGGCATGCAGAGCCTCGTGCGCGATCTCAACCGCTTTTATACCGCTACGCCCGCGCTTTATGAGCTTGATGCAAAGCCTGAAGGATTTGAGTGGGTTGAGGAAGACAACGCAGACGAATCCGTGCTTGTATGGTTGCGAAAGGGCAGTGGTGACACGCCGCCTGTACTTGTGGTGTCGAACTTCACCCCTGTGGAAAGACCGGCGCGTCGGATCGGCGTGCCGGAACCGGGTCGGTGGGCAGAGCGTATTAACACGAATGCCGAAGCCTACGGAGGAGACGGGCGAGGCAATATGGGGGGTGTTCATTCAGAAGAGGTCGCGGCATCGGGTCGCCCTGTGTCGATCACTGTGACGCTGCCGCCGCTGACGACGCTGTTTTTCGAACTGGAGCGCTGAGAGGCGGCCGGCCCGGGAGACCCAAAAATAATGAGGGAGGACGACCGATGAACAATGAATCGCAAAGGCTCGCGCACCAGACAATGGCTTTCGTGCTGGCCGGAGGACGGGGCAGCCGGCTCTATGAACTGACGGACAGACGCGCGAAACCAGCGATGTATTTCGGTGGCAAAAGCCGGATCATTGATTTTCCGCTCTCCAATGCGGTCAACTCAGGCATTCGCAGGATCGGTGTGGCCACGCAGTACAAAGCGCATTCGCTGATCCGCCACCTGCAGCGCGGCTGGAGCTTTTTCCGTGCCGAGCGCAATGAAAGCCTTGATATCCTGCCCGCCTCTCAGCAGATGAACGATGAAAACTGGTACAAGGGCACGGCGGACGCCGTCGCGCAGAACCGCGACATCATCGAAGGATATGGGCCGAAATACATCGTCATTCTTGCCGGTGATCACATCTACAAGCAGGACTACTCCCTGATGATCAAGCATCACGTTGACAGCGGGGCGGATGTGACCGTTGGCTGTATCGAGGTGCCGCGCATGGAGGCGAGCGCCTTTGGCGTGATGGCGGTTGATACCGAAGACCGCATCCTGGAGTTCGTAGAAAAGCCAAAGGACCCGCCGGCGATGCCAAACGATCCTGATCATGCCCTGGCCAGTATGGGCATCTACGTCTTTGAGACGGAATATCTTTTCCGGATCATGGACGAGTGCGCGGCCGATCCGGGCTATGGCCATGACTTTGGCGGCGATGTGATCCCGCGGATTGTAAAAAACGGCCTCGCCGTGGCGCATCCCTTCAGCCGGTCCTGCGTGCGCACCGATAATGAAGACGGCTCGTACTGGCGTGACGTGGGCACGGTCGATGCTTTCTGGCAGGCCAATATTGATCTGACGGATTTCGACCCGGACCTCGATCTTTATGATACCGAATGGCCGATCTGGACCTATTCCGAGCTTACGCCGCCTGCGAAATTCATCCACAACGAAGAAGGCCGTCGCGGCCATGCGGTCTCGTCTATGGTCTCGGGGGGCTGCATCATCTCCGGCTCACAGCTTGACCGGTGTTTTCTTTTCACCGGTGTGCGCACGCATTCGTACTCCGAGCTGAAGGGGGTGGTGGCGATGCCCTATGTCGAGATCAACCGCAAGGCCCGCCTGACCAACGTCGTGATCGACCGCGGCGTGACCATCCCGACCGGTCTTGTGGTGGGCGAGGATCCGGAGCTCGACGCGAAACGCTTCCGGCGGACCGACACTGGCATTTGCCTGATCACACAGCCGATGATCGATAAGCTGGATCTCTGACGTGAAGATCCTTTTTGTCGCGTCTGAATGCGCGCCCTTTGTCAAAACCGGCGGGCTGGCTGATGTGATCGGCGCGGTGCCCGGCGCGCTGAAGCCGCTGGGTGCGGAGGCGCGCGTAATGCTGCCTGCCTATCCGGCACTGAAAAAGCTTGTGAAGGGCGGCACCGCGGTCTGGCAGTCAGCGGATCTGATGGGCGGGCCTGCGACGCTTGTGGCGGCCACTTCCGAAGGCATCGACCTCTTGTTGCTCGATGCGCCGCATCTCTATGACCGGGCCGGATCGATTTATCTCGGACCTGACGGGGCGGACTGGCCCGATAACGCACAGCGTTTCGCGGCGCTCTCACAGGTGGCGGCACATGTGGCGACAGGAGCAGTGAACAGCTGGCGCCCGGATGTTGTGCATGCGCATGACTGGCAGGCGGGGCTCATTCCGGCCTATCTCAGCCAGCATCCGGGAAAGGTGCCCCCGACCCTGATGACCATCCACAACATTGCGTTTCAGGGGCTGTTTGACCCGGCACTGATGCCCGGGCTTGGCCTTGATGAGCGCCATTTTGACCGGGAGGGCGCGGAATTCTGGGGCCGTCTGGGGTTTCTCAAGGCCGGTCTTGCGATGTGTGATGCGATCACCACCGTCAGCCCGACCTATGCGCGAGAGCTGATGACGCCTGAGTTCGGCATGGGTCTGGAAGGGCTTTTGCAGGCCCGCGCGGACGATCTGACCGGTATCCTCAATGGCATCGACACCGATGTCTGGAACCCTGAAACCGACAGGGCGCTGACAGCGTGCTATTCTGCAAAAGCGCTCAAGAACAAAGCCATCAACCGCAAAACAGTTCTCACCCGCTTTGGTCTTGACCAAGATCCCACCGGCCCGCTTTTCTGCGTGATCAGCCGCCTGACAACACAAAAGGGCCTAGATCTGCTGCTCGATGCGGTGCCTGCCCTCGTCGCACGCGGTGCGCGCCTTGCAGTGCTGGGGAGCGGCGACAAAAACCTTGAGGCAGGCTTCGTTGCCGCATCCCACCGGCATCCGGGATCGGTCGGCGTGATCATCGGCTATGACGAGCCCCTGTCGCATCTGATGCAGGGCGGCAGCGACGCAATCCTGATCCCGTCCCGGTTCGAGCCCTGCGGCCTCACGCAGCTTTACGGCATGCGCTATGGTACTCTGCCGGTCGTGGCGCGCACCGGCGGTCTGGCCGACACTGTGATTGACGCAAATGAAGCCGCTCTGACAGCAGGCGTTGCCACCGGCGTGCAGTTCGTCCCGGTGACCGTGCAGGCGCTGGTCCATGCGATTACCCGCACCTGCGATCTTTTTGCACAACCGCGCGTCTGGACGGGCATGATGCGCCGCGCCATGCGGCATCCGGTGGGCTGGGATACGTCCGCGGCGGCC
>NZ_JAHEHZ010000008.1:9157-30317 GCF_024639605.1 Roseobacter sp. | reverse complement strand
GCAGGCGCTGGTCCATGCGATTACCCGCACCTGCGATCTTTTTGCACAACCGCGCGTCTGGACGGGCATGATGCGCCGCGCCATGCGGCATCCGGTGGGCTGGGATACGTCCGCGGCGGCCTATATGAACTTATACAAAGCGCTGTGTCAGCGCGGGTAACAATCGAGGCAGGTGCCAGTGAACACTCAGATAACAGGCGGCTCACCGCACCGGCCCGGGGCGCACCCGGTTGGCGACGGGGTCAATTTTGCCGTCTTTTCTGCCAATGCCGACAGCATAGAGCTGTGCCTCTTCTCTGAGGATGGCAGTCGCGAAACCGCAAGGCTGACACTGCCGGAGCGGACCGGCGACATCTGGCACGGGCATGTGGCCGGGTTGTCGCCCGGTGCACTTTACGGTTACCGCGCCTATGGGGCCTACGCCCCGGAACGGGGACACCGGTTCAACCCCAACAAACTGCTGCTTGATCCCTATACCCGGGAAATACATGGAACCTGGGCTCATAATCCGGGCATTCTGGGCTATGACAAGTCTTCCGGGGCGGGTGATCTGTCGTTTTCTGCGGTCGATTCCGCGCCCTTCGTGCCGCGCTCCGTGATCTCGGATCCGGCGCTCTTTGACATTATCCGCGATCATCCCGACACCCCCTGGGAGGAAACTCTGATCTATGAAGCCCACGCGAAAGGGCTCACACGCCTGCACCCGGATGTGGCAGAGCATGTGCAGGGCACATATGAAGGGCTCGCCTCGGAGGCCATCATCGACCATCTGCACCGGATCGGTGTGACCGCAATCGAGCTTTTGCCCGTGCATTCCTTTCTCAATGACGGGTTTCTGATCGATCGCGGTCTCAGCAACTACTGGGGTTACAACACGATCGGCTTTTTTGCCCCCGAGCCGCGCTATTTCGGGCCGGCCGGCATCGCCGGTTTCCGCGATATGGTGGCGCGGTTTCATGCCGCCGGCATCGAGGTCATTCTCGACGTGGTGTATAACCACACCGCCGAGGGCGATCACCGTGGCCCGACGATCTGTTACCGCGGGCTGGACAACGCGTCTTATTACCGCCTCATCAAGGGGCAGCCACGCTATTATGTGAACGACACCGGCACCGGTAATACCGTTGATGTGTCAAACCCTTACGTGCTGCGCATGGTGCTCGACAGCCTGCGGTTCTGGGTGCAGAGCATGGGCGTTGACGGTTTCCGGTTTGATCTGGCCACGACGCTGGGACGCGAAAGTCACGGCTTTGATCCGCGCGGCGGTTTCTTTGATGCGATCCGGCAGGATCCGGTGCTTGCCGGCGTCAAACTGATTGCCGAGCCCTGGGATATCGGCCCCGGCGGGTATCGTCTGGGAGAGTATCCGCCGCCCTTTGCCGAATGGAATGATGCCTATCGCGACACGGTCAGACGTTTCTGGAAGGGCGAGGCGCACAGCGCGCAGGAACTGGGTGCGCGGCTGACCGGATCGGCGGGCGAGTTCGACCGCGACGGGCGGCGATCCTGGTCTTCGGTTAATTTTCTGGCAGCACACGACGGGTTCACGCTTGCGGATATTACCGCCTACAACCGCCGCCATAACGAGGCGAACAAAGAGAAAAACCAGGACGGCCATAACGCAAATCATTCCGACAACTGCGGCGTCGAGGGCGGCACGGCCGACGAGCAGATTCTGGAAAGGCGCAGGCGACGCCAGCGCAACATGATTGCGACGCTGTTTCTATCGCAGGGAACGCCGATGATCCTGGCGGGTGACGAGACCGGTAATTCACAGGGCGGCAACAATAACGCCTATTGCCAGGACAACGCGATCTCGTGGATTGACTGGCCGGCGGCGGATGATGCGATGACAACATTTTTTGCAGAGCTCGCCGCGTTCCGGCGGGCGCATCCCGCCGTGCGCCAGCCGCGTTTTCTGCATGCTGCGACACGGCCCGGTGACGGCCTTGCGGATGTGGAATGGCGCGGGTTCGACGGCGGAACGCTGAACTGGCGGGACCCGGGGCTGTCGTGTCTTTGTGTGACCTATCGCGGATCGGGCGAGGCGCCGGAGCACGCAGTCACTGATGACACAGTCTTTGCCGTTTTCAACCGCGAAGAGGGGCCTGCAGAGGTCAGCATCCCCGCAGCGCCGGCAGGCTTTGAGTGGTATATTGCGGTGGATACCAGCCGCGAAGCACCGGCCACCGATGCTTTCAGCGACCCTGAGATGACCGTCGACGGCCCGGCGGTTGTGGCGCTGGCACTGCGTGAAGCAGGTGCCGGTCCGGCATGACAGCAGACGAGACCCTCAGCGCGCTCTGCGATCTGGTCGGCGTCTTTCCGGAGTTTGTCGATCTGGACGGTGTGACACGGCCGATCCTGCCGGAAACACAGCGCGCTCTGCTGCGCGCGGACGGCCTTCAGGTGGACACGGACCGCGAGGTCGCTGAAACACTGGCCGGGCTGCGCGCCGAAGCCGGGGCCGCCTGGTTGCCACAGGATATTGTCGTCACATGCGACCAGCCGACCGAGTTGCGCCCGGCCGGCGCACCGGACTGGCATGTTCTGGCCGAAGACGGTGGTGCGGTGCTGGCCGAAGGCCATGCACAGGGCGGGCTTATTACTCTGCCGCCGCTGCCCTCAGGCGTTCACCTGCTGCGCCTTTCGCAGGGCGGGCAGACGCAGCGGATATGCCTTATCAGCGCACCTTGCGCCACGCCGGGCCTCATGGAAATGGGCGCAGGTGAAAAAACCTGGGGCGTTGTGGCGGCACTTTACGGTCTGCACTCTGAGCGCAACTCCGGGCCGGGGGATTTTGCAGATCTTGCGGGTCTTGCCCGGGGACTGGGCGCACGGGGCGCGCATTTCCTCGGCATCAACCCTGTTCATGCCCTGGGCTGGGCGGATGAAGGCACGATCAGCCCCTATTCCCCGACCCACCGTGGCTTTCTGAACACGACGCATATCGCAGCGCAGGACCTTGCGGGGGCCGCCCTCCGCCCGCATGACGGCGCGCCGGGCGACCTGATTGATTATCCGGGGCACCGGGTCTGGCAACGGACTGCTTTGCGCAGCGCCTGGCAGCATTTCTGCGATCACGCGACCGATGACCAGCGCCGCGCATTCGCGGCCTTCTGTAGGGAAGGCGGCAAGGCCTTGCAGGATTTCGCGCTCTTTGAGACGCTGAGCGAGACGCACGGCGCCGACTGGCGGCACTGGCCCGCAGACCTGCAGACTTCTGCCGGGGCAGAAGACCGGGGCGGCGCGCCTGATACCTGGTTTCACCTCTGGCTGCAGTGGATCGCTGATGCGCAGCTTGGTGCGGCACAGTCAGACGCCCGCGCGTCGGGTATGGCGCTGGGGCTTTATCTCGACCTCGCCGTGGGGTCGCGGCGTGGCGGTGCCGAGGCCTGGTCAGGACAGGATGCCGTGGCCGCCGGTGTCTCAGTCGGCGCACCCCCCGATCAGCTCAGCCCGGCGGGACAGAACTGGCAGCTTGCAGGCTTTGCCCCCCGTAAGCTGCGCGCTGCCCGCTACGCACCGCTGCGTCAGGTGCTGGCGCAATCCATGCGCCACGCGGGCCTTTTGCGCATCGATCATGTGCTCGGCATGAACCGAAGTTTCTGGATTCCTGATGATGGCAGCCCGGGTGGGTACATCCGCCAGCCTTTCGCCCCGCTGCTTGCCATCGTCGCGATCGAGGCACAGCGCGCAGGTACTGCCGTGGTGGGCGAGGATCTCGGGCTCGTGCCGCCCGGTTTCCGCGAGGAAATGGCCGGTCGCGGATTATATGGCTATACTGTGCTGCAATATGAAAAGACTGACCGGCACTGCTTTCGTGATCCTGCGGATCTGCGCCCGCAATCGCTGGCCTGTTTCGGCACACATGACACGCCGACGCTGCAGGGATACTGCAGCGGGCACGACATCGACTGGTGGGAGAAACTGGGATGGATCGGGCCGGAGAATGTCGCCGGCGCCCGTGCCGACCGCGAACTTGAGAATGCCGCTCTGCCGGGAGAGGGGGACGCATCGCGCCGTGATGCGGTCCATAGTGCCCTTGCAGAAGGGGCCACGGCGATGGTTGCGGTACAGCTTGATGATGTACTCGATGTGCGCGAGGCTCAGAACCTGCCGGGTACCACGCACGAGCACCCCAACTGGCAGCGGCGCTATCCGCTGCCGGTCGAAGAAATCGCAGCCGATGCACGGCTCGCCGGCACCGCCGCGATCATGGCGCGGGCCGGGCGGTCCGCTGCGCACAAGGACACTGAGAGAGAGGAGAACCGATGACCGTCGTTACCGTTTCCAAAGGCCCCTTTGAGGGGCAGAAACCCGGCACATCGGGCTTGCGCAAAAAGACGCGGGTATTCATGGAGGCCGGCTATCTGGAATGCTTCGTGCAGTCAGTGTTCAATGCGATCGGCGGGGCAGAAGGCAAGAGCTTTGTGGTCGGCGGCGACGGGCGCTTTTTCAACCGCGAGGCCATTCAGACGATCCTGAAAATGGCCGCTGCCAATGGTGCGGCAAAGGTCATCGTGGGGCAGGGCGGTCTGCTCTCAACGCCGGCCGTATCGAACCTTATCCGCCAGCGCGGTACAGACGGCGGTCTTGTGCTTTCGGCCAGCCACAACCCCGGCGGGATCGATGCGGATTTCGGCATCAAATACAATATCGCCAATGGTGGACCGGCGCCGGAAAACATCACCGCCGGCATTTTTGACCAGACGCAGAGCATCACGGAATACCGCACGCTTGACGCAGAAGATGTGAATCTGGCAGCGGTCGGAACGACATCACAGGGCAATATGACGGTCGAGGTCGTGGACCCTGTCACGGATTACGAAGCGCTGATGCATACGCTTTTTGATTTCGACAAAATCCGCGCCCTTTTTGCCTCCGGCTTCACCATGCGCTTTGACGCCATGCACGCTGTCACAGGCCCCTATGCCACTGCAATCCTTGAAGACAGCCTCGGTGCGCCTGGCGGTACCGTGATCAACGCTGTGCCCTCGGAGGATTTCGGCAAAGGCCACCCCGACCCCAACCCGGTCTGGGCAAAAACACTGATGGACGAGATGATGTCGGACACAGCCCCCGATTTCGGCGCCGCCTCCGACGGCGACGGCGACCGCAACATGATCGTCGGGCGCGGGATCTATGTCACTCCCTCCGACAGCCTTGCGGTGCTGGCCGCAAACGCGACACTTGCCCCGGGCTATAAAGACGGACTGGCTGGTGTGGCGCGGTCCATGCCCACCAGTGCGGCCAGCGACAAAGTCGCGGAAAAGCTGGGTATCGCATGTTATGAAACCCCCACCGGATGGAAGTTTTTCGGCAATCTGCTGGACGCGGGCAAAGTCACGCTCTGTGGTGAGGAAAGTGCCGGAACCGGCTCTGATCACGTGCGCGAAAAAGATGGTCTCTGGGCGGTGCTGCTCTGGCTCAATATCCTCGCTGAGACCGGCAAGCCGGTGATGGCCATGCTCAACGATCACTGGGCTACCTTCGGGCGCAACTACTATTCGCGCCACGATTATGAGGCCGTGCCCACAGAGGCTGCGAACGCGGTAATGGCGCGGGTCGAAGACCGGCTCTCTGATCTTACCGGTCAGTCTTTCGCAGGCCTGAAAGTAACCTCGGCTGACAGCTTTTCCTATCACGATCCGGTCGATGGGTCGGTCAGCCACAATCAGGGTCTGCGCATCGGGTTTGAGGGCGGCGGCCGGGCGGTTCTGCGCCTGTCGGGCACCGGGACCGACGGGGCCACGATCCGGGCCTATCTTGAACAATATACCGGACCTGAGGGAGATCATTCGCTGGATGCCGAAACGGCGCTGGCGGATGTGCGTGCTGCCATGCTTGAGATCACAGACATGGAAGCGCTGACAGGCCGCACCGGGCCTGATGTGCGGACCTGAAAGGTGACGCGGTCGTCCGGGATCAGGTGCACCGCTCAGTTGAGGGAGAGTTGTCGCCGGCTGCGCGCGCCTGCTGTCCTCGCCATGCTCGTCCTCGCCGGTGTTGTCATGGCGTCGCCCCCTGAGCCGGTGCGCGATGCGGATTATGTAGCCACCGATATGGCGCAGGTGCGACTGGGGCAGATGCTGTTTTACGACCCGATCCTGTCGGGCAACCGCAATATTTCCTGTGCCACCTGCCACCATCCGACGCTCGGCACGGCGGATGGGGTGTCTCTGTCGATCGGCGAGGGCGGCACCGGGCTGGGACCTGAGCGGCGCGCAGACCCCGAAAACATGCCTGAACAGCGTATTCCGCGCAATGCGCCGGCGCTTTTCAATCTCGGTGCGCGGGAATTTACAGTTCTCTTTCATGACGGCCGCATCGAGGTCGATCCTGATAAACCGGGCGGGCTGCGCACACCCATGGGTGCGGAGATGAGCGCCGGTTTTGCCAGTCTGCTGTCCGCGCAGACGATGTTTCCGGTGCTGAGTGCCGATGAGATGGCCGGCCACTACAGCGAAAACGATGTCTCCGCGGCCGTCCGGCAGGGCCGGATTACCGGCGACGGCGGTGCCTGGTCACTGCTGAGCGCACGGGTGGCCGGGACACCGGGGTATCAGCCGCTGATACGGGCGGCATTCCCTGGACAGGAGGGAATTGACTTTACCGATATCTCCGATGCGATTGCCGCCTTCATCGCCTTTGAATGGCGCTCAGACACCAGCCCCTTTGATGCTCATCTGCGCGGCGAGGCAGCCCTGCAAGCAGAAGCCGTTCGTGGAATGGATCTCTTTTACGGCCCCGCCGGATGTGGCGATTGTCACAGCGGGCCGTTTCAGACCGACCACAGCTTTCATGCAGCCGGCGTGCCGCAGTTCGGCCCGGGCAAGGCGGCGCGGTTCGAAAACCACGTGCGCGATACCGGGCGGATGCGGGTAACCGGCCGGGCGGAGGATGCCTATGCGTTCCGCACGCCATCACTGCGCAATGTCACTGCAACCGCGCCCTACGGGCACACCGGCAGCCATGCTCAGCTTGCAGCTTTCATTGCTGATCACGCCGACCCTGTCGCGGGTCTTGAGCGCTTTGACCCCGCGTCTGTCGCTCTGCCAGACCTGCCGGGCGCAAAGGACTGGCAACATGTGGAAAGCGCTGCTGAACGGGACGCTTTGCGCGCGGCAATTGCGATGCCAGCCGTGACCCTGACCGCAGACGATGTGGCCGGTCTTGTGGCTTTTCTGGAAGCGCTGACAGACCCGGTGGCGCTTACGGGCCGGCTTGGCATACCTGAGGCCGTGCCCAGCGGGCTGCCCATCGACCGCTGAGCGTCAGGGCGAGAGCGCTATCCGGGTGCCGGCAGTTGCGGGCAAGGGTCCCGTCACGCTGCCATCGGGCCATTCCACTGTCACGTCTGCTGTCTCTGCCGATCCTATTCCGAAATGCAGCGGCCCGGACTGTCCGCCGCCATGGCCGCCGCCTGTTGTGACCTCCTGAACCTGCGCACCGTACCGGGTTGTCACTGTCACCACCGCGCCAACGGCCCGGGTGTTGGGAGCAGGGGCCCTGAGGCTGACCGCTATCCGATGACCCGCATCCGGTGTCACATTGCGGTAAAGTTCCATCGGGGCGCGGCGGTTCACGACCACCAGGTCGGGCAGGCCGTCAAGATCAAGATCCGCGAGCGCGGCGCCCCGAGACCGCGCCATGCTGGCGACGCCGGCGCCCACAGAGGCCTCTGAAAAGATGCCGCTCTCCCCCTGGACGAGCAGCGAGTTAGGGTCTTCCATTGCAAGGCCGGGCATCTGATCGACATTGCCCTTGGCGATAAAAAGATCGCTGCGCCCGTCGTTATTTACATCGGAAAATTCTGCGTGCCAGCCGGTCGAGGGCCGCCCGTCATCGCCCAGATGCGGCCGCTGCGCATAGGTGCCGAGCGAAAAGGGTGCGGGGTTGTACCGCCCGTCGGCCCCTGCGATCTGAAGGAGCTGATCCCCCATTGAGGTCAGCATCACTTCCGCACGTCCGTCACCGGTGATATCGCGGCTGGCGATCCCCATGCCCCAGAGACGCACCGTTTCCCAGCCATCCTCAGGACCCAGAAACCTGCCTGCGACCGGGTCATACATCTGCTCTGAGCCGTCGCGCACATAGTAATGCCGGTCATTGGAGATGCGCAGACGCCGGGTGCCTGTCGCATCCCGCGCAAACAGCATCGACAGCGCGCAGTGTCCCGGTGCCAGAACCTCTGCGCTGAACCCGTCGCCAGTCCGGCGGTGCAGCTGGTTGCTGTCGCAGGCCTCAAAGGGTCCGGCAGGATCGTCAAGGTCTACGTAATTGCCCACCGCCATGACCAGAGTGCCGCCGATCCAGGCCGCGCTGAAAGCGGTGGACCAGGCATCACCTCCATCAAAACCAAGTCTGGCATTGGCCGGGGTGAACCCGCAGGCCCCGTCGCCACGCAACAGCTGGTTTTCCCCCAGCCGCAGAACCATCACATCGAGATGCCCGTCACCATCCGCATCCAGCGGCCAGACCCCGGTGGTTGCGGTCAGCGCGGGCAGGGGGGCGACGGTAAACCGCATGTTGCCCTCGTTGATCATCAGCTGCGCCGGGTTCTCTCCACCAGCGGCAAGCAGATCCGGCAGGTCGTCGCCGTTGCAATCGAAAACCGCAACGCCACCACCAACGAAATGCTCCCAGCCTCCGGCATAAGTGTGGGTGGGCAGATTATCGGAGATATCCTCAAAAAGCACATCCGCGCCAAGCGGTTGCGCCATCAGCAGGGCGGTGACAAGGCAGACCGGTTTCATGTGCGACCTTCGGCCATCGCATCGGCAATCTCCGACAGGGCGAGTGCCGCCGCACCCCTTGCCCACATCAGATCGCCCCAGGCGTGGGTCTCGATCTGCTGCGGTGCGCGACCGGTGCGGTTGAGCGACAACCGGTGCATCTCACCGATCACGTCATCTTCATAAAGGTAATCGTACTGCATCCGCTCGCCCGCGATGATGATCAGCGACGGATCGAACAGGTTCACGACATTGGCGAGACCGAGTGCCAGAAACCGCCCCGCGCGCCGGAATATTACCCTCGCTGCGTCATTGCCGGCCTTGGCCTGTTCAAAGAGCTGCTCCAGCATCGCTTCATCTGCGGTACTGCCGCTGCCGGAGGCATCCAGCGCAGTAGAGGCTTCGCGCACCAGCGCATAATCGGCGATATAAGCCTCCAGACAGCCACGCTGCCCGCATTTGCACAGCGCCCCGTCCAGCTGCACCTTGGTGTGGCCCAGCTCCATGCCAAGCGAGCCCGCGCCGCGGTAAAGCCGGTGGTTCAGAACAAGCCCCATGCCAACGCCCTGTTCTATGGTCACGACCGCAAAATCCGCCATCGCACGGCCCTTGCCGAACCAGAGCTCTGCAAGCGTCACCAGGTTGGCGTCATTGTCCACCGCGACCGGGACGCCGAAAAGATCCTCGGCGAGGCTGCGTAACGGGCGGTCGCGCTCTGTCAGAAGCGGGGACCAGACGAGCCGCCCGGCGGCGTGATCGATCATGCCCGGCATGCCCAGCCCGATGCAGGCGATATCACCACGCTGCAACCCGGCACGCCCGAGCAGTGTATCGAGCACTTTTTCGGTCTCAGACAGTATCTGATCAAGGCTGCGCCTGCGGTCGCTGCAGGCAAGGCTTGCTTCGGCCAGAGGCTGCCCTGCGGCATCCACAAGCAGCGCCGTGTGCCGCATCCGTGACAGCTTGATACCGACCACATAGCCTGCATCCGGCTGCACGGAGAGTGCCACCGGCGGGCGGCCACGCGTCGTGGTGCGCGACGCATCCGCGCGTTCCTGCAACAGCCCAAGGTCGAGAAGTTCCCCCACAAGGGCAGTGATCGAGGCGGGGCTCACGCCGAGTTGTTTTGCAACATCAATCCTTGAAACCGAACCGGCAGAACGCACACACTCGAATACACGGTGGCGCAGGGTTGTACCGGGCCCCTCTGATTCGGGGCGGATCGGACCGCAGCCGGTCGGGGGACTGTCCGTACCTCCGGGCGTTATCTCCACATTCATTTATTCAGCCTCTTAAAATAAAGACCTGATTCAGAGGTGCCAAACCCGGTATTTACATCCACAAACCATGATTTGCCGAATTTTTTCGCATTTCAAGCACATTTTTATTTTGACAACTAAATTAAAACGCGTGATCCTTCCTTTTATGCCGTTCATCTGACTCGGCATGAACAGTCACAAGAGCTGTCCCATCGGGAGGATACAATGAAAAAGACCCTTATTCTGGCTGCCGCGCTGTCGACGGCCTTCACATCAGTTGCACTCGCACAGGACCTGAAGGTCGGCGTCAGCTGGTCCAACTTCCAGGAAGAACGCTGGAAAACAGACGAAGCGGCGATCAAAGCGGCCCTGGCCACGGCCGGTGCGACCTATATGTCCGCCGACGCGCAGGCCTCTGCCGCAAAACAGCTGTCGGATGTCGAAGCGCTGATCGCGCAGGGCGCAGATGCCCTGATCATCCTTGCCATGGACAAAGACGCCATCGGCCCCGCGGTTGATAAAGCTGATGCCGAAGGCATTCCGGTTGTGGGCTATGACCGTCTGATCGAAGACCCGCGCGCCTTCTATCTGACCTTTGACAACAAGGGCGTGGGCCGCATCATCGCCGAAGCCGTGACCCAGGCGCAGCCCGAAGGCAACTTTGCGATCATCAAAGGCGACAAGGGTGACCCCAACGCGGGCTTCCTGCTGGAAGGCATGATGGAAGTCATCGGTGACGACGTCGCCGCAGGAAAAATCAACATCGTCGGCGAAGCCTTCTCCGATGGCTGGAAGCCTGACAACGCACAAAAGAACATGGAACAGATCCTGACGGCCAACAATAACCAGGTCGATGCAGTTCTGGCGCAGAACGACGGCATGGCCGGCGGTGCGATTGCGGCCCTCTCCGCGCAGGGTCTTGATGTTCCGGTCGGTGGCCAGGACGGCGATCACGCGGCTCTGAACCGTGTCGCCCGAGGCACCCAGACTGTGTCCGTCTGGAAGAACTCCCGCGATCTCGGTGCGGCAGCGGCCAAAATCGCCGTGGCGCTCGCAAGCGGTACCGCGATGGAAGACATCGATGGTGCGGTGAAATGGTCCGGTGGTGAGAACGGCGTCGAGATGAACGCAATCTTCCTCGATCCCACGCCGATCACAAAAGACAACATCAGCAAGGCAATTGATGCCGGCCACATCGAGCAGAGCAAAGTCTGCGAAGGTGCGATGGCTGGCGTCGCCGGCTGCTGATCGCTGATCTGCGGAACCGGGCGCGCAACTGATCGCGCCCGGTTCTCCAAACTCTCATTTTTTCGGTCTGCAGCCCCCCGCGCCATTGCGCGGCACATACTGCACACCCTGTCCGGAGCCAGCCATGAGCGACCAGACCTCACAGAAATCCGCCCCCGGTACCAGTAACGAAGGTTTCTTCGCCCGCTTCATCCGCGAAACCGAAATCGACACCCGGCTGCTGGGTATGCTTGGCGCTCTGGCGCTGATCTGGGTCGGGTTTCACGTCTACGGCCAGCTTGTTAACGGCTTTGGCGCCTTTCTGACGCCGCGCAACCTTTGGAACCTCTCGGTGCAGACGGCCTCCATCGGGATTATGGCGACGGGCATGGTCCTGGTGATTATCACGCGCCATATTGACCTCTCCGTGGGCTCGGTTCTGGGCTTTTGCGCGATCATCATGGGCGTGATGCAGGTCAACATCCTGCCGCAGTTCCTGGGCCTCGGGCATCCGCTGATCTGGATTATCGCAATCATCATCGGTGTGCTTTGCGGCGGCTTTATCGGTGCTTTTCACGGCGCCCTCATTGCATATGGCAAGATCCCTGCGTTCATCGTCACCCTTGGCGGCCTGCTTGTCTGGCGCGGTGCTGCCTTTCTCGTGGCACGTGGGGAAACGATCTCGCCGGTGGATGAGACATTCTCCCTGCTGGGAGGTGGTCCCTACGGCGCAATCGGATCAACCGGCAGCTGGATCATTGGTATCCTTGGGTGCGCTGCGGTTCTCGGCCTGCTCATCATGGGCCGGCGCAAACGCAGCGTGCACGACATACGCCAGCGTCCGGTCTGGGCCGAGGGATTCCTCGCGCTGGTCGGCTGTGGTGCTGTGATCGGGGCTGTGCTTCTGGTCAACGCCTATCCCTGGCCGCGTGGCATCGTGCGCCGCTATGCCGAATCCGAAGGCATCACTGTCCCCGAAGGCGGGCTCTTCATCAGCCACGGCTTCGCCATTCCGGTACTCATCCTCATGGCGGTGGCGATCTTTATGACCATCCTGATGTCACGCACCCGCTTTGGCCGCTATGTCTATGCCATCGGCGGCAACCCTGAAGCGGCGGAACTCGCCGGTATCAACACACGCTTCATGACTGTCAAGATTTTCGCCCTGATGGGTGCACTGACCGGCCTGTCGGCCGTGGTCGCCTCCGCGCGTCTCGGCTCCGCGACCAACGCGCTCGGCACACTGGATGAGCTCTATGTGATCGCGGCTGCGGTGATCGGCGGCACCTCTCTGGCGGGCGGTGTCGGCACCATCTATGGTGCGGTCCTCGGCGCACTGGTCATGCAATCGCTGCAGACCGGCATGGTGCTCATCGGCTTTGATGCAGCCATTCAGCAGGTTGTCGTGGGCTCGGTCCTTGTGCTGGCCGTGTATCTCGACATTCTTTACCGCCGCAATTCCAAGTAAGGGGACAGACAATGACAGACCAAACTCAGACCCCGCTGGTGCAGCTCAAAGACATCTCGATATCTTTCGGGGGGATCCGCGCTGTTGATCATGTCAGCCTCGATCTCTATCCCGGCGAGGTCGTCGGGCTGCTGGGACATAACGGTGCCGGTAAATCAACGCTGATCAAGATCCTCTCGGGCGCCTATCAGAAAGACAGCGGAGAGATCTGGATCAACGGAGAAAAGGCCGACATTCAGAGCCCGCGGGATGCGCGCGACTATAACATCGAGACGATCTATCAGACGCTGGCGCTGGCCGATAACCTGGATGCGGCGTCCAACCTCTTTCTCGGACGTGAACTGGTCTCGGCGGCGGGCTTTGTCGATGACGTCAAAATGGAGAGTGAGACCGCGCGGATCATGGCGCGGCTCAACCCCAATTTCCGCAAGCTCAAAGAGCCGGTCTCTGCACTCTCGGGGGGGCAGCGGCAGTCCGTGGCGATTGCCCGCGCGGTCTATTTCAACGCGAAAATCCTGATCATGGACGAGCCCACTGCCGCACTCGGGGTGCATGAAACCCAGATGGTGGCCGAACTGATACACGAGCTGAAAAAGCAGGGCCTTGGCATCTTCCTGATCAGCCACGACACCCGCGAAATGCTGGAACTCTGTGACCGGGTTTCGGTAATGAAAAACGGCCAGTTGGTCGGCACGGAACGCGTGGGCGATGTCACAGAAGACGACATCCTGTCGATGATCATCATGGGCAAGAAACCGGAGAAGGCCGCCTGAGCGCATGTATATTGGTCTTGATCTCGGCACCTCAGGGCTGAAAGCCGTCCTGACAGACGACAGTCAGGCCATTCTGGCTGAGGCGACGGCGCCTCTGTCGGTGCAGCGTCCGGCCTCCGGCTGGTCGGAACAGAACCCTTCAGACTGGCTGCAGGCCGCCGAAGCGGTGATGGCTGAACTGGGGGCCGCGCAGGATCTTGGAGCCGTGCGCGGCATCGGGCTCAGCGGTCAGATGCATGGCGCGACGCTGATCGACAAAGCGGGCGATGTGCTGCGTCCCTGTATGCTCTGGAACGATACGCGTGCGTATGCTGAAGCCGCACAGATGGATGCGAACCCGGTCTGGCGTGAGATTTCCGGCAATATCGTCTTTGCGGGCTTCACCGCGCCGAAGGTTGCCTGGGTCCGCGCCCGTGAGCCTGAGACTTTTGCGCGCTGTGATAAAATTCTGCTGCCAAAGGATTACCTGCGCTTCTGGCTGACCGGTGAGCCGGTCTCGGAGATGTCGGATGCTGCGGGCACCTCCTGGCTGGATACCGGCGCACGCGACTGGTCGGACCGGCTTCTGGATGAAAGCGGGCTCAGCCGGGCGCATATGCCGCGTCTTGTGGAAGGATCGGATGTGTCCGGCGAATTGCGGCCTGAGCTTGCGAAACGCTGGGGCCTTGGCCCGGGCGTTGTCGTTGCGGGCGGAGCAGGCGATAATGCCGCCTCAGCCGTGGGCATGGGTGTTGTGGAACCCGGGCAGGCGTTCCTGTCTCTGGGCACTTCCGGGGTGCTCTTTGCTGCCAGCGACGCCTACCGACCGGATGCACCAAGTGCTGTGCACACCTTTTGCCATGCGCTGCCTGGTGCCTGGCACCAGATGGGGGTGGTCCTGGCCTGCACCGATGCGCTGAACTGGTATGCACGCCTTGTGCAATCGGATGCCCAGACCCTCACAGCCGGTCTTGGCGCCCTTCAGGCGCCCTCAGAGACGGTTTTCCTGCCCTTTCTCGGGGGCGAGCGGACGCCGCATAATGATCCTGCTGCCCGGGGCGCATTCACTGGCCTCGGCCACGCCACCGACCGCAGCGCCGGCACCCGCGCGGTTCTGGAAGGCATCAGCTTTGCCCTGGCCGATTGTTACGCCGCGTTGCGCAGTACCGGCACGCAGATCGACAGCCTTGTGGCTGTGGGCGGCGGCAGCCGGTCGGACCACTGGTTGCAGATGCTGGCCACTGTGCTGAACCTGCCCGTCGATGTGCCCGCCGCGGGCGATTTCGGCGGCGCTTTCGGTGCCGCAAGGCTGGGGCAGATGGCCGCCACGGGTGCCGGTGCCGAGATCGCCACACCGCCGCCCGTCGACCGCCGGATTGATCCTGATACGTCGCTGCAGGCTGCGTTTTCTGACGCACATGCCCGTTATCGCGCCGTCTGTTCCGCCCTCAAGGAGGCCCTATGACTGACTTTTTCAAAGGCATCGACCCCGTTCGTTTTGCGCCTGATGCCGGACCCGACACGCTGGCCTACCGCCATTACGACCCCGACGAGGTGGTCTCGGGCAAGCGTATGGAAGACCACCTGCGATTTGCGGTTGCCTGGTGGCACAGCTTTGCCTGGCCCGGTGGCGACCCCTTTGGCGGTCAGACCTTTGAGCGCCCCTGGTTTGGCGACACGATGGATCTGGCGCGTCTGAAGACTGATGTGGCCTTTGAGATGTTCGCGCTGCTGGGGCAGCCCTATTTCTGCTGGCATGATGCCGATATCCGCCCCGAAGGCGACAGTTTTGCGAAAAGCAAACGAAATTTCGAAGAGATCATCGACTATATCGGCGAAAAAATGGATGCGCAGGGCACAAAGCTGCTCTGGGGCACAGCCAATCTGTTTTCGCATCGCCGGTTTATGGCCGGTGCCGCGACGAACCCCGACCCGGAGGTTTTTGCCTGGTCCGCCGCGACGGTGAAGAACTGCCTCGATGCGACCCACAAGCTGGGCGGCGAGAATTATGTGCTCTGGGGGGGGCGCGAGGGCTACGAGACGCTGCTCAACACCGATCTCGCCCGCGAACGCGCACAGGCCGGCCGGTTTCTGCAGATGGTCGTCGGGTATAAGCACAGCATCGGTTTCAAAGGCGCCATCCTTATTGAGCCGAAACCGCAGGAGCCGACCAAGCACCAGTATGATTATGATGTGGCCACCGTTTACAGTTTTCTCAAGGACTTCGGTCTGGAAGACGAGGTGCAGGTCAATATCGAGCAGGGGCACGCGATTCTGGCCGGCCACAGCTTTGAGCATGAACTGGCCACGGCGGCCGCCCTCGGGATTTTCGGCTCTATCGATATGAACCGCAATGACTACCAGTCGGGCTGGGATACCGATCAGTTTCCCAACAATGTGCCGGAGGTAGCACTTGCCTATTACGAAGTGCTTAAAGCCGGTGGGTTCACCACGGGCGGCACGAACTTTGACGCCAAACTGCGCCGTCAGAGCCTTGATCCCAACGACCTGATTGCGGCGCACGCCGGTGCGATGGATGTCTGTGCGCGCGGCTTTAAGGCGGCCGCTGCGATGCTGGAAGACGGCGGGCTTGAAGCGGCCCGCGCCGACCGCTACGCAGGATGGGACACCGAGCCTGCTCAGACCTGGGCCACCACCGCGACGCTCGGTGAGATTGCCGCCGAGGTCGAGAAGGGCGGTATCGACCCGCAACCGCGGTCGGGCCGTCAGGAAATTCTCGAAAATTACGTCAGCCGGTTTGTCTGAGGACACAGAAATATGACACTTATTCTGGCCGATGTCGGGGGTACAAATGTCCGTTTTGCCGCAGCACAGGACGGCGTGATTGATGGCGCGCGGATCAAACGCTATCAGAATGACGATTTCGACAGTTTTGACAGTGCTTTACACAGTTATCTTGAACGCGCAGGCGTCACGGGCGTTGAAGGGCTGAGCGTCGCTGTGGCCGGCCCGGTGAGCGGTGGGGCAGCGCGTCTGACCAATCGCGGCTGGAGCTTCAATGCTGCGGAACTTGGCAACTCATACGGTGGAAAGCCTGTATATTTGCTGAATGATCTCAGTGCACTGGGGTACGCTCTTGATGCGCTGGGAGAGGGCGACACCAGCCTGGTGCTTGACGGGCCCGTGGTCGCATCCGAGCAGCGTCTCGTCATCGGCGCAGGCACCGGTTTTAACGTAAGTCCGGTTCTGCAATCGGGCGGGCAGACCTATTGCCTCAGGGCCGAGGCCGGTCTGAGCAGCCTGCCGACCCGCGTGGCGGAGATCATGCAGGCCTATATCGGAGGTGTGGCGCCCTGGGTGCGCTGTGCCGAAGATGCAGTGCGCGGGCCGGGGCTGTCCGAACTCCATGCCGCTGCAACCGGCGGCCCGGTGCGAGATGCCCGCGAAGTCATGGCCGCGGCGGGCGAAGGGGACAGCGATGCGCTGGCCTCTACCGAAGTCTACGCACGCATGCTTGGCGCTTTTGTGCAGGACCTGCGGCTTCTCTACATGCCAACCGGCGGGATTTTTCTCGCGGGGTCGGTGGCGCGCGGTTTGCTGGCCAGCCCTGCACGCGACGTATTTATCCAGGCGCTCGGCGGTCAGCCGACGGTCAAACAGACGATGGCGCAGGTGCGTGTTTCGCTGATAACCCGGGATGAAGCGGCACTGCTCGGCTGTCTTGCCTACGCAGAATCAATGGTATGATGCGGCCACCATGCGACCCCTGCTGCCGGGATTTTTCTGTCATTGTATTCAATAGCTTCTGATCCGTAATTGAATGCGAATCTTAAGGTTTTTGTGTCCCTCAGCCGGAGACCCGGAGGCAGGTCTGAGAGATTAATACCGGCCTTCGGTGCGACAGCGGCGATGATGCGCTTCCACAGGTCCGGATCCGGCCAGCCGCCGAGATAACAGGCTGTGCCGTCGGCTGCCAGCACCGGCGCTCCCCGCATATCGCTGATTACAGAGGTTGCGGACCCTTCCAGCGCCTCCATCCATCGGTGCACAGCACCACCGCCTTCAACGGCACGCCGGGTGCCGGGTGGCAGGCTCTCGACACGCGTGACCGTGACGTCAAGCCCCGGCACGGCAGGTCCCATCGGATCAGGGATCGTAAGTTCCGGGGTCACCGTATTCGTTCGTGGTCCGAAAATAACAGGTATGTCCCCGACAGAATGGAGAAGCGCATCCGGCACAGAGGCGATACCCGGCGCCAGAATGAGCTGGTAGCCGTCGAAATCCGTCGCGGAGGACGGCAGAATATCAACCGAAAGTCCAGACCGCCGCAGCGCACGGTAGCAATCCAGCACCAGCCGGAAATAACTGAAATCAGCGCCCTGAGGCAGCGTCGCCCAGGCCCATTCCGAGGGGTAATCAAAGACCAGCGCGACCGGTGCCTGAACCTGTTCAACCGAAGGCATTTCACTGAGTTCTGCCGCTACCCGGGCGGCTTCGGCGAGCCCCGGGGCAGGTACGTCATCAGGCCGGCGCAGGCCTGCGTGCATCTGCTCCTGGGCAAAAGGCGCCTGCCGCCAGCGGAAATAACTGACCACTTCGGCACCATGAGCGAGGGCCTCCCAGGTCCAGAGCCGCACCATGCCGGGCAGAGGGGCGGGATTGTAAGGCGCCCAGTTCACCGGGCCGGGCTGTTGCTCCATGACCCACCAGCGCCCGTCGCGTCCCACAGCGCGATAAAGGTCATGGTGAAAGGCCTGCATGTCCGGGTCGCCCTGTTGCAGATACTGCGCGCGGCGCGCAGGCGAAGCGTCGAGCCGGTCCGACAGGAACCCGATCGGGTAGCTGTCCCAGCTGGCGATATCGATTGAGCGGCCCACGTCGAAATGGTCGAAATCCAGCACCCGGCCCATGTAGTTGTGAATGAGCGGCGCATCCGTACGTGCCCGCAGCGCAGCGACCTGAACCTCGTGCCAGCGCACGACCTGATCAGAACTGAACCGGCGAAATGCCAGTTCATGGGACGGATTGGGCTGGGTCACCGTCAGATTGGGCAGGCCGATCTGATCAAAGCTGCTGTACTCCATCGACCAGAAGACGTTGCCCCATGCGGTATTCAGTGTATCCGTGTCGCCGTATTTCGCGGCCAGCCATTCGCGGAAAGCGTCCTGCGCCGCAGGTGACCACGACAGAACCGTGTCGTGACAGCCGTATTCGTTATCAATCTGCCAGGCGTGTATGCGCGGGTCACGCCCGTACCTGTCCCCGAGAATTTCCGCGATCCGCCCGGCCTCGGCGCGGTAGCCCGCATGGCTGAAACAATAATGGCGTCGTGAGCCGAAACCGCGTGTGTGCCCCTGCGCGTCATGGGCAAACATATCGGGGAATTTATCGGTCATCCACGCGGGGGGCGTACAGGTCGGCGTGCCCAGTACGATCCTGAGCCCAGCGTGCGAAAGTACCGCAATCGCGTCATCCAGCCAGGCAAAGTCAAAGCTGCCAGGCTGCGGTTCAATCCGGCTCCACGCAAACTCGCCGATGCGGACCCATGAAAGCCCGGCTTCAACCATGTTCGCCGCATCCCTGTCCCACATTCTGCGCGGCCAGTGTTCAGGGTAGTAACAGACGCCCAGAGACTGTTTCATAATGTCGGCTCCGGAACTGTGCGCCGTTCTGAAAGGATCGGGCGGGCTTCAGTTGTTACGCCTGCGCGGGGACCACGCACAGGTGCCGGAACACTTTTCTGGCATGCGATCTGATCGATTAAAATTGTATCAGATTCAGTATTATAAACCTCACACCTGATGTGTAGCTTCAGAGATGTCCGGTCAGTTTTTCCCGACACGATTCCGGCAACAGAACCGTGCACCAACAGCATCCCCGCGCTCATGTCAGAGCGGAGGTGCAGGCTGCAACGATGTTTTTGGCGCGCGCGGCCACATCATCAGCTGACATCCCCGGTTTATAGAGGGCCGAGCCGATGCCGAAACCATCAGCACCTGCCGCGATCCATTCCGGGAAGTTCTCCGGACCCGCGCCACCCACTGCATAAACTTTAGTGCCGGGGGGCAGGACGGCCCGCATCGCCTGCAGCCCGGACGGACCGGCCATGGAACCCGGAAAGAGCTTGAGCCCGTCGGCACCGGCCCTGATCGCGGCAAAGGCTTCGGTCGGGGTAAAGACACCGGGCCAGCTCTGCATGCCAAGCGCCTTTGTCGCCGCGATAACCTCCGGGTCACAGTTTGGCGAGACGATCAGCCTGCCGCCCGACCCGGCAACCGTCTGCACCTCGGCGGTGCTGAGCACCGTGCCGGCCCCGATCAGCGCGCGGTTGCCGTAAAGCCGCACAAGTGCCGCGATGCTTCGGGCCGCGTCCGGCGAGTTCAGCGGCACCTCGATGGTGGTTATGCCGGCGTCGATCAGAGCCGCGCAGATGTCGGGTGCTTCGGCGGGGGTGATCCCGCGCAGGATGGCGATGAGGGGAAGTGTCATGTGGCCTCTCTGAGTAGTCTGCGGGCTGCTGTCAGCCCGGCCAGCGTCGCGCGGTCTGTATCGGCAATAAGTGCATTTGCGCCCTGCAGGGCGAGCGCATCGCGATAGGCGCGGGCCTGAGCGCCGGTGCCAAGAATGGCAAGGTTCTGGCCCAGCCAGTATGCCTTTGTAGCGGCCAGTTCGCACCCGATCAGCAGGCCTGAGAGGCGCGCGCGCGCAACAGCACCGTCTGTGCTATGCAAAAGCTGGCCCGCCCGAAGACCAAAAAGCCGTGCAGCCAGCCTCTCCGGATGCGCTATCGCGTCACCAACCGCCTCCTCAAAGGCCCCGTCGTGCCAGCCGTCCGGATCAAGCGAGTGGCGCAGCACCGAAGATTTCCCGAGCAGGGCGAAAAGCTCACCGGTCATCACGGTCTGAAAGCTTACCACTTCGCCGGCGCTCAGATGCGCCCATTTGGTATGGGTCCCGGGCAGGCAGATCACGCCGTCCCAGCCCGGATTGAGCTGCAGAAAACCTGCAATCTGCGTTTCTTCTCCGCGCATCACATCCGGCGGTGCGGCCTGCGACAGCCCGGAGACCACATGTACCACGAGCCCGTCTGAGGCCGGGGCGCGTGTCAGGATCGTATCAAGCGGCGAGCAGGGCACGGCGCGATAGGCGGCCTCTACCCAGCCCTGGCGCGACCCGACCATACCACAGGCGATCACGGGCAGGTTGCCTTCGGCAATCCACGGGCTGATCAGGGCGCGCAGCGCCGGCTCAAATCCGTCTGTGGTAAGCGTGCCCATGCCCTGATCCGACTGCGCCTGATCCAAGACCGTCGCCCCCTGCATGGCAAAGGCCCGCAGGTTTGTTGTGCCCCAGTCAACGGCAATCCAGTCTGGTAAAACAGACGCGCTCATGGCTCTCCTATCCGGTTGTCACGACGCCGCCATCCACGACCATGCACTGCCCGGTCATCATGCGGCTGGTTGCAGATGCCATGAAAAGCACGGCATCCACAATATCGCGTGGTTCCAGATGAGTTTTCAGGCACTGACGGTCGAGATGTGCGGCGAGACCCTCCGGCGTTGCCCATTTTTCGAGCTGTTTTTCAGTCAGCACCCACCCCGGGGCCAGCGCGTTCACCCGTATGCCGTCAGGCCCCAGTTCGCGCGCAAGACTGCGGGTCATCGCCGTGATGCCACCATTCGCAGTCGTATAGGCAGGGTAGCCTGCGTTACCCATCATATAGCTTATGGAGCTGAAATTGATTATCGATCCCGC